>NZ_CP117523.1:3728563-4039277 GCF_036812735.1 Terrisporobacter glycolicus ATCC 14880 = DSM 1288 | reverse complement strand
AAGTAAACCTCCGAACTAAATAATTAACATTTTCCACAAAGTTATTAACAAAAATTGACGAAAGATAAGTGAATAAAAAATATAAATTCTAACTTTGGGATAAAATGTGGATAATATTTTAATAAATAAAATTATAAAAAATAATTTTAAAGATATAAACAGGGTGTATATAAACTTATAAATAGTAAAATATATAGTAAAAACTCTTCATTTACTCAATTATTGTCTAAGATATGAAAACTTATTCACAATTTAATCCACAGATTGTGCATAAGTTTAATATGTTATTATTTATTATTAACATTATCAACAAGTATATTTATAATATCAGAATATATGTCAAACTTCAATACGTTCTGAATAAATTATCCACAATTATGTCGTACTGTGAATAATTTATTCAACAATGAAAAAAATAAAGAAATTACATTAATATATAGGAATAATATATATTTTTTTGGAAATTATGAATTTTAAGATTAAAAATAAAGAATAAAAAACTAAGATTTAAAGGCTATAAAACACGTTGACAACGAATATAAAAGGATTTATAATAATATGTGTTATGTTTACTTTGACAGTAAAGTTATTATTTTTATAAACGGAAAAAAATTGTGAAAGGCGGTGCAATAGAATGAAAAGAACTTATCAGCCAAAAAAGAGACAAAGAAAAAAAGAGCATGGATTCAGAAAAAGAATGAAAACTTCTAACGGAAGAAATGTTTTAAAAAGAAGAAGAGCTAAAGGAAGAAATAGATTAACTCATTAATAATTAAAAAGGCCGCTTAAATAGTGGCCTTTTTATGTAATTTATTACATAGCTGTGTTTACGGAGGATATTAATATGAACTTTAAAGAAACACAAGGCTTAAAAAAAGATTCAGATTTTAGGAAAGTTTATAAATATGGAAAATCTATAGCAAATAGATTATTAGTTATGTATACGCTTCCAAACAAGTCGGATAATAATCGTGTTGGTATATCCGTTTCAAAAAAAGTAGGTAAGGCCAATGTACGAAATAAAGCTAGAAGAAGAATAAAAGAATCGTATAGGTTAAATATAGATGGTAATATAAAATCTGGTTATGACATAGTATTTATAGCTAGAGTTGCCATAAAGGATGCTGAATATACTGAGATTGAAAAAGCAATGAAGCATTTAATTAAAAAGGCAAATTTATTTTAAAACTATACATATTTAATAACGTCTATTTTATGGAGGTTAAAATTGTTGAATAAAATAGCATATATATGGAAGGAAATAAATACATGTTTATCGAAATTATGTATTTACTTGATAAGATTTTACCAAAAATATATATCTCCTTTGAAGGGACCTACATGTAGGTTTTATCCTACTTGTTCTCAATACGCAATAGAAGCTTTCAAAAAATATGGATTGTTTAAAGGTATGTATTTGTCAATAAAAAGGGTTTTAAAGTGTCATCCATTTCATCCAGGAGGATATGATCCTCTAAAATAAGCGTACTAATAGGAGGTATACAATTGAGTATTATAAGTAATGTATTAGGTCATATACTTAGAGTTATTTTTGAGTTTGTGAATAATTATGGATTGTCTATAGTTGTATTTACGCTATTTGTAAGATTATTATTAGTCCCTTTAATGGTAAAACAAATAAGATCTCAAAAAGCAATGCAAGACATCCAACCTAAAATAAAGGAAATTCAAGAAAAATATAAAAATAAGCCAGAAAAACAGCAAGAAGAGCTAATGAAGATTTATAAAGAAGCAAAGATTAATCCACTAGCTGGTTGTTTGCCATTATTAATACAAATGCCTATATTAATAGGACTATTTAATGTATTAAGAGAACCTGTACTTTATGGTGTATTTCCAAATGCAGATGTGGCAGCACAAGCAGCGCAAGCAGGTTTCTTATGGATAAAAGATATTTCTGCAACAGGAAGTATCAGCCTAGCATTACTTTCAGGTATAAGTGCTTACTTCATGCAAAAAATGATGTCTACTGGGGATGCGCAAACTGAAAATATGATGAAAAGTATGACTTATGTAATGTCAGCAATGTCATTATTCTGGGGATATACTTTCCAAGCAGGTCTTGCAATATATTGGATAACAAGTAACTTGTTCTCTATAGCTCAATATCAATTAATAACAAGTCCTTTAAAAGCTAAACTGGCTGATTCTAAGGAGGCAGTAGTTAAAGATGAAAAATCAGGAAAACCTAACAGCAATGCAAAATCAAACAAAAAAGATAGAAATAACAAGTAAGACAAAAGAAGAAGCAATTCAATCAGCATTACTGGAATTAGGCGTTGAAGAAAAAGACATCGAAGTAAAGGTTATTCAAAATCCTTCTAAGGGGTTTCTAGGATTCCTAGGGGCTAAAGATGGGATATATGAAGTAACAGTAATAAAAAAAGAAGAAATAGAAATTGCTAAGGAATTTATAGAAAATATTCTATTAAAATCTAAGATAAGTGCTAAAGTTAATGCCACTCAAGAGGATAACTTAATTAAAATTAGCATAGAAGGAAAAGAAGCTACTTGTTTAATTGGAAGAAGAGGAGAAACTCTTGATGCAGTACAATTTTTAACTGGACTAGCTTTAAATAAAATCAATAAGGATTCTCGTATGAGAGTATTAGTTGATATAGAAAATTATAGAAATAAAAGAGAAGAATCATTAGTTAGATATGCTAGAAAAGTTGCTCGTGAAGTAGCAAAGACTAGAAGAACAAAAAAACTGGACTATATGAATCCTTATGAAAGAAGAATAGTTCATTCAGCTTTACAAAATGATAAGTATGTAATTACTTACAGTGAAGGAACAGATCCATATAGAAGACTAGTGATTGAATATAAAAGATAAAATTCAAACCTCCTAACTATTTAGGGGGTTTAATTTTTGTAATTTATTTAATATAATGATAAAATTAAGATTATAATTTTAAATAATAGTTAAGAATTTAAAATAGATTAAATATAGAGGTGATATCATGTTTATAGATGATACTATAGCAGCAATTGCAACAGCACCAGGAGAAGGTGGAATAGGCATAATAAGAATTAGTGGAAGTAGATCTCTTCCAGTAGCTGAGGAGATATTTAAATCTGTTTCAGGAAAAAATATAACAGATTATAATACTCGTACTTTAATATATGGCCATATATTAGATGGTGATAAAAAAATAGATGAAGTGTTACTTGCTTTTATGAAAGGACCTAATTCTTATACAGCGGAAGATGTAATTGAAATAAATTGCCACGGTGGATTTATTTCAGTAAAAAAAATATTAGAATTAATATTAAGTAAAGACGTAAGACTTGCTGATGAAGGTGAGTTTACAAAGAGAGCATTCTTGAATGGAAGAATAGATTTATCTCAAGCAGAAGCTGTAATTGATGTAATTAAAGCAAAAACAGATAAGGCCCAAGAGGTGGCTCAAAGTCATTTAAGTGGTGTTTTAGCTAATAAAATAAAAGAGTTAAGATTTAAGGTAACGGAAGTTTTAGCTCATTTAACAGTTTCAATAGATTTTAGTGAAGAAGATGTTGAGGAAATAACTTATGCAATGCTTATTGAGAGTGCACAAGGATTAAGAAGTGAAATAAAATCACTGTATGACTCAGCTGAAAGCGGAAAAGTTTTAAGAGACGGCCTAAAAACAGTTATAGTTGGTAAACCAAATGTAGGAAAATCATCATTACTAAACTATATTTTAGGAGAAAACAGAGCCATAGTTACTGAAATAGCTGGAACAACAAGAGATGTAATAGAAGAGTTCGTTAATATAAAGGGAATTCCTTTAAAAATTGTTGATACAGCAGGTATAAGAGAAACAGAAGATATAGTTGAAAAAATAGGTGTAGAAAAATCTAGAGAATCATTTAACTCAGCAGACTTAGTAATAATCGTAATAGATGGCTCAAAAGAATTGTCACAAGAAGACAAAGAAATATTAGAACAAGCAGTAGATAAAAAGACTATTGTTTTGTTAAATAAAAATGACCTTGACCAAGTTGTATCAGAGGAAGAAATAGCTAAATATGTTGACAAGGATAGTATAATAAAAATATCAGCATTAAAAAATGAAGGTATTGAACAGGTTCATAATAAAATAGAATCTATGGTATTTAAAGGGGATATAAGAAATAACTCAAGTGTAGTTGTTACAAACTCTAGACATAAAGATGCCTTACTAAAAGCTTACAATGCAATAAATGATGCTATAGATGGAATAAATCAAAGATTACCTTATGATTTCATAGAAGTTGATTTTAAGAATATATGGGATTATTTAGGGTATATAAATGGAGATACTGTACAGGAAGATTTACTAGATACTATATTTGCAAACTTCTGTATTGGTAAATAAATAAAATAAACTTAAATAAAGTTACCTTATAAATGAAACGATTAATAAGATATTAACGTTTAACGTGAAACATTATTTAAGAAAGGAGAAAACATGCAAACATATAATGCAGGAAGTTATGATGTAATTGTTGTTGGAGCAGGACATGCTGGATGTGAAGCAGCATTAGCTACAGCGAGAATGGGTCATAAAACACTAATAATAACACTAACACTAGATTCAATTGGAATGATGCCATGTAACCCATCTATAGGTGGAACTGGTAAAGGACAATTAGTTAGAGAAATAGATGCTCTTGGTGGAGAAATGGGTATAAATGTAGATAAGACATTTATACAAAGTAGAATGCTAAATACAGCAAAAGGACCAGCTGTACATTCTTTAAGAGCACAAGCAGACAAGTTTAAATATCACACAGAAATGAAAAAGACTCTTGAAAACGAGCCAAACCTGGATATAGCTATGGATGAAGTTGTAGATATACTTCATGATGGAAAAGTTGTAACAGGCGTAGTAACTAAATTAGGATGTGCTTATAATGCTAAGGCAGTTATACTTGCAACTGGAGTTTACTTAAATTCATTAATTTATATAGGTGAGGGAACGTTTAAAGAAGGTCCTAATGGATTAGGATATGCGGCTTCTTTAACAGATAAATTAGTTGATTTAGGTTTAAATATGAGAAGATTCAAAACAGGTACTCCTGCTAGAATTCATAAGGATAGTATAGATTTTTCTCAAATGGAAATCCAAGAGGGGGACGAAAAAATAACTCCATTTTCATTTATGAGTGAAAATTTACAGATAGATCAAGTACCTTGTTATTTAGCAAGAACAAATACAGATACCCATAAAGTTATTATAGAGAACATTGAAAGATCTGCTATGTATAGTGGAAAAGTTAATGCTACAGGAGCGAGATATTGTCCATCAATAGAAGATAAGGTTGTAAGATTCAATGATAAAGAATCACATCAAACATTTATTGAGCCAGAAGGACTAGATACAAAAGAAATGTATATTCAAGGTATATCAACAAGCTTACCTTTTGAAGTTCAAGTTCAAATATACAAATCAATGAATGGTCTTGAAAATGCTAAAATAATGAGACCTGCTTATGCAATTGAATATGACTGCATAGATCCAACGCAATTAAAAGCTACTTTGGAAATAAAAGTAACTGAAAATTTATACAGTGCAGGGCAATTTAATGGTACTTCTGGATATGAAGAAGCAGCAGCTCAAGGTCTTATAGCAGGTATAAATGCTGCTCTAAAAATAGAAGGTAAAGAACCTTTTATACTAGATAGATCAGAGGGATATATAGGAGTTCTTATAGATGACTTAGTTACTAAAGGAACTAATGAACCTTATAGAATGATGACTTCTAGAGCAGAGTATAGACTATACTTAAGACAAGATAATGCAGATATGAGACTTACAGAAAAAGGTCATGATATAGGTCTTGTTAAAGAAGATAGATACGAAAGATACATTGCTAAAAAAGCAGAAGTTGAAAAAGAATTAGAAAGATTAAAAGCAGAAAGAGTAACACCAAAAGAGGTTAACCATATATTAGCTAAAGTTGGTGGTTCAGAAATAAAAGTTGGTTTATCTTTATATGAATTCCTAAAGCGTCCTGAAGTAACTTATAGTATTTTAGAACAAATAGGAAAAGGTGCTGGAGAAGAAGTATCTGATGATGTTAAAGAACAATGTGTAATTATGTCTAAATACGAAGGATATATAGATAAACAATTAAAGCAAATAGATCAATTTAAAAAATTAGAAAATAGAAAGCTTCCTGAAGATATAAACTATTCTTCAATAGATGGCTTAAGATTAGAAGCTAGACAAAAGTTAGATGCTATAAAACCAGTATCTATAGGACAAGCTTCTCGTATCTCTGGGGTTTCTCCTGCGGATATATCAGTTTTACTTATTTATTTAGAACAAATGAGAAAAACTAGAGGAGGAAGTAATGAATAACCTAGAAGTATTAAAAGAAGGTATAGAAGGTTTTGGTCTGGAAGCTACTGATAAAAAACTTCAAAACTTAAAGAAATATAGAGAAATATTAGTTGAATGGAACAAAGTAATGAATTTAACAGGTATAGAGGAAGAGAAAGAAGTATATATTAAGCATTTCTTGGACTCTATCTCAGCTGTAACTAATAATTATATAACTGATAATATATCATTAATAGATGTGGGTACTGGTGCAGGTTTTCCTGGTATGCCACTAAAAATTTGTTTAGAAAATTTAAATTTAACTTTATTAGATTCTCTAAATAAAAGAATAAACTTTTTACAAGAAGTTGCTAGTGAATTAAATTTAAAAGGGATAGAATTTATTCATGGACGAGCTGAAGATTTTGGTAAAAGTGAAGAATACAGAGAACAGTATGATGTCGCTACAGCAAGGGCTGTTGCCGGATTACCAATATTAATGGAATTTTGTGTTCCTTTTGTAAAAGTTGGGGGATATTTTATATGTCTGAAAGGACCAAATGCTAATTTAGAACTAGAAGAGTCAAAAGCAGCTATGGAAACTTTGGGAATAGAATTTGTTGAAAAAATAGATATTAAGTTATCTGATTTAGAATTAAATCATAATATATTAGTATTCAAAAAAATTAAGAGTACCCCATCAAAATATCCAAGAAAAGCAGGCAAACCATCTAAAAATCCTATAAAATAAATAATATAGAGAAATATAGAAGGAAAATAATATTAAATGAAGAAATAAATACTCATAAAGGGAAGTAGTTTCCCTTTGTGAGTAGAAAATCAAAATAAATTTACATAAATTGCAGTAAAAATATATTTATCAATAAGAGAGGGATGTTATGGAAGAAAAAATAGTTAAAGAGATACCAGTTGATAAAATAATTCCTAATCCATATCAACCAAGAAAAGTATTTTCAATTAATGCATTAGAAGAATTAAGTAAATCCATAAAAGAGTACGGAATACTTCAACCAATTACTGTTAGACAAAAAGAAGATGGATATGAGTTAGTTGCGGGGGAAAGAAGGCTAAGAGCAGCAAAATTAGCTGAACTAAAAACGATACCAGCAATAATAAATAATATGTCAGATCAATATTCTGCAGTTTTAGCTTTATTAGAAAATTTACAAAGAGAAGATTTGAATTTTATAGAGGAATCTCTAGGATATGAGAATTTAATAAAAGAACATAATTTTACCCAACAACAGTTGGCTGAAAAATTAGGTAAAAATCAATCAACTATAGCTAATAAACTTAGAATATTAAAACTTCCTGATACTGTAAAGCAATATCTTGTTGAAAATAGTTTGACTGAAAGACATGCAAGAGCATTGCTTAAGTTGCCTAATGAAGAACTAATGATGGAAATTATTCAAAAAGTAGTTAAACAAGAGCTTACAGTTAAGAAAACGGAAAAATTAATTAATGATACATTAGAGGCTTTAAGAGCAGAGAGCGAACCTGAAAAGAAACAGAATATAAAATGTTCAGTAGGTATTAGAATATATCTTAATACATTAAAACAAGCATATGATGCCATAAAGAATACAGGAATTGAAGCAAAATATAATGAAATAGATAAAGGAGATTACATGGAAGTTGTAGTCAAAATTCCTAAAAAATAAGGGGTTACTGCTTAGCAGTAATCTTTTTTTAAAAGAAGAAAAAGGGGGAAATCTTTATGGGAAAATCTGTAGCAATTTTTAACCAAAAAGGTGGAGTAGGAAAGACAACAACTAATGTTAATCTAAGTGCAAGTTTAGGACAATTAGGCAAAAAAGTATTAGTTTTAGACATGGATCCCCAAGGGAATACTACTAGTGGTTATGGAATTGATAAAAATACTGTAGAAAATACTATATATGAAGTTATAATAGATGGCTTAGATATAAGAGAAGCTATTATTGACACAGAGTTTGATAATATAAAGATTGTAGCAGCAGCTAGTGAGCTAGCTGGGGCAGAAATAGAGTTGGCCAATGAAAGTGATAGAGAGTATAAATTAAGAGATAGTGTAGACAAAATAAAAGATGAATATGATTATATTTTTATAGACTGTCCTCCTTCTTTAGGTATGCTTACTATAAACTCATTGACTGCAGTTGATAGTGTTTTAATACCTATACAATGTGAATATTATGCACTAGAGGGTGTCAGTCAACTAATGTCAACATATAAATTAGTGAAAAAGAGATTAAATCCTAAGATTGAAATACAAGGTGTAGTTCTTAGCATGTTTGATGGAAGAGCAAATTTGTCTATTCAAGTTGTTGAAGAAGTAAAAAAATACTTCAAAGGGAGTGTATATACCACATTAATTCCTAGAAATGTAAGACTTGCTGAGGCACCAAGCTA
This sequence comes from Terrisporobacter glycolicus ATCC 14880 = DSM 1288, assembly GCF_036812735.1. NCBI lineage: Bacteria > Bacillati > Bacillota > Clostridia > Peptostreptococcales > Peptostreptococcaceae > Terrisporobacter > Terrisporobacter glycolicus. The sequence goes on along the minus strand of NZ_CP117523.1, from coordinate 4,030,548 downwards.
TGGAAAACCGGTGATTTATTATGATTCAAAATGTAGGGGGACATTAGCATATAAAGAGTTAGCAGAAGAATTTATTGAATTAGAGGAGGATGTAATATAGTATGGATAATACACCTAGAAGAAGTAAAAGATTAGGAAAAGGTCTTAGCGCTTTAATTCCTGAAATAAATGAAGAGGTTGATAAAAAAGAGATTGTACAAATAAAATTGATTAATATACGACCTAACAAAAACCAACCAAGAAAAGAATTTGATGAAGAAAGAATAAAAGCATTATCTAATTCTATAAAAAATGTAGGAGTGCTACAACCAATAGTTTTAAAACCCACAGATGAGAATAATTATATGATTATAGCGGGTGAAAGAAGATATAGGGCATCTATTATGGCAGGAAAAGAAGAAATACCAGCTGTGATTAAGAATATACCAATTAAAGATATAATGGAAATTGCTCTTATAGAAAACTTACAAAGGGAAGATTTAAATGCTATAGAAGAAGCTATTGCCTATAAGAGTTTAATAGATAATTATAAGGTTACTCAAGAAGAGTTATCAGAGGCAGTGGGGAAAAGTAGACCTCACATTACCAATACTTTAAGGCTGCTAAATTTGCAAAAAAAAGTAATTAAAATGATTGAAAGTGGAGAAATAACACCTGGTCATGGAAAGGCATTACTTAGAATAGAAAATTATGATCAACAACTAGAAATAGCCAACCAAATAGTTAAAGATGATTTATCTGTTAGAGTAGTAGAAGAAATAGCAAAAAAAATTATTTCTAACAAAGAAGTTAAGAAATCAGAAAAGAAACAAAAAGACATTTATATAATTAACGCAGAAGAAAGACTTTCTAATATATTTGGGACACAAGTAAATATATCTAAAGGTAAGAAAAAAGGTAAAATAGAAATAGTATACAATAATGAAGAAGAATTGAATGACATCTTATCCATGATGATGGATGAAGATTAACGGAAATGAAGAAGGTATTAATTTAATTAATACCTTCTTTTATATGTATTACATGTAAAAAATTTATAATTAATATTCAATATTTAATGCATTTTTTTATAATATTAAATATTTATACACAAAAAATATAATTAGAAAAAGGAATATTTTAGTGATGTTTTTAATGTAAATATAAGTTATAATTATATTATAAAATGATAATAACTTAAAAAAGGGGGGGAGTAAATATTAATGAATATATTAAGTTTAGGGGAAAAAATAAAAAAGCTTAGGAAAGAACAAAATATGACATTAAAAGAATTAGCTGGAGACAGAATTACAGCAGCTCAAATAAGTCATATTGAAAGAGACAAATCACATACAAGTTATGAGTTGTTGGAATATTTGTCGAATAAATTAGGGGTGAGTGTAGATTATTTGCTAGAGACAAAAGAGATGCAGTCTAAAAAAATAACAGATAATCTAATACTAAAAAGTGAAATTTATATTAAATGTGATGAGTTAGAAAAAGCAGAAGAACAAATAAAAGAAATTATAGATATATGCAAAGAGTACAAGTTGAATGAAAATTACGGTAAATGTAATAACCTATTAGCTGAGATTAATTGTAAAAAAGGAGATTACACTTGTGCCGTATATTATTATGAAAAAGCACTATATTATTTTATAAAAAATGAAGATAAAGATGATATATATAATTGTTATGTTAATATAGGAAATATATATATGATAGATGAATTCTATAAGGGAGCATTAACTCATTTTATGTTTGCAAAAGAGGTTCTAGACGAAAGTAACATAGAAGATGCAGATATATACAAGGAGTTATACAGTAAAATTTCTGAGTGTTATATGAAACTAAATCAACCGCAGAAATCATTAGAGTTTATGGAAAAAATAGATAGAATAGATAATGAAGATTGTATAAAAGAAGAGGTTAATATTTTAGTCTTAAAAGCTAAAAATCTTCTAAATATTGGTAAATTTTCTGAATCTAAAGAATGCTTTAATAAAGCATTAGAAATAATAGAAAAAGAAGAAAATAAAAATAGATTGGCTAAAGTGTACTTATCTATGAGTAAGATTTACTCAGAAATGGGAGATATAGATAAGCACTTAGAATATTCTCAAAAAGTATATGATATTACAAAGAGAGATGAAAACCAATATATGATGGAAAGTTTGTTTAATATGATAGATTCTTATGTAAAAAGAGGCGAATATGAGATGGCTCAAAGATATTGTAAACTAGCCTTAGTATCATCTATTAAAAATAAAGACAAGTACTATGAGTATAAGTCATTAAAATTCTATTCTGATATGTATAAGAATAAGGATGAAATAGAAACATCAATAGATTATTTAAATAAGTGTATAGATATTGCAAAAGGCTTAGAAAGTAAGAAAATACTAGCTGGTTTATACATTGAATTAGGGAAGTTATATTCGAGCATATCAAAAGAAAGAGAATTAGAATATTATCAAAAAGGTGTTATTATGTATAAAGAGTTAGATATTATATAATATTTGATGCATTAAATATTACTGTGGAAAAGCTTTTTATTGTTGTGATTATTAAAAATATGATAATAAGAAATTTACATTTGTATTCTCAATTGGTATAATTATGGTATTGAGTTAGTTTCTTACTATAATTATATCTACACAGAATAAATAAAAGATTTTTTATTTAAAGACTGAAGCAATAAAGTTAAATAATTTTATTAAAATAAATAGTATTATCAGTCTTAATTCATTTCAATTGCCAGAAAATAATTAAGACAAAGTAATTATTAAGGTTCATATTAATACTACTTCTTAAAATATTTATTATAAAAAGTTGTGTTTTATCTATTTATTTTCAACTGAAAATAAATAAAGAATGGTGTTTAATGTGTTGGGGACTTATTAAATATAATAAAAAGTAATGCAACAAAAGCAAAATCTAAATTAGTAAGGAGGTTGATTGTTTATGCCAATGGATCTTAATTTAGGTGACATAGTAGAACTAAAAAAACAACATGCTTGTGGATGTAAGCAATTTGAAATAGTTAGAGTAGGTATGGACATAAAGATTAAATGCACTAACTGTAAAAGATTGATTATGTTAGATAGACAAACTTTAGAAAAAAGAATAAAGAAAATTGTAAGTAAATAGGAAGGCTTTAGTTAAACAGTTGTAGTAACCTAATAAAATTTATATAGATCATTAGGTAATATATAGGGGGTGCTTTAACATGGCAGTTAGATTTGCAGACAGAATGAGTAAAATTGAAGGGTCAGCTATACGTGAGTTATTAAAACTTACAGCTAGACCAGAGGTAATATCATTTGCAGGAGGAATGCCTGCTCCAGAATTATTTCCAGTAGAGGAAATGAAAAAAGTTTCAGTTGCAGTATTAGAAGAACAAGGAAGAGTAGCATTACAATATACATCAACAGAAGGTTATCTTCCATTAAGAGAAAAGATAGCTGCAAGAATGAACAAGACTCTTAAAACTAACGTAGGTCCAGATGATATATTAGTAACAAGTGGATCTCAACAAGGTCTTGATTTCTCAGGGAAAACATTTTTAGATAAAGGTGATGTAGTTTTATGTGAAAGTCCATCTTACATGGGTGCATTAAATGCAATGAAAGCTTATGAGCCTGAATTTATAGAAATTAATACTGATAATGATGGTATGATAATGGAAGATTTAGAAAAAGTTCTAGCTTCAAATGATAAAGTTAAATTAATTTATGTAATACCAGATTTCCAAAACCCATCAGGTAGAACATGGCCATTAGAAAGACGTATTAAGTTCATGGAAATAATAAATAAATATGAAATACCTGTAGTAGAAGATAATCCATATGGGGAATTAAGATTTGATGGAGAAAGCTTACCATCATTAAAATCTTTAGATACTAAAGGTTTAGTAATTTATCTTGGAACTTTCTCAAAAATATTCTGCCCAGGATATAGATTAGGATGGACTTGTGCAGCTCCAGAAATACTAGCTAAATATAATATTTGTAAACAAGGATCTGACTTACAAGCTTCTACAATAAGCCAAATGGAAGTAAGTAAATTTATGGATATGTATGATCTAGATGAGCACGTTGCAAAAATAAAAGCGTGTTATGTTAAGCGTAGAGATGTAATGTTAAAGACTATGAAAGAAGAATTCCCAGAATGCGTTGAGTTTACACATCCACAAGGAGGGCTATTTACTTGGGTTACATTCCCAGAAGGAATTAATGCTGGTGATATGGCTAAAAAATGTTTAGAGAAAAATGTAGCATATGTTCCAGGTGAGTCATTCTATCCAAATGGTGGAGTATACAATACTTGTAGACTTAACTATTCAAATATGCCTGAAGAAAAAATAGTAGAAGGTATAAAGAGAATGGGAGAAGTATTAAGAGAAGAATTAGCTAAAAACGAAGAAAAAGAGTTAGCTACTAATAAATAATTTGTATAAAACTTATAATATAGGTGAATACTAAAAAACGGGCAAAGGTTTTCTTTGTCCGTTTTCAATTTAAAATGGATAGCTATTAAGCTATCCATTTGGGAGATTGGGATGAAATATATTTAAGTTATGGGGGCTATATATACTTGTATTATTTATCAGAAGTAATGAAAATATACATAAATTGAATAAAATAAATAAAATTTTTAAATATTAAATAAATGTAAAAATTATTATTAAATTATACAAAGCAAAATTAGGTATAAATAGTTTGACAGAGCTTATTATAAGTGATAAAATACATAAGTATGAGAATTTATTCTCATTTCTCTGCTCTGCAAAAGTGGAGCCGTTAAGTCCAAAGGGAGGTGAAATTTAATGAAAAATTATGAATTAGTTTACGTTGTAAGACCAAACGCTGAAGACGAAGTTAAAGAAGCAGTAATGAATAAAATTCAAGAAGTAATCTCAGCTAATGGTGAAGTTGAAAAAGTTGACACTTGGGGAAACAAGAAATTAGCTTACCCAATAGCTAAGTTCACAGAAGGTTTCTATGTGTTAGTAAACTTCAAAGCTTCTGCTGATCTTCCAAAAGAATTAGACAGAAACTTAAAAATAAACGAAAACGTAATAAGACATATGATAGTTTGTGCTTAATTAGCATTTAACTAGTTTTATTATGAATAGGATGGTGCTTTTATGAACCATGTAGTATTAGTTGGTAGATTAACTAAAGATCCAGAATTAAGATATATACCTGGAAGTGGGACACCTGTTGCTAACTTTACAATAGCTATAGATAGAAACTATACTAAAAAAGATGGAACTAAAGAAACAGACTTTATTCCTGTTGAAGTGATGGGAAAAGCAGCTGACTTTTGTGCAAATTATATCTCAAAAGGTAGATTAGTTGCAGTTCAAGGAACTTTAAGAGTTGATAGATATCAAACACAATCTGGAGAAAATAGAACTTTTACTAAAGTAAGTGCAAATTCAGTACAAGCTTTAGAGAGCAATAAAAATAGATCTGAAAACCCATACGGAGAAGGTCATCAAGGTTCGCAACCGACTTTCGAACCAAACTTCGAGGCACCACAAGGATTAGATCCAAATGGTTTCCAAGCAATAGATGATGACGAAATACCATTTTAGAAAAGGAGGGGACTCTAAATGATAAACAAGAAAAGACGTAAGAAAAGAAAAGTTTGTCAATTCTGTGCTTCTAAAGACGCTAGAATAGACTACAAAAACACTCAAAGATTACAAAAATATGTAACTGAGAGAGGTAAAATATTACCAAGAAGAATATCAGGAACATGTGCTAAACATCAAAGAGAATTAACAGTAGCAATAAAAAGAGCTAGAAACATAGCACTTTTACCATATACATTAGACTAATAAATATGCCTTCCATTGATTTATCAATGGTGGGCTTTTTTATTAGATTTAAGTAAATAAGAAAGATAGTTTTTCATATTTGGGGAAATTTATAGAAGTAAAATATGAAATTATTACTTGGGAAATTATAAATATAAATAATTTGATAATATTATTATGAGAAGGAAGGTAGAAGCCCTCCTTTTTTCATTGTATTTTACCTTGCAAATTATGATATAATGTTTATATATTGAGGAGGGGGGAAGATTGTGCGAATAGAAAAAGGTTCTGATATTACAAAAAATGTAAAAATAATAGAATGGATAAAAAATGAAATACTAATGAGTATAAGCAATCTGTTTAATCTAATATTTAAGGGAGTAAAACCTATTGACGATGGACTTCAAAATGCAATAGCTAATTTAATTATGTTGTCATATCTTTTAGGAAAAAGATTAGGCATTAGTTTTGATGAAATAGATCATAAAATAAAGGAAAAAGCAAAAGAAGGAATAAAGGAAGAGCACAGTATAGAAACTTGGTTTGGAGATTTGTCAAAATTGGAAAAACACATGGACAATAGGGAGTGATATAAATTGAATAAAGATTTAAGGCTATCAAAGGTATTACAGATAGTCATTTTAGCTATAATATTAATATTGATAAGCTTAAATGTTCCTCAATTAAGTTTAATAATATTATTAATACCAATACCTTTTGCACTAATCGGAACATTATCAAATATTAAAAATAATATAATATCACTAATAATTGTACTTTTTGCTTTAATATTTTTAAGTAAGCCTATATATGCAGTTGATATATTTATAAATAGTATTATTCCTGGGACAATTATAGGTATTATAGTTAAAAAAATTCTAAGTAAACAAGATAGTAATAAATATGAACCGATTTTTGTAGGCTCTATAGTATTTATGCTTTCTATAGTAGCACATTATATTATATCGAAATATGCTTTCGGAGTTGATATCTTAAATGAGATGATTCAAGTATTTAATGAAAGTATAGAAGCACAAAAAAGCCTGTTACAATCTGTAAGTAACAACGAATTGTTAAGCACAGTAAATATTATAGATACATTTAGAAATATAATACCTACTATATTATTTTTTAGAGGTATGATTTCATCAATAATTATATATTTTGTTGAAATATATGCTCTTAAAAGAATGAAATATGAAGATTTAGGTGAAATAAAATTTAGAAATTTTTATTTACCAGGAAATGCTATAGTTATTTCATTCATATTATACTTATTAATGTTAGGCCTGTCTTATATAAAAACACCATTATATACAGATGCAATATTCTTAAATCTACAAATGGTATTTAACTTTATGTTTATAGTACAAGGAATAGCTGTATCTATTTATTTTATAAAAAGATGGTTAAGAAATGGAATAGATAAAAAAGTATTTATCGGTGCAATGTGCGTAGGCATATTTGGAATGACAGGAATTTCTTTTATAGGTATGATAGATAGTATATTAGACTTTAGAAATGTGAGAGCTTATAAATCTATATAGGAGGATAGGAATGAGGAATAAACCAAGTTTTAAAATAAATATGCCAGAAATAAATATATATATATTAATTATTGGAATAACAAGTTTAATCCTACTTTTCTATAATTTGTATATAGGATGTTTGTTTTTCTTTGGATTTGTTTATATAGTATTTCACAATTGGAGAATTGCTAATTTTAGAAAAAAAGAGTGGAATAGATACATTGAGAATTTGTCTTTAGATATAGATGAAACAACAAAAAAGGCTATAATGAATCTACCTATACCTCTTTGCATTCTCGAATTTGATGGAAATATATCATGGTATAATAAGAAGTTTTATGACATGACACAGTCGCCAGATTTACTTGGCGAAAATATTGATAATATAGTTAAAAATCTTAATTTAAGAAAAGTATTAAATGAAAATAAAGAAATGTATACTGAAGTAAGTTATAAAGATAGAGAGTATACAGTTGTTTATAATGTTATAAAAAATGAGCAAGATGATCAAGTTAAATATTTAATGATGCTTTATTGGATAGATAAAACACAATATTTGGCTCTTTCTCAAAAATATGAGGAAGAAAAAAATATCATAATGTTAATTCAGGTAGATGGATATGATGAAGTATTAAAGAGTGCTGATGAGGATAAAAGATCTTTAATTTCTGTAGAATTAGAGAGAATACTATCTGGCTTGGAAACATCGTTACAAGCTGCAGTAAAAAGAACTTCGAAGGATAAATACATAGTTATAACTAATCAAAAAGGTTTATCTATACTTCAAGAAAATAAATTTACAATACTAGATACAATAAGAGATATTGATTATGGAAATACGCTTCCTGTAACCATAAGTATAGGTGTTGGAAGAAATGGAGACTCCATTTATGAAAATATTAAACTTGCTACTGGAGCTTTAGATTTGGCTCTAGGTAGAGGAGGAGATCAAGCTATTGTAAAAACAAAAGATAAGTTTGAATTTTATGGAGGAAAATCTAAGGCAGTTGAAAAGACAACGAAAGTTAAATCTAGGCTAATAGGTCATGCATTAAAAGAGATAGTATCCCAAAGTAAAACTATTTATATAATGGGTCATAAGTATCCTGATCTAGATGCTATGGGAGCAGCAGTAGGTATATATGATATATGTAAATCTTTGAAAAAAGAAACATATATAGTGTTGGACTCTGTTAACGAGTCTATAGATGAGTTTGTGAGCAGGTTGAACAAATGCGAATATTATAAGGATTTATTTATAAGTAAAGAAGATGCAATAAAAAATTGTACTAGAGATACATTAGTAGTTGTAGTTGATACTCATAGACCTAGCTATACGGAATGTGAAGAATTGTTAGGAATCAGTAAAAAAGTAGCAGTAATAGACCACCATAGAAAAGGTGTGGAATCTATTCAAGACACTGTTTTATCATTCCATGAAATATATGTATCATCTACTTGTGAAATGGTAACAGAAGTTGTCCAATATTTAGAGGATGACGTTAAAATAAATAAACTTACAGCAGAAGGACTTCTTGCAGGAATAAGTTTAGATACAAAATTCTTTGCATTTAAAACAGGAGTAAGAACCTTTGAGGCAGCTTCTTATTTAAAGAAGGCAGGAGCAGATACTACAGAAGTTAAGAAATTATTTAGATCAAATGTGGAGGATTTTAAAACGAAGGCAGAAATTATAAGTAATACTCGTATTATTGATAATAGAATATGTATATCTTATTCAAAAATACAGTCTGAAAATATTAATGTGGTCATTGCTCAGGCTGCAGATGAATTATTGACGGTAAAAAAAATAGAGGCATCATTTGTACTTGGTGAAAAGGATGGAACTGTATTCATAAGTGCAAGGTCATTAGGAAAGATAAATGTACATGTTTTAATGGAAAAGCTAGGTGGAGGCGGACACATGGATATAGCCGGTGCTCAACTGGAGGGAGTATCTATTAAGGAAGCTTACATGAAAGTACATGAAATAATTGAACAATACTTAAGGGAGGAAGACTAAATGAAAGTAATATTATTAAAAGATGTTAAAGGAACAGGTAAAAAAGGAGAAGTTAAAGAAGTAAGTGATGGATATGCAAAAAACTTTTTATTACCTAAAAAAATGGCAGTAGTTGCTGACAATACAAATGTAAAAGAATTAAATGAAAAAAATAAATCAAAAGAATTAAAAGCTCAAAAAGAATATAAAGAAGCTGTTGAATTAGGAAAGAAAATGGAAGACATGGCTGTAACTATATATTCTAAAGCTGGTGATGCTGGAAGATTATTTGGGTCAATAACTTCTAAAGATGTAGCAGAACAATTAAAGAAACAGCATAACATAGAAGTAGATAAAAGAAAAATTTCACTTGATGAGCCAATTAGAGTATTAGGTTCAAGATTTGTTGAAATAAAAATACATCAAAAAGTTACTACGAAGATAAGAGTAGATGTTAAAGAAAAACAATAAGCACTAGGCTGAGGTGATAATAATGGAGGATATAAGTAGAATTCCTCCACATAGTGTGGAATCAGAGCAATCAATATTAGGTTCTATTATCCTTGATAAAGACGCAATTATAACTGTGGCAGAAACCATAAATCCTAGTGATTTCTATAAAGAAGCCCACAAAATAATATATGAGTCTATGTTAAAGTTAAATAGTAATAATGAACCAATAGATTTGATAACATTAATAGAGGAATTAAGAAAAGAAGGTCATTTAGATAATGTTGGAGGTATTAGTTATCTAACAAGCCTTTCAACAATAGTTCCAACGACATCAAATGTAAAGTATTACGCCAACATAGTGAAAGAAAAATCTGTTATGAGACAGCTTATAAAGGCGTCTAATGAGATTATAAACTTAGGATATGATGCTTCTACAGATGTTCAGGAAATATTAGATCAGGCAGAAAAAAATATATTTGATATATCTCAAGAAAAATCTGGTGATGATATTCAACCAATAAACTTAGTTCTACAAGATACCTTTGATATGATTGAAAGGTTGTGTACGCAAAAAAGTGATGTTACAGGAATAACTACTGGATTTACAGATTTAAATAAAAAAATAAACGGACTTCAAAGAACAGACTTAATTCTGCTAGCAGCAAGACCAGCCATGGGAAAAACAGCATTTTCACTGAATCTTGTTCAAAATGCTGCATTAAAAGGTAATGCATCTGTGGCAGTATTTAGTTTAGAGATGTCTAAGGAACAGCTAGTTCAACGTATGTTATCTGCACAATCTAATGTGGAGTTAAGTAAAATAAAAACTGGTTCCCTTGGAGAATCAGATTGGCCAAGAATAATAGATGCTATGGCAGTATTATCAGAAGCTAATATTTTCATAGATGATACTCCTGGTATAAAAATATCAGAAATAAGATCAAAATGTAGAAGATTAAAAATAGAAAAGGGATTAGATTTAATCTTAATAGACTACCTTCAATTAATGGAGGGAGAGGGCAAAAATGAAAACAGGCAACAAGAGATAGCTAAGATTTCTAGATCTTTAAAAATATTAGCTAAGGAACTAGATTGTCCTGTGGTTGCCCTTTCACAGCTATCTCGTTCTCCAGAACTTAGAAAAGACCATAGGCCTATATTATCAGATTTAAGAGAGTCTGGGTCTATAGAGCAGGATGCAGATATAGTTATGTTTTTATACAGAGATGAATATTATCATGATGATTCTGAAAAGAAAAATATAGGTGAAGTTATAATTGCAAAAAATAGACATGGTGAAACGGGTAATGTAGAATTAGTATGGTTTGGCCAAGTACAAAAATTTGCCGACAAAGTTAGAGAAATATAAACATATATCCACAGAACAACCTTTCTATATTTGAGAAAAATGTGGATAAATATGAAAAAATAGTATTAAATGTAGTCTATACAATGAAATGTTATACACAGTATCCACAAATAGTATGTGGATAAATGTGAATAACTAAATAAATATGTGTAAAACTTAATTAAAGGGTTGTTTATAAGATAGGAGTATCTTTTAAACAACTCATATTTATGTCCAAAAATAAGTCTATATGGAGAATAATAAAATGAAAATAAAAATGTTTTTTGTATATCCAGATATGGGAATTGTTAATAAAGAAAGTAATTTGTTTAGGATAGTGGATAATGAATTAAAAGAAACCATAGTAATTTATTTAATGGAAGAGAAGAATCAGTATAACATATATATGATAAATACAATGACAGGATCTATAGAAAAAGTCTTTACGGGTAAGGATTTAGATGAAGTTGAGAAATTTAATGATATATTTATTGAAAAAAGGGATAATATTATTAATGGAAAAAGTTTAGAAGAAATAGAAAGATACATATTAAAAGTAATTAAAAATTAAAAAAGTTGAAACTAAAACGAATATTTGTTAAAATATATAACGTAAGTGTTCGATAATAAGTTGAAAATAAATTATATATTAGATTTTATGAAATTTAATATATAGATAATAGAGGTGAAATAAATGAAAACAGTAGCAGTTGTTGGTTCTCAATGGGGCGATGAGGGAAAAGGAAAAGTGATTGATTTTCTTGCTACTCAAGCTGATGTAGTAATAAGAGGACAAGGTGGAAATAATGCAGGTCATACATTAGTAGTAGATGGAAAGAAATTTGCATTAAGATTAATACCATCAGGAATATTAAACCCAAACACTATAAACGTAATAGGAAATGGTATAGTATTTGATCCAAAAGGCTTCTTTGAAGAAATAGAAATGCTTGAAAGTAATGGAATAAGTACTAAAAATATCAAAATAAGTGATAGAGCTCACATAGTATTTCCTTACCATAAAGAATTAGATGGATTAGCAGAAGAAGCAAGAGGAGATAACAAAATAGGAACAACTAAAAAAGGTATCGGTCCTTGCTATATGGATAAAACAGAAAGATCAGGAATAAGAGTTTGTGACTTAATGAATAAAGAAGTTTTTGCTAAAAAATTAAAACTTCAAATAGAAGCAAAAAACAAGATAGTTACAGGTGTATATGAAAAAGAAGCTATGTTTGATTTTGAGGAAGTATACAATGAATTTATTGTATATGCAGAAAAAATGAGACCATTTGTGGATGATACAACTGTAATAGTTTATGATGCAATAAAAGCTAATAAAAAAGTACTATTTGAAGGTGCTCAAGGTACATTACTTGATTTAGATCTTGGAACATACCCATTTGTAACATCTTCACATCCTATATCAGGAGGATTTGCAGTAGGTGCTGGTGTAGGTCCAAACATGATAAAAGACGTTGTTGGTATAGTAAAAGCTTATACAACAAGAGTTGGAGAAGGTCCTTTTGTAACTGAGTTACATGATGAAACTGGAGATAAAATAAGAACTCAAGGTCATGAATTTGGAACAGTTACAGGAAGAGCTAGAAGATGTGGTTGGTTTGATGCTGTTATAGTAAAATATGCAGCTAGAGTAAATGGATTAACTAGTATATCATTCATGTTATTAGACGTATTAACAGGATTTGATAAAATCAAGATATGTACTGCTTATAAAATAGGAGATGAAATAATAAATAACTTCCCAGCTTCATTAGAAGATTTAGCAAAATGTGAGCCAGTATACGAAGAATTAGATGGATGGCATGAAGATATAACAAAAGTTGAAAACTTTGATGATCTTCCAGAAAACGCTAAGAAGTATGTAGCTAGAATAGAAGAATTAATAGATGTTAATATAGATTTAGTATCTGTTGGACCAAACAGAACTCAAACAATAATAAGAAAAAATATATTTGCATAGAGTTTCACATGAAACAAAAAGGAGAAAACTGTCAAAAGTTTTCTCCTTTTATTTATTTAAATTAGATATTTTATTTTGCCATCTTAAATCAGCGCCAACAAATTTAATCATTTTGAATTTATCAAAAATACGTGAAAAAATTCTTTGAGAATAAAGTTCACCAAGTTGTGCAGGATTAAGATTAGTAGAAATAATAGTTTTTTTCCCATTTAATAAACGAGTATTTAGAATTATGAATAATTCACTAATAGTAAATGAATTAGTAAGCTCCGTACCTAAATCATCTATTATTAGAAGGTCACATTCAAATAAATTTTCATAATCATCTCTTGATAAATGATGATCTGAATTTCTAAATTTATATTCCTCTATGATTTCAAACATTTTAAAGGCCGTTTGATATATCACTAAATATCCTTTATCAAGAAGTTCCTTGGCAATATAGCTAGACATAAATGTTTTGCCAAGTCCTGTATCTCCATAGAACAATAAGTTTTTATCATTATCCTTGTCAAAATCATAAATAAACTCATCACAATCAGATAATATTAGTTGCATGTTTTGTCTAGGAGAAACACCAGTGCTAGGATCGACTTCTTCTGAAAAAATACTGTCATCATATGTACACTGATTTTGTTTATCCAACATTCTAGATAAATTAGACATCTTGTAAGACTCATTAATAATTGCTTGTTTTAAACAATTGCATTTCTTGCCGTTTGAAAGAAATCCTCTATCTTTACACATACTACATTCGTATTGAATATCAAGATACCCCTTAGGAACATTACAACTATCTAATAAGGTTTGTTTTTGGCTAGTTAAAGCCTGGATTTTTTCCTTTGCTTCTAATATGAGAATTTCCTTATTTGATGGATTTTTAAGAACAAGTTTCATCATATCTAATCCAACTTTGCTAATTTCATCTTCTATTTGTTTAACTTTAGGAATTTGTTTATAAACATCACTTTTCCTTTGTTCTAGTAGTCTATCTGCTTTATCTCTTTTTCTCTCGTAACTAGTAAGAATATCTCTTAATTTTGATTCCTGCATTTAACCACCTACCTATTAAAATTTACCCTTTTGACTTTCTTTTAGAAGTTTTTCTAATTCCTCAGGGCTGTAGTTTCTAAATGTTTCGTTGATATTATGGAATCTTGTTTTAACTTTAGGAATAGAGTTATTACTTGAAGTTGTATTTTTTCGATGTTGTTTTTTTTGATTAAATTCCTCTTCTAATTTTTCTATATCATCTAAAGTTTTAACATTATTCTTTTTATATCTTTCAATTATACCATTTATATAAGATATAGAAGGATTCGGTGTATTTTTGGACTTGCTACAAGCTTCTAGTATAACTTCTATATCCATATTGTACTTATCAATCCATGTATCCATAATTCTTTTTTCTTCTGATCCAGGATTTCTATTAAAACCAAGTGATTTAAAAATAAGCCTATGAATATCATAACGCTTCTTATCTTCTATTACATTATTTTCAATATCTTCAATAGTATAAAGCCCTAAGTCGTACCAGTTCCTAAGTATACCCTCAATATAATTTAGATTCTTAGGTGTACCATTATTTTTTTGCTTTGAAATTTCATAAGCATAAACAATAACATTAGGATTAACATTAAATTTTTCTCTAATGTCTAGTATCCTTAATTTTTCTGAAGGATCAAGAAATCTTCCTATTATACGATTTATACTATTAAACATTTTAGTTATGCTTGGATTATGTCCAGCAGAAACTATTCTATCACTATTAGATTTAATAGAAGGTGTATTAATTTGTAGATTTTCAACATAGAGCCTTTTTAAATCTAAAAATTCAATTGAATAATCAAAAGCATCCGGACTATCGTTTTTGTGCATTTTTACTATGTTTTGCTTCTCCCAGAATTTCCATGCATTAATAACATCTGACAAGGGAATTTCTAAAATTCTAGCAATAGAACTGTTATCAAATTTAGGATCTGGAATTGAAGAACACACTTGTCTATACGCCAAAAGATATACCTTTGTGTATAATCCATCACCCATAGGCATATATATATCTATGAAGATATTTGGGATGGTTGTCTCACCAAAATCTATATCATTTTCTTCTTTATAAAAAAACATATAATCACCTCAGCTTCAATTATAACATAAAAGCTATTACAAATTTATATTGGAAGTTTTAAAAAAAATATTTATTAAAAAGGAGGTATAAATTGGTTATTAAATTCGATAAAAAGAGAAGGAGATTATTTGTTGTAATCTTAGCTCTTCTAATCATTATAGGGGGAAGTATACGCACATTTATACTTACTAATCAAAGAGAAACTTTTACACTTAAAGATGAAAAAAACAAAAACGAATATACTATAGATGTAATATATGATGATGAAACTAATCGTATTTTATGCAACGAAACTTTAGTTTATATAAATAATACGAAAACTACACTAGATAAAATTTACCTACATATTTATCCAAATGCTTTTTGCCAAGAAGAATCAACTCCTTTTGAAGACTCAGAAATGAGCAGAGCTTATCCAAATGGATTTAACGAAGGATATATAGATCTTAAAAATGTATTAAGTGAGAAGGAAAAATTAAAGTATGAAGTAACAGGAGATAAAAATGATATTCTAGAGGTCAAATTAGATAAATTATTAAAAGCTGGTGAAGTAGTAAAAATAGACTTAAAATATAATGTAAAATTACCTAATTGCCTTGGAAGATTTGGTTATGGTGACAATACAGTAAATGTAACAAACTGGTTTCCTATAGCATGTGTTTATGATGATAAAGGATGGAATCTAAAAAGTTATGAAACTGTAGGAGATCCATTTTATAGTGATACTAGCAATTTTAAAGTGCAAATATTAGCCCCATCAAAATATAAGTTAGCAACTACAGGAAAAGTAGCAGAAAAGAAAACAGACAATGAGAAAATACTATACACCATAGATGGTAAGATGGTTAGAGATTTTGCTTTTATTTTAAGTGACAAATTTATAGTTAATAAGGCTAATTATAAGGATATTGTGATAAATACATATAATTTAAATGAGGATATGAGTAAAGAAGCTTTGGACATATCTAAGTCATCCATAGAGATTTTTAGCAATTTATTTGGTGACTATCCATATGATACATATTCAGTAGTAGCTAGTGACTTCTTTATTGGAGGAATGGAATATCCTATGTTATCTATGATAGATGAAGGTCTATACAATAGAGAAAATAAATTTTTATTAGAGTATGTAATAGCTCATGAAACTGCCCATCAATGGTGGTACAGTGTTATAGGAAATGATGAGATTAATGAACCTTGGCTAGATGAAGCATTGACGGAATATTCAACTATACTTTATTTTGAACAAAAGTATGGAAAAGAAACAGGAGACAAATTGATAAAAACTATGGAAGTTCAAACGAGAAACTATAAAACAGCTGATATATTCAAAGCTACAACAGATTATAAAGATTCATCAGAATATAGTCTAAGCGTTTACACAAAAGGAGCAGTAGTTTTCAATGAAATAAGAAAAGAAGTTGGAGATGAAGTATTTTTTAATACTTTAAAAGAATACTATAATACATATAAATTTAAAAATGTAAATGGACCTCAATTTGTTGATCTTTGGAAGAGTAAAGGTGTGGATATTGAAAAAATTATAAAGGAATGTAAATAAAATTTTTGCCAGAGCATTGAAAAATAATTTAATGCTCTGTTTTTTTGGTATAATATAATTTATGAGAAAAAGAGAAAAGAGGTGCACCATGTTAAAGTATTGTTCTATAGGAAGTGGAAGTAGTGGAA
Source organism: Terrisporobacter glycolicus ATCC 14880 = DSM 1288 (assembly GCF_036812735.1). Lineage (NCBI taxonomy): Bacteria > Bacillati > Bacillota > Clostridia > Peptostreptococcales > Peptostreptococcaceae > Terrisporobacter > Terrisporobacter glycolicus. The sequence continues at coordinate 4,013,609 of NZ_CP117523.1, read as the reverse complement.
ATTGTCACTTTGTTAGTTACAAGGATACCAATATATTAATAGATGCAGGCCTTAGTGGTAAAAGAATAATGACAGGCTTAAATGAGATAAATGCTGATATAGAAAAAATAAAGGGCATATTTATAACACATGAGCATTCTGACCATATAAAAGGAGCAGGAATATTATCGAGAAAATTGGACATACCTATTTTTGCAAATGTAAAAACATGGTGTGCCATGAAAGATAAATTAGGAAACATAAAAGAAGACAATATGAAAGTATTTGAAAATGATAAAACATACAGTATAGGGGATTTAGGAATTAAGCCTTTTTCCATACCACACGATTCAAGTGATGCAGTAGGATATAATTTACTTTCAGAACAAGAAAAAATGTCAATTGCTACGGATATAGGATGTGTAACAGACAACATTAGACAAAATTTATATGACTCAAAACTTGTAGTGTTAGAATCTAATTATGATCCAAATATGTTAATGATGGGAAGCTATACGTATAGTTTAAAAAGAAGGGTAATGTCTGATTGTGGACATTTATCAAACGAAGAAGCAGCTAAGTTTTGTGTAGATTTAATTAATAATAATGCACAATCTATATTATTAGCTCATTTAAGTAAGGAAAATAATTTTCCAGACTTGGCCTTTGCTACGTCTAAGAATGTACTATCGAATAATGACATGATAATAGGACAAGATTTAAATTTAGAAGTTTTATCAAGGGATAAAGTTTCAAAGGTTTTTGAACTGTAAAATTTACTTCGTTCATATCGCTAAGGATATATCTTTTAGTCGCGTGTCTGCCAATTATTTTGCTATTGATTCAGATACATCCGTTGTTTAAAAGATAAAGTTAATAAGAGGAGAAAAATATGCGTATCAGTATAGTTTGTGTAGGAAAAATAAAAGAAAAATATTTAAAATTGGGAATAGATGAATTTTCAAAAAGATTATCTAAATATTGCAAGTTAGAAGTAATAGAACTAGATGATGAGAAAGCTCCTGAAAATTTAAGCGATAAAGAAATGCTTATGATTAAAGATAAAGAAGGAAAGAAGATACTAAGTAAAATAAAGGATAATGCTCATGTTATAGCTCTTGCTATAGATGGAAAGAACTTATCATCTGAAGAATTGGCAGATACAATTGATAATTTAGGTGTTAGAGGAACTAGTCATATAGTATTTGTTATAGGTGGGTCTTTAGGACTTTCTGATGAAGTTTTAAGAAGAGCTAATTATAAGTTGTCTTTCTCCAAGATGACATTTCCTCATCAGCTTATGAGATTAATATTATTGGAGCAAATTTACAGAGCTTATAGAATAAATAATGGAGAACCGTACCACAAGTAAAAAATAATAACTTAATAAACGAAATTAACTATATTAATACTCCATAACATTTTTAGTTAAGGAATATTTTTCATTAAAAATAATATTCATTTTTTAAGATGTATTAACTTAATTGTACTTGCTGCAAAAGTGTAATATAATAAGTAGATAGTTATTAAGTTGTAAATAATATGTAAGGATGTGTTGAAATGAATATGCAAAAATACGATAAAGATAATCCAAAACTAGTCAACTCTATGGTATGTGCTATAGATATATTAGGATTTTCACAAATGATATCAGATTCTTGTAGAGATGGATATGGAAATCAGTTATTAAAAGATATCAACTACCTTATAAATAAGAACAAGCAATGTGTAGTCCCAAATAAATATAGTCAAGGAAATATAAAAATATATACTGATAATATGATTATTGGATATCCTATAAAAGATGATGGAGAAGCTGAATTAAATGAAATACTAGATAATGTATCGGAATATCAATTTAATCTATCACTAGAAGGCCTTTTTGTTAGAGGTGGTGTAAGTGTAGGTGATTTTTACATAAATGAGGACATTGTATTTGGACCAGCTCTTTTAGATGCTCATAATACAGAAAGTAAACTGGCATGCTATCCAAGAATTATATTAGATGATAAAACTGTAAAAAGATTAAAAAAATACATAAATTATTATGATGTAGCACCTCAATATAATAAAATACTTATAGATAGTGATGGACAATGGTTTTTAAATTATTTAAATACCATATTTAAATATTATAGAGAGTGTAACAATAAATATGAATTTGAAAGAATACAACTAGAACTACTACTTAGACATAAGGTTAAAATTGAAGAAATGCTAGAGATTAATAAAAAAAATATAAGAGTATGGGATAAATATGTTTGGACAGCTAATTATCACAATTATTTTTGTGACTTAAATTTCCCAAATGAAAAACAGTTAAAAATATCAAGAAAAAGTCTACTTTCATGGCCAAGCCAGGTTTTAAGTGATGATTTATAAAATTATAAACCTTAATAATAAATATTTGAAAATTAACATATTAGGGATGTGAAACTGAGAACCATATCACTTATTTGTGATATGGTTCTTGTTTTAATATAATATTAAAAGTCATAACCATATAAAAATACATCCAATTTATTATTTACATAATTAAAGTTTACTTCTTTTTCATTTAATTTTTTGAAATTTTGACTGTCATAAAATCCATAGTTGCATCTACTATCTGTAAACAGATATAAAGACTTTACATCCATACTATTCATATAATCAGATAAATACTTGACCAAAGTTTTTCCAACGCCAAGGCCTCGAGACTCCTTAGATACAACGAATAACTGAATACACCCTTGGAATTGATCTTCTTTTCCTTTTATAATTTCTTTGTACGTAGCTGGAATTTTTGAAAACTCTTTAAATAAAATTTGATTTTCTTTAATATTCATCAATAATTCAATTGTATTATTGTCAAATTCTAAGGAATCAATTGAATTACTTATACGAGTTTTATCATTTTTCGCACTGCCTAAAATAAAACCAATTACCTTATCATCCTTTTGAGCAACTTTACTAAATGAACTGTCTAAAAGACATTCTTGAAGATATCCGCTTAATACAATATCTAGTAATTGCTTATCTTTAATAAAATCTGAAAAGCCAAATGCTTCTCCAATTAATTTCTTAATAGTTTCATAATCTGATTTAACTATGTTTCTGTATATTATTTTGTTCATATTCATAAAATATCCTTTCATTTAACCTAATTTATATTTCTTATTTAAACAACAAATAGTGTATAATGATGATAATAATATCTCCCCTAAGAGCAGAGTCAACAAAAATTAAAAAATAAAAAGGTAGTGGTAAAATGTCAAAATTATTTTCTATAGGAGAAGTGTCTAAAATTAAAGAAATTACAATAAAAGCTTTAAGATATTATCATAAAATGGGCATTCTTATTCCAAAATATATTGATGAGGACTCAGGATATAGATACTATTCTATAGATCAATTTGTCTATATAGATATTATAAAAGGATGTAGATCACTAGGCACTAGTATAAAAGAGCTTCAAGATATTTTTCAAGAATGTGATACTGATAAATTACTTAAATTTTTAGAAGTAAAGAGAGAAGAAGCTGAAAAAAATATAAAAAAAATGAGCGAAGTAATTGAAAATATTGATATGCTAAAAGAAAGTATAAATTCATCTAAAGAAATACTAAATGAAAATGAAATATCCATTAAATATTTTGAGCCACGCTATATAATTGTTTTACCATGTAAAGAAGCAGGATGTTTAAAGGAATTACTTTATTATTCTGATTTAGAAAAATTGATAATAGAGAAAAAGGTTAAAGTTTCTGTACAAAGAGGAATCATATACAATGTTAACTCTAGTAGAGATGTAGAGGTCAAATATGTATTTAATGGAATTGAAAGAAATGAAAATATAAGAGAAGATGAAAGTATAAAGCTATTGCCTGAAGGTAACTATTTAACTATAGTTTATAATAAGAATAATGAAAAAGAATGTATGAAAAAACTTTACGATTATATAGAAGAAAACAAAATAAAAGTTAATAGAATTATAGAGTTTGACTTATTTAATGATATTTTTAATACGAAGACTTATAGTTCTCAAATTCAGATCTTTTTAAGCGATAATAATGAATTTAAAAAGTAAATTATAAGTAAATAAAAAATAGCATTAACCACAAAAATGGTTAATGCTATTTTCATATATATAAAAGTTATTATTTTTTGAATATACCAAATGGTTTACCAACTGGTAAGAAAGTTCTTCCAAAGTGAGTGTTTAAAACAGCTGCACCACAACCATAGAATGATACTATTGCTATTAATAATTCAGAATAAGCAGCTAACATATGAGTAGCATGTTCCATTATTCCGAATGAGCTTAAAGATAATCCTATAAATAAGAAATCTATAAGAACAAATATAGTGAATAATACTTTATGAGTTTCCATAGCACCTATAGTCATAAATAATGTGAAAATTAAGTATCCTAAGTAAGCAAACCCTAATTGTTTTGTATCACAAGCAGCTGCTAATTCAGGACCAAATACTCCGTTTTGTATTAACCAAGTAAATCCAACTGCATACCAGAAGAATGCGTAAGCACCGAATGCAGTAGCACCAAATGTATTGTTATGTTTGAAATCATTTATACATGCAAATAATTGAGCTGTAGCTCCTAAGAATATAGCCCATGGTAAAACTAAAGATACTCCTGAAGTTAATCCTAATTTTTGAGATGAAGCTACTAATGTTATTATTGCTAATCCAAAAAGTCCTAATGCTGAAGGGTCAGCAGTTACAACTTTAACTTTTGTTTCATTTGTCATTGTGAAACCTCCTAATAAAAATTCATATTAATGCATTTTGTATACACATACTAATCTATAATACCAAAAATTTTACTTAAGGTATACAAAAAAATTTAAATAGTTAATAATTGGTGTAACTTAGATATATCAATGCTTAGGATATCGTATTCATAACGTGAAAATAATAAAAATATTAAAAAATGTTTAAGATAAAAAAGAAAGGGAATAAATAATAATATAGAAAATGATAACTATTATCAATTAGCTTGTGATCTTTCTAATAAATAAAAATTAAAATAATGTAGGTGGTGACAGTTATGGATTTAATAACTAAAATAAGAAGAAATACAGGTGCTTTACATAGTGCTGCAGAACATTCAGGAATTTTAAAAAGAATAGTAGATGGAGAGGCATTAGTAGATAGTTATGTAGAATACCTATTCAACCTTAGTGCTATGTATAAAGCAATAGAAGAAACTATAGAAAATAATAAGGATAATGAGGTTGTTAAAGAGTTTTCAACACCAGAATTATATAGATATAAATTAATAGAAAAAGATTTGGAATATTTTTCAGATCAAAATCCAAACAAATATGAATTATTAGCCTCAACAGTTGCCTTTGTAGAAAGAATAAAAGAAATAGGCAATACAAATCCGGAACTAATAGTAGCTTATGCATATACTAGATTTATAGCAGATTTGTTTGGCGGAAGAACATTTGTATCTTTGTTAGGCGTTAATTATAAAGTTCCATCAGAAGGGTTAAATTATTATAATTGTGACGGAATAAAAAATATAAGATCTTATGTTATGAACTATGCTACAAAAATAAATAACATAAAATTATCTTCTGAATTAGAAGATAATTTAATAGTAGAAGTAAGCAATGCTTATATATATAATTTAGCAATATCTCAAGAGTTAGAAGCTAAGTTATATATGAATTAGGTAATAGACATTTTAAAGTGTTTTTATATACACCCCCAAACCCTAAAAAGGCTATATCAAAAATGATATAGCCTTTTCTATTTGCAACTATTTAATTTTTTCTTTATCCCAGATAAAGAAGTTATCTGCATTATTTAGAGCACCAAAAAGATTTTTTTTAGAACCAGGCATATGGTTATTTAACTTAGACACAAGCTCTTTTATATTTTGTCTATTAGTCTTTCCATCAACTGGGCAAGGATTTTCTATAATTGGATAATTATAATCCTTAGCCACTTTTTTAGTCATATATTCTTCAACATAAATCATAGGTCTGATTATAGTTAAGTCTTGTCTATCCATATGTGTTTTAGGAGAGAAACAACTTACTCTACCTTCATAAAGAATAGACATTAAGAAAGTCTCTATAGCATCATCTCGGTGATGTCCTAATGCAACTTTGTTGCAACCCAATTTTTTTGCAGTATCGTTAAGGGCACCACGTCTTAAGTTTGCACATAATGAGCAAGGGTTTTTCTCTTTTCTAATATCAAATACAATTTCTTTTATATCTGTTTGAATTTCATGATAAGGTATAGATAAATCTTTGCATAATTTATGTAAAGGAGAATTATCTACCCCTCCTGGATTTAATGTTATGGCTATTAACTCAAACTTTTCAGGTGAAAATCTTTGGTAGCTTTTCAATATATGAAGTAGTGCTAGACTATCTTTTCCTCCAGATAAACCAATTGCTATTTTGTCATTTTCTTCTATCATGTTAAAATCTTTAATTGCTTGGCGGGTTTTGCTAAGTAATTTTTGCATGTATCTATTCCTCCCAACTATATAAAATGAAAAAATTTTAATTTTTATTAAAGCAACCTAAACATTATAACAAATATGGAAAGCTGTAACAATTATAATATATAGGGAAAATGTCTAGGATAGATATGATATATAGATTAAAATAGAATTATATATTTAAGTGAAAATAAGGAGTTGAGGTTTTGAAGGATCAAATAATAAGAAAAATTTTCAATGGATTTATATATATTCATATACTGCATCATGGCCAAGAAGACTGGTTTTATGGAAGTTGGATGATTGAAGAGTTAAAAGAACATGGATACAATGTAAGTCCAGGAACCTTGTACCCAATATTAAAATCTATGGTAGATGAGGATTATTTAATTAAGGAAGAAAAGAATGTTAATGGTAAAATAAGAAAATACTATAGAAGTACTGAGAAAGGTAGACATTTATTAAAAGAATTGAAACATAATTTAAAAGAATTAGTAGATGAAGTTTTGTAAGAAGAACTAAGGTGTTGGTAATACAATACCTTAGTTCTTTTCCTTGAAAAATTAAATTAAATATGTTAATATCGAATTACGATATCGATATATGATAAATAAGGAGAATTAGGTTTTGAAAATAATAGAATTGAAAGATTTATATTATAAAGATAAAGAAAATGTTATTTTGGACGGAGTTACAATAGATATAAACAAAGGTGATTGCATATCTATTGTGGGTGAATCAGGAAGTGGAAAAAGTACTCTATTGAAAATATGTGCAGACTTAATAGAAGTAAAAGAAGGAAATATTAAATTAAAAGGTAAAGACTACTCCTTTTATGAAGCAACTGATTTAAGGAAAAAAATTAGCTATTCTATCCAAATACCATATTTATTTGGTAAGACGGTTTATGATAATCTAGAGTTTCCTTTTAAAATAAGAAATAAAGAAGTAGATAGTGAAAAAATTATAAGTTTGTTAAAGAGATTTAATTTGGAAGCTGATATATTAAATAAAAATATAAACTTATTATCAGGAGGAGAGAAGCAAAGAATATCTTTTATAAGAAATATAATTTTTACTCCAGAAGTATTATTGTTAGATGAAATAACATCTGCCTTAGACTATGACAATACAAATCTTATACAAGGTTATGTAGAAGAATTAAATAATCAAGGAGTAACGATATTATGGGTTACTCATAGCAAGAAACAAAGTGAAACTATATTTAATAAAAGAGTCACAATATCAAAAGGAAAAATTGAAAAAGTGGAGGAATTTAATTAATGAAAACAGAATCGTTAATTTTGTCGTCAGTATTAATAATGGTTCCTATTATAATTTCATATAAAGAAAAATTAGAATTAAATAGAGATATTATAGTTAGTATGTTAAGAGCAGTAGTTCAATTATTAGCAGTTGGATATATATTAGACGTTATATTTGGACTAGATAAATTAATTTATACAGTCATATTAGTTTTAGTAATGATTATTAATGCGGCAATTAATACAAAGAAAAAAGGATTTACTATAGAAAGTCAAGTTTTAATATCATTTACATCTATTAGTGTGGGAACAATCATAACTTTAGGTATTTTAATTAGTTCAAAAGCTATAGGTTATACACCAAATGAAGTAATACCAGTAGCTGGAATGATAATAAGTAATTCTATGGTTGCAATAGGTTTAAGCTATAGAAATTTGATTAATAATTTCAAAAATAATTCAATAGCAGTTGAAGTTAAGTTATCTTTAGGGGCAAGCATAAAAGAAGCATCTGATGAAATAATTAGAGAAAGTATTAAAATATCAATAATGCCTACAATTGATTCAGCTAAAACTTTAGGAATAGTATCATTACCAGGAATGATGACAGGATTAATATTAGCAGGGGCATCTCCATTAGTCGCAGTTAAGTTTCAAATTATGGTTACGTTTATGATTTTATCGTCGTCATCAATAGCTACTATTATGGCAACATACTTGAGTTATAAAAAATTCTTTAATAAAAGAAAACAACTAAAGCAAATAGTGGCCTAAATAGATTAGAAAATAATTGATATAATATTTAATAAGAATAATGAAATAAATTTAATTATATATTTAGGAGATAAGATGAAAAAAACACTATATGATTATAAAAGGGAAATAGAAAAGCTTCCAATTAAAGATAAATATACAAAAGAGGAGCTATTAACAGACGATTTTCTAATAGATAAAGAAAATAATATAGAAATATATTATGCTCCACATAATGAGTATATAAATCCTAAAGCAAAAATACTAATAGTAGGAATAACTCCAGGGTTTATACAAATGAATACAGCTATAGCTACTGCAAGAAAAGAATTAGAAAACAATAATAATATAAAAGATATACAGTATAAATGCAAAGTAGCAGGGAGATTTAGTGGAAGTTTAAGAAAAAATATTATAGCAATGCTAGACGAAATAAAATTAAATGAAGCACTAAACTTAAAAAGTTGTAGTGAATTATTTGATAAAAAAGATTATTTAATGCATACCGTGTCATTAATACCTTATCCTGTTTTTGTAAAAAAACAAAACTATACAGGACACACTCCAAAATTATTGAAAAGTGACTTTTTAATGAAATATGTTTATGAGAATTTTATAAATGAAATAGATGAACTAGACGACTTTGAAGACATATTAATAATACCACTAGGAAAGGCTGTTGAAGAGGTATTATGCAAATTAAAAGATGAAAAATTTATCAAAGAAAATCAAATTCTTATGGGGTTTCCTCATCCATCAGGAGCAAATGTTAATAGATTAGTTCAATTGGAAGAAAATAAACAAAGTATGATAGATTTTATAAAAAAAACCGTATCTTAAGCTGATACGGTTTTGCTATTTATTTTATCAATATATAAATTATAAGTTAAACCTAATACTACTAAAATTCCACCAATGACTTGATAAAAAGAAATTTTACCTGTAGATAAAGCATCTATAATTATTCCTGTGAAAAGCTGACCAACAAATAATAATAAAGTTAAATAAAAAGATGAAACCTTTGAAGATAAAAAAGATAGCATTGTAACTACAACAACGCCTAAAAGTCCGCCAACATAAACAAACCATGGAGCACTATAAGATGAAGGTGTAAGTAATTTAAAAGTCTCACCACTAATTAATAGTAGTAAAAAAGAGCCAGAAAGACCCAAAATATAATTGAACAATGTACTTTGATACATTCCTATTTTTTCTGATAGAACAAAGTTTACAGATCTAGATAATACGTTTGAAACCCCACATAAAATTGCAAATAATATATATATCATAACTTACCTCCTTATGATAAAGTCATCACATAAATACCAGCAACAATGATGACTAATCCTAAAATTTTCTTTTTATCAAATTCAACTACAGGCATATTAAAGTATCCAAAATGATCGATAATAAGAGATGTTACTAATTGACCTAATAAAGAAAGAGAAACAGTTAATGAAACACCAAGACCCACAAAACTAGCATTAGTAAATAAAACTGTTAGAATACCAATAAGACCGCCTGTAAACATATAAAAAGGTATATCTTTTAAATTGCCTATTTTTGATTTTGTAAAAATAAGAACAAGTATAATTCCGATTAAACCCACAAAATGAATGATAATGCTAGAAGCATAATTTCCAGCAAGATTGCTTACTTGCCCATTTAAAGAAATCATTATTGAAAGTATAATTCCCGTAAAAATTGAAACAAAATAATTCATTATAAATCCCTCCTTATGAATAATATATAAAATAACACAAAAAAATAATAAAAATAATGACATATGTCACCTGTAAATGTAGAATTTTAATTAAGTAAAAAATAAAGGTGGAGTTTAGGTGAAGAAAATAGAAGATTCATTTATAATAGAAAATTACTATAATGAGTTAAATATGCAGAAAATTTTCATAGATGATATGAAAAATCATATGAGATTATTAAAATTTGAGAAAAATGAATATTTGATAAGGGAAGATGAAGACTTAGAATATTTGTTGTTTTTTATACAAGGTAAAGCAAAGGTGTTTAAAACATTGCCTAATGGTAGAAGTTTGCTTCTTGATTTTTATAAACCTTTCAGAGTAATAGGAGATATAGAAATTGTAAAAAATCAAAGTGCAACAGGTACAATTCAAGCTTTAAGTACTTGTTATTGTTTGGCAATACCAATGGAAAAAGCAAGGTTAAAATTAATTAAAGATAATAAATTTTTAAAATTTACTTGCGAAAGTTTAGCAGAAAAGTTGGCTGCCGTTAGTATGAATAGTTCTATTAATTTACTTTATCCATTGGAAAATAGATTGGCTAGTTACATCAATGAATCATTGATTTATGGAGATGATTTATATATTGATTTTGATGAAAATTTAAATAATATAGCTGAACTTTTGGGAAGTAGTTATAGGCACTTACTTAGAACATTCAATACATTATGTAAGAAAGGCGTATTAAAAAGAGAAGGTGGAAGATACAAGATAATGAATAAAACTTTATTAAAAGATTTAGCTGGGGACTTATATCAAGATGCTAAATTTTTATAACTATACTTGGAGAACTAGATAAAAATAAATATAGAAATATAATTAAAAATATTAAATATTTTTGCGTAAAAAAAAGAAGATATATATAAATGTCTTCTTTTTTTGTTAATATAAGATAGTAAATTATAAAAATTGCCACAATAAATGAAATGAATTGGTATAGTTAAAAAATATAAAACTTTATAGAATATAGTTGTAAGGTAATTCAGGAGGGGACGAATTGATAGTACTTAATAAAAGACAAATTAATATAATTGATTTTTTACAAAATAGTTCAGAATGGACAACAATTGAAAATATAGCTAAGGTTTTTGACGTTAGTGTAAGAACTATTAGAAATGATTTAGATTGTATAAAAACATTATTAAAAGATTGCGATGCAAAACTTGAAAGAAAACCAAAGGTTGGAGTTAAGTTGATCATCAAAAAAGGAGAAAGTATAGATCATATTCTTAAGGGATATAAAAATAAGTTATATTCACCAGAAGAAAGAGCCTTAATGATAGCATTAATCTTAATGATAAAAGGAAATGCTACCATAGAAGAATTATCAGAGTATATAGAAGTAAGTAAGAATACTTTAGTTAATGATTTAAAATTAGCTGAAGTAAAATTAAAAGAATTTGATATTAGTATCTCAAAAAAATCTTATCATGGAACTTTCATAGAGGAAAATAATGATGAAAAGTTGGGAGATGCTTTCTTAAAATTATATAGTAGATTATCTGAAGGTCAGGATAAAGAAATTTATAAATGGCTATATAAATACAGTAATATAAATGAGGAATATATTAAAACAATTATAGAAACTGTAGAAGAAGAAAAAGGCATTCAATATACTGAAGAATCATTAGAAGAATTAGAAATAATAATATTATTCACTTTATCAAGAGTATTAAATAATCAAGAAGTTAAACTAGATATGAATACTGATGATGAAAATAGTGAATTTAAAACATTAAAAAATATTATAGAAAAAGTAATTAATAAAAAGATCCATAATGACAAGATAGAATATTTACTAAAAATATTTAAGGGTGCAAAAATAGCAAAGGATTTTAATTTAAATAAAGAAGAAAAAATAAATAAAATAACATCAGAAGTTTTATCTGAGTTATACACAATGTTAAACATTGAAGTAGATTCAGATGCTGAATTTATTAGACAGATGCAACTTCATTTGGAAATTGCTATTTACAGAGTGGAGAATAATTTAGTAATTAATAATCCTCTCTTAGAAGAAATTAAGTACAAAATGTCCTTTATATATGGAATTACTGAAGAAATACTAAGCAAAAAGAAAGATATTATAGGAGTAGAGTTTCCAGAGGCAGAAATAGCTTATATGGCCATGTACTTTGGAACAATTTTTGAAAAGTACGCAAAAGGAAACTTTAGTGCTAATGTATTAGTGGTTTGTAACGGAGGTTTAGCAACATCAAGCTTATTAAAATCAAGAATGAATCTAATGATTCCTGAAATAAAGATACAATCAATTTGTAGATTGAAAGATGTGGATGATTACTTAAATGAAGAAATTGACTTTATAGTTTCAACTGTCCCTTTACAAATAGAAGACTATAAAGTTATACAAGTGAATCCTCTACTAGAATCAGGAGATTCACAAAAAATAAAATCAGAAATCTATAGTATATGGTATGAAAAAAACTGTAAATACTTAGCAGACAAAGTTAAAAATGAGAATGAAAGTGATTTAACTAAGATAATACTAGAAAAGTATGCACAGTTTGAACAATCTATAGAGGATTGGAGAGAAGCAATAGAAATAGCAGCAAAACCTTTAATTAAAGATAGAAAGATAGAAAAAGCATATGTAAATGATTCTATAAGAGTTATAGAAACTTTGGGAAACTATATGATGTTTATACCTGAGATAGCTTTTGTACATGCTACTCCAGAAAATGTAGTAGAAAATGCTGTTAGTATATTGAATTTGAAAAGTCCAATAGATTTTGGAAGTAAAAACAAATCAACAGTAAAGACTATAGTGGTCCTTGCAAATAAAGAAGAAAATAAGAACTTAATTAATTTAACAAATATATTGATTAAGGATGATAATATAAAGAAATTTAAAAATGCTAAATCATATGAGGATTTAAAATCTATAGTTTAGCTAAGGGAGAAACGGGAATGTTAGTAAAAATATTAGATAAAGTAGATAACTACATGGAGGCTATAAAACTGTCATGCGATATGTTAGAAGCAGAGGGAGTAGTTGAAAATAGATATTATGATGCAATAGTAAATAAAATAGTAGAATTTGGACCATATTTTTGCATAGCAGAGGATATATGCATGCCTCATGCTAGACCAGAAGATGGAGCAATAGAAGAAGGACTTTGCATTTTAAAATTAAATGAACCAGTAGATTTTATGGGAAAAACAGTTAGAGTATTCTTCACATTATCAGCAAAAGATAATGAGTCACACTTAGGACTTATGAGAAAAATTGCAGATGTATGTATGAATAAAGATAAATTTAATAATTTACTAAAGGTAGAAACAGAACAACAATTAATGGAGGTATTTTAATATGAAAAAAATAATGGCAGTTTGTGGATCAGGATTAGGATCAAGTTTTATGGTAGAAATGAATATAACAGATGTATTAAATGAACTAGGTGTAGCTGATCAATATGAAGCTAGTCATACTTCATTAGCAGATGTAACAGCATCAGATGCAGATATATTCGTAACTGGTGCAGATTTAGCAGATAGTGCAAGTCACTTACCAGAATTAATAGTGTTAGATTCTTTATTAGATAGAGATGAATTAAAAGCTAAGATACAAGAAAAAATAGGAGCTTAATCAATATCCCCTTTTTATAAATAAAAGGGGTAAAAAATAATAGTCATAAAAACGTTTTACTAAAAATCAGAATGAGGGGAAGTTAAAATGACAGGATTTTTAAAAGTATTAGTAGATTTTATATCGGAACCAGCGGTATTAGTAGGTATTATAGTTTTAATAGGTTTGTTACTTCAAAAGAAACCTGTAGATGTAATAATAAAATCAACTTTAAAAGCGATGGTTGGATTTGTTGTAATTAGTGCAGCAGCAGGAGTTATAGTTGGATCATTAGAACCATTTGGTGTAATGTTTGAAAAAGGATTTAATATATCAGGTGTTATACCAAATAATGAAGCAATAGTTGCAATGGCTATAGATGAATTCGGTACAGCAACAGCTTTAATTATGGCATTTGGTATGGTAGCAAATATAATAATAGCAAGATTCACAAAGTTTAAATATATATTCCTAACAGGGCATCATACTTTATTTATGTCTTGTATGATAGCTGTTATATTAGCGTCAGGTGGAATGAGTGGAGTACAATTAATATTCACAGGTTCATTAGCTTTAGGTTTAATAATGGTATTATCACCAGCAATGTTACAACCTTTTATGAAAAAAATAACTAAAAATGATTCAGTAGCAATGGGACATTTTTCAGGAACAGGATATGCATTATCAGCATTAATAGGAAAAGTTGTTGGTAAAAATTCTAAATCAACTGAAGAAATGAAAGTTCCAAAATCTTTAAGTTTCTTAAGAGACTCAGTAGTATCAGTTTCAATAACAATGTTAATTCTTTATGTTATAGTTGCAATAGCAGCAGGACCAGAATTTGTTGAAACAAAATTATCAGGTGGAGACAACTTCTTAGTATTTGCATTAATCCAAGCATTAACATTTGCAGCAGGATTTATATTAATACAAAATGGTGTTAGATTAGTACTTAACGAAATAGTACCAGCATTTAAAGGTATATCAAGTAAGTTAGTTCCAAACTCAAAACCAGCTCTAGATTGCCCGATAGTATTCCCATATGCACAAAATGCAGTTTTAATAGGGTTTATATGTTCATTCTTAGGAGGAGTAGTTTCTATGGGAATCATGGGAGCTTTAGGATTAGTAATGATAATACCAGGTGTTGTACCTCATTTCTTCTGTGGAGCAACTGCAGCAGTGTTTGGGAACTCAACTGGTGGTAGAAGAGGAGCTATAGTAGGGTCATTTGCAAATGGTGTACTAATATCATTCTTACCAATAGCATTATTACCTGTACTTGGGAACTTAGGATTTGCAAACTCTACATTCTCAGATGCAGACTTTGGAGTTGCAGGTATATTCTTAGGAAAAATTCAAGAATTTATAGGTGGAAATGGCTTAACAGCAGTTCTAGTAGGAATATTTGTATTACTAGTTGCTATAAGTGTATTTTCTAAAAATAAAGAAGAAAAAAATACTGAGGAAGCAGCTTAATATATATAAAAATTGAGGAATTGTTTATTCCTCAATTTTTATACCCAAAATCATAATAATTGAGGAGGAAAGATTAAATGAACAAGGAAAATTTAGTAGAAATATCAAAAGAATTGAGACAAGATATTATTCAAATGATAAATAAAGCAGGTTCAGGACATCCAGGAGGATCTCTTTCTGTTATAGATATATTAACTTATCTTTATTTTGAAAAAATGAATGTGGATGTAAAAAATCCAAAAGCAGATGACAGGGATAGATTTGTGTTAAGTAAAGGTCATGCAGCGCCAGCACTTTATGCAACACTTGCAAAAAAAGGATTTTTTGATAAAGAAGAGTTAAATAATTTAAGAGAATTAGGCTCAATACTTCAAGGTCATCCAGATGCAAAAAAATGCCCAGGTGTAGACATATCAACAGGATCTTTAGGACAAGGTATGTCAAATGCATGTGGAATAGCTTTAGGATACAAAATTAATAAATCAACTGGAAGAGTATATGTTGCCCTTGGAGATGGTGAGATTCAAGAGGGAATAATCTGGGAAGCTATAATGGCAGCTAACAAATACAAATTAGATAATTTAGTAGCTATTATAGATAATAATAAAATTCAATTAGATGGTAGAACAAGTGAAATAATGCCAAATGATAACTTAAAAGAAAGAATAGTTAATTTTGGATGGAATGTGGTTGAATGTAATGGTCATGATTTTGAAGAGTTAGAAAAAGCATTTAATAATGCAGAATCTACGAAAAATAAACCTACTTGTATAATAGCTAATACTGTAAAAGGTAAAGGCGTTTCTTTCATGGAAGACAATGCAGCTTGGCATGGTGCAGCACCAAATGCAGAACAAACTAAACAAGCTATAGAAGAAATTATAGGATAGGGAGGGGTTTATATGAAAAGAGCAACTAGAGAATCATATGGAGTTACATTAGTAGAATTAGGAAAAGAGAGAAAAGATATAGTAGTTTTAGAAGCTGATTTATCAAAAGCTACTAAATCTGAAATGTTTGCTAAGGAATTTCCAGAAAGATTTGTTAATGTGGGAATAGCAGAACAAAATATGGTTGGTATGGCAGCAGGACTTGCGAGCACAGGAAAAGTTCCCTTTGCTACAACATTTGCAATATTTGCAGCAGGTAGAGCTTTTGAAGTAATAAGAAATTCAGTATGCTATCCAAAAGCTAATGTAAAAATAGCAGCAACTCATGCAGGAATAACTGTAGGACCTGATGGAGGGTCTCATCAAGCAATAGAAGATATAGCACTAATGTGTTCACTTCCTAATATGGTTGTATTATCTCCAGCAGATGATATAGAAGCTTGTAAATGTGTAAAAGCAGCAGCTGAAATAGATGCACCAGTTTATTTAAGATTTGGAAGAATAGCTTTAGATGATATATATACGGATGAATATGATTTCAAAATAGGCAAAGGGAATGAACTTATGTCTGGTGATGATGTTGCCATAATTTCCACTGGAATAATGGTTCACAAATCATTAAAAGCGGCTAAAGAACTTAAAGAAGAAGGTATAAATGTAAGAGTTATTAATATGGCTACAATAAAACCTATAGATGAAGAAATAATAATAAAGGCAGCAAAAGAAACAAAAGGAATAGTCACAGTTGAAGAACACTCAATTATAGGTGGTTTAGGAGATAGAGTATCTGCTGTAGTTTGTGAAAATGCACCAACAGTAGTTAAAAAAATCGGTGTACAAGATGTATTTGGAGAATCAGGAAGTCCTGATGCTTTATTAGAAAAACACGGATTAACAGTTGAAAATATAAAAGAAACAGTAAAAAATATAGTTAGATAATTTAAGGAGATACAGCAAATGAAATTATTCATAGATACAGCAAATATAGAAGAAATAAGAGAAATTGCAGAATTAGGTGTTATATGTGGAGTTACAACAAATCCTTCATTAATTGCAAAAGAAGGTAGAGATATAGTTTCTGCAATGAAAGAAATAACAGAAATAGTTAATGGACCAATAAGTGCAGAAGTAATTGCTCTAGAATGTGATGAGATGGTTACAGAAGCTAAAGAATTGGTTAAAATACATAAAAATATAGTAATAAAATTACCAATGTGTAAAGAAGGACTAAAAGCAGTAAAAATATTATCTCAAAAGGGAATAAAAACTAACGTAACATTAATATTCTCAGCAGTTCAAGCTTTAATGGCTGCAAGAGCTGGTGCAACTTATGTAAGCCCATTTGTAGGCAGATTAGATGACATAGGAACAGTAGGTATAGATTTAATCTCGCAAATAAGTGAAATGTTCCAAATACACAATATACAAACAGAAATAATATCAGCAAGTATAAGACATCCAATGCATGTACATGAAAGTGCTTTAGCTGGTGCTCATATAGCAACAATACCATATAAATTATATAATCAAATGTTTAATCATCCATTAACTACAAGCGGAATCGAAAAATTTGTTAAAGACTATGAAGAAGCATTTGGAAGATAAAGTTAAGATAAAAAGAGAGCGAAATAATTCCTCTCTTTTTTATTTAATGTAGAATATCATATAAAAACTATTAAATAGATAAACTAATTGTATATAGGTATATTGCTAAGTCATAAAAATATGATACAATATGAAAGGCTATAAAGCTGTTATATAATGAAGAATTCTATTTTAAGAATTGGACATAAGAAAGAGAGGAAATAATATTATGGAAAATTATCCAAATTGCCCTAAATGTAATTCAGAATATACTTATGAAGATGGAACTTTATATGTTTGCCCAGAATGTGCTCATGAATGGTCACAAACAGAAGAAGCAACAGAAGAAAATGTAATAAAAGATGCAAACGGAAATATATTAAATGATGGAGATGCTGTAACAGTAATAAAAGACCTTAAAGTAAAAGGATCTTCATCTTCTATAAAAATAGGAACAAAAGTTAAAAGCATACGTTTAGTTCCTGATGCGGCTGATGGACATGATATAGAATGTAAAATAGATGGTTTCGGAGCGATGAAACTAAAATCAAGCGTTGTGAAAAAAGCATAGAATAAAAAAGAACTAGATTTAAACCTAGTTCTTTTTATTTATTATAATATTATAGTTTTTCTCCACATTTAGGGCAATATTGAAAATCTTCATCACCTATGTACCCGCAGTAGGAGCATCTATTTATAGTAGTCTGATTATAGTTTGCTAATTGTAAGTCATTTTCTGAAATTACAATATTTTCTCCCCTACTTATTTTTACTCCTAAATCATCATTTAAAATATAAATACTATTACAACAAGTACTTTTTATATAGTATTTTTTATTCCATTTAAAAAGTGGAATAAAGAAAATACTGAAGCACATATAAGTCATATAAACTTCTATTCTTCCAAATGCTGCACACATAGGACAAACCATGGTTTGAACATAATCTAGTTTCTTCTCTCCATTGGAAATACCACAAATAAAAAACATAATATCAACTCCTATATTAATTATATCACATGATAAAAAAATTAATTAACCATGAAAATGATTAAGAAAACAGTTTATTGCCACTAAAAACTAATATGTTTTTTGAAAATATATAGTATAATATATACTTAAGTTACAAAATATATAATTTTTTTAATATGAGAAGGGAAATTAAGTATGAAAAAAACTAATAATTTTATATCAATTATAAGAGACTACATTATTGTAACAATAGGGGTAATATTAGTTGCATTTGGAATACAATATTTTTATGCACCAAACCAAATAGCAGGTGGTGGACTAAGTGGATTAGCACTGGTTATTAGTAACTACGTTCCTGTATTGTCTGTAGGTACAATTATATTTTTTGGGAATTTGATACTATTTGTAATAGCTTTTATATTAGTCGGTGGAGATTTTGGAATGAAAACCATTTATGCGAGTTTTGCACTATCTTTTGTAATGGATTTTATGGAAAAAGTAATAAACTCTTATGCGTTAACAAATAATTTACTATTTGCAGTTATATTAGGTACTTTAATAATAGCAGCAGGAATAGGTATAACATTTGCTATAAATGCTTCTACAGGAGGTACTGATATATTAGCAAAAATACTTAACAAGTATTCCGCAATAAACTTAGGTATATCTTTATTAATAGTAGATTTAGCCGTTGTTGTATGTGGAGCATTAACGTTTGGACTAGATAAGGGATTTTATTCTTTATTAGCTGTAATAATGAATGGATTAGTAGTTGATAGAGTAATTATAATCATAGAGAAGAAACAAAAATATAATTTAAAATTAAAAGAAGAAAGCTTAGCTGCCTAATAAAAAAAACGTATCAATTATATTGATACGTTTTTTTTATGATTATAATAAATATTTTTCATGATAAAACATATGGAAAATAAATCTTAAGAGGATTATAATATTGATGAAATGTTGATAAATTTGAAGTATTTAGTAAATATTAAATTTGACAATAATTTAAGGAGGAGTAGTTTTGAAAGATATTGTAATAATAGGTGCTGGCGTAATAGGTTGTTCTATTGCCAGAGAATTATCTAAATATAATTTAGATGTGGCAGTAATAGATAAAAATCAAGATATATCAGAAGGAATATCTAAGGCTAATAGCGGGATTATTCATGGTGGATATAATGAAAAAAAAGGAACATTAAAAGCGAAATTAAATTTAGAGGCAAATAAAATAATAGAATTTTTATCTGAAGAGTTAGATTTTTCTTTCAAAAGAAACGGATCCTTAGTATTAGCTTTCAACGAAGATGAATTTAAAAAATTAAAAAAACTAAAATCCAATGGAGAAGAATTAGGAATAAATGAATTAGAAATCTTAGGTAAAAGTGAGGTTTTAGATTTAGAAGAAAATATAAATGATGATGTAGTAGGAGCTTTACATGTGAAAAATTCTGGTATAGTAAGTCCTTATGAAATGACATTAGCATTTGCTGAAAATGCTTGTGAAAATGGTGTAGATTTTTTACTAGGATATGAAGTAACTGATATAAAAAAATGTGAAGATTCTTATACACTTATTATAAATGATAAAGAATCTATAGAAGCGAAAATAATTATAAATGCAGCTGGTTTAGTTGGTGCATTTTTAAATAATCTAGTAAGTGAAACTAAATATGAGATAGAAGGGGTAAAGGGAGAGTATTGTTTACTTGATAAAACAGCAGGTGAGCTTTGTAAAAAAACTTTATTTCAAGTACCAAGTGACTTAAGTAAAGGAATTTTAGTTACTCCAACAGTGGACGGAAATTTATTAATTGGACCAAATGCTATTCCTAGCGAAGATGAGGATGTCAAAACTACAAGAGAGGGAATAGATGAAATAATAGAAAAAAGCAAAAAAACCATGAAAAAAATACCTTTTGCTAAAGTTTTAAATACTTTTAGTGGAATAAGACCCAAAGTTAAAACTAAAGATTTCATTATTGAAGAAGCAAGAGATGTTAAAAACTTTATCAATGTAATAGGTATAGATTCCCCTGGCCTAACTTGTGCTCCAGCCATAGCAAATTATGTAATAGATTTAATAAAAGATGGTATCAAATTAGAAGAAAAAACAAACTTTAAACCACATAGAACAAAAATGATAAGAATGAGTGAACTTAGTATAGAAGAAAAAAATAAATTAATAGCTGAAAATCCTGCTTATGGTAAAATGATATGTAAATGTGAATTTGTTACAGAAGGTGAAATAATAGATTCTATAAAAAGACCTTTAGGAGCAAGAACTTTAGATGGAGTAAAAAGAAGAACAAGAGCTATGATGGGAGGATGTCAAGGAATTGGTTGTATGATACCGATAAGCGACATCTTAAGTAGGGAGTTAGATATAGACATAAGTGAAGTTAATAAAGATATTGAAAGTTCTTCAGTAGTAGGATTTAAGGAGGATTAATCCATGGAAGCATATGAGTTAATAATTGTAGGCGGTGGTGCAGCAGGTATGCTTTGTGCCATTGAAGCAAAAAAATCAGGCATAAAAAATATATTAGTAATTGAAAAAGACAATATCCTTGGAGGTGCTTTGTGCTTAGGAAATTATAATATAAGTAATGAATTAAAGATAACAGGTAAATTTTATAGAACTTATTTAATAGAAGAATATGAAAGATATAACATTGAGACAAAATTAAATACAATGGTATTAAAAATTGAAGAAAATAATGAAGTATTATGTACAAGTCCAGCTAATGGCATTGAGAAAATAAAAGGCGAAAAAATTATATTAGCTAATGGAGCAAAAGAAGGATCTAGAAAAGCTATAGCCATGGTAGGCAGCAGATGCGCAGGAATATATACTGTAGGAATGGCAAAGAAAATTTTTGCTATGGATAATATAATACCAGGTAGAAAAATTCTTATAGATGGTTGGAATACATTATATATGATTGAAAAAGAACTAAAAAGAAGTAATGTTGAGGTAGTTGGAATCATTTCTGATAAAGAAGAAATAAATACTTATGGATTAACAGAAAATATATACTATAACTATGAAATATCAAACATAGAAGGAAAAGGTCGTGTAGAAAAAGTAATCATAAGTAATGGTGAAGAAGAAGTTGAAATAGAATGTGATTCAATACTATTTGCTAAACAACAACTATCTGATGGATTAGTTGCAATGAGAAGTGGAATTAAATTAAATCCAGATACCACCGGACCAGAAGTAAATGATGAATATATGACTTCAAAGAGAAAAGTGTACGCTTGTGGAAATGGAATTTATATTCATGATTATATAGAAGAAATAGAAAGAGAAAGTGTATTATTAATAGAAGAAATTATTAATAATTAATAATATATGAGATGAAATTTAATTACTTTACATTTCATCTCTTTTTTATACACTAAGGTTATTTAGCTCTTAAATTATATAAAAAAATATAAAAATAATAGTATAAAATTAAAAAAATAACAAAGTCATAAAATATAGAAAATTATGCTATTATATATAAGGGACTATTATTGTATAAAAGGAGGATGTATTATAAATGTGTTCGGTTTTAATTATGGGAGGTAGTGATTTTATTAGTTCATCACTAGCCAAGTACTTAATTAAAAGTAAATATAATGTGGACATAATTACAAAAGACATTAAAAAGATTAACTTTAATGGAATAAACAAGCATTTAATTTGTGACAGAAACAACTTAGATGAAGTAAAAAACATCTTAAAAGATAAGAAGTATGACTATGTTTATGATATAAGCATAAGAAATAAAGAAGATGCAGAAATACTTATTGATAATTTAGATAATGAATCATTAAAAAAATATATAGTAATATTATCTCAGGAAAATCATATTAAAGAGGAAGTATTGAATATTGAAAACTTTATTCAAAACACATCAATTCCTTATATTATAATTAGACCATCTCATATATATGGTGATAAAAGTAAGGTATCTAAAGAATCATATTTTTTTCATAAAATAGAAAAATCAATTGAAATAGTAATCCCTAAAAATAGTAATTTAAAAGCGCAATTTATTTATATAGATGATTTTATAAAGGTATTATTTAGTTTATTAAAAACTAATCATGTTAGAGAAATATATAATGTTACAAATCCCCAAGTAATATCATTGGAAGAATGCATAAAAATATGTAGTGAAATTATAGGAAAAGAAGCTAATATTAAGTATACTGATTCAAATATTGTTGATACGGATATAAAACAAATATTTGGAGGAAATTATTTAGATATAGATAAAATAATACAACATGGACTATATATTCCAAATGTATTATTAAATAATGGAGTAGAAATTTTATATAGTTGGTATAAACGAACTTACCAAGAAAAGATAAGTATAAAAAACAAAATAGAAAAAGTATTACAAATAGGATAATATAAAGAAATTACTAGCCTTTACCATAAAAAATGGTAAAGGTTTTTTTGTCTAAAAATTAGAAATATTTGTGAAAAAAGTAAAAAAGAATACTATAATAATATTAATGTTATTTTAGGATAATATATTAACAATTTGATATAAGGAGTTTAAAATATGGAAAAAGTAGAAAGTTTTAAGTTAGATCATAATAAAGTAAGAGCACCTTATGTAAGAAAATGTTGTGTTTTAGATGGAAAAATGGGAGATAAGGTTAGTAAATTTGATTTGAGATTTTTACAACCTAATATGGAAGCTTTTGGAACAGCTGCTATACATGGCTTAGAACATTTATTAGCTACATATTTAAGAGAAGAATTAGAAGATATAATAGATTTATCACCAATGGGTTGTAGAACAGGTTTCTACTTAATAATGTGGGGTGATGTAGAGCCTAGGTTAGTTAAATCAGGACTAGAAAGAGCTTTACAAAAGGTAATAGATTGTAATGAGATGGTAGCAGCATCTGCAGTAGAATGTGGAAATTATAGAGATTTATCTCTATTTGGAGCACAAGAATATGCAAAAAAAGCATTAGAAGAAGGGTTCTCTTTGAGCATTTATGGAAAATAATATGATAGATAATATTAAAAGCTTAATTGAAATAGATGAGAGAGAAGTTTTAAGATATTTACAATATAAAGATCAAGATATAGATGATAATTTATCAGATAAAATTAAACATTGTATAGATATAACAAGGGAAATTATAAATCCAAGGTTTATATTTAGAAAATATAAAATAAAAAAATTAAAATTATCTGAGGTAAAGAGTGAAGTTTATTTAGAAGGGGCTAATTTAACTTTACAAAGTGAGGATATATATAATTTATTGCTAGAATGTGATGAATGTATATTAATGAGTGCTACTTTAGGATTAGAAATAGAAAGAGAGATTAGAAAATTAACTTATACAGACTTAACAAAAGGTATAATCATAGATGCTTGCGCCACAACGGCTATAGAGGAAGTTTGTGACATAGTTCAAGATAATATAGCAAAAAAATTATTAAAAGAAGATAAATATATAACTTATAGATATAGTCCTGGATATGGAGATTTATCCATAGAAAAAAATGTTGATATTAATAATTTACTAAATAGTCAAAAAGAAATAGGACTAACTGTAACAAATAGTGGAATAATGATTCCAAGAAAATCTGTAGTAGCTTTAATTGGAGTTTCTCGCAAAGGCACTACTAATACTAAAAAATCTTGTGATAATTGTAGTAATAGATATAATTGTGATTATAAAAAGGAGGCCGATGGTTGTGGAAATTAAAGAATATTTAAAAAATAACTTACTAATATTTGATGGTGCAATGGGTACGATGCTTCAAAGAGAAGGCCTTCCTATTGGGGATAATCCAGAAATATTTGGATTGAAAAATCCTGATAAATTATTGAAAATACATAAAAAGTATTTAGACGCTGGTTGTAATGTATTGACTACAAATACATTTGGATGTAATGAATTAAAAGTTACTAAGCTAAGATATACTGTAGAAGAAATAATTAATAATGCCATTACAATAGCTAAACAAGCAATAGATGAAAGTGACAAAAGTAAGCCTAGATTTGTGGCACTAGATATTGGACCAATAGGAGAAATGTTAGAACCTATGGGAACTTTATCTTTTGATAGAGCTTATGAAATATTTAAAAGACAAGTTGTACAAGGGGAAAAAAGTGGTGCAGATTTAATTATAATAGAAACAATGATGGATCTTTATGAGGCAAAAGTAGCAGTTCTTGCTGCGAAAGAGAATACAAATTTACCTGTTATATGTACTATGACATTTGATGAAAATGGAAGAAGTTTCACAGGATGCTTACCTGAGGCTATGGTTGCTACCATAGAAGGACTAGGAGTAGATGCCCTTGGTGTTAACTGTTCTCTTGGACCTAAACAGCTTCTGCCAATAGTAAAAATAATTACAGAGTTAGCAAATGTTCCAGTAATTGTTCAAGCTAATGCAGGTTTACCTGTAATTGAAAATAGCCAAACTGTATATAAAATGACTGCAAAAGAATTTTTCCAAGGAGCAAAAGAATTTGTTGATTTAGGAGTATCTATTATAGGTGGGTGCTGTGGAACTAATGAAACATTTATTAAGGAAATTTGTGATAATATAGATAAGTTACAAAAAAAAGAACCCAAAAGAAGAGAATCTACAATTGTATGCTCTGCTGTAAAATATGTAGATGTACAAGGGCCAACTATAGTTGGAGAAAGATTAAATCCAACAGGAAGACAGCCTCTAATAGATGCATATACTAATGGAAATAATGACTATGTAATAAATTTAGCTCTAGAACAAAGTAAAGAAGGATCAGAAATTCTAAATGTTAATGTGGGAGTACCAGAATTAGATGAAGAAAAAGCCATGAAAAGAGTAATAAAAGGTATACAAGAAGTTGTAGATATTCCTTTACAGATTGATTCCTCCAATATAGATGCTCTAGAGGCAGGCCTTAGATATTACAATGGAAGAACAATAGTAAACTCTGTTAATGGTAAAGAAAAGTCTTTAGAAACTATATTACCTCTTGTGAAAAAATATGGAGCATGTGTAGTAGGATTAACTTTAGACGAAGATGGAATACCGAGTACAGCTGAAGATAGATTTAATGTTGCTAAAAAAATAGTTGAAAGAGCAGAGGAATATGGAATAAGAAGAAAAGATATTTTCATAGATTGTCTTTCTCTTACTGTATCTGCTCAACAAGATGAAGCCATGGAAACAATTAAAGCAATAAAAATGGTAAAAGAGAAGCTAGGTTGCAAGACAATATTAGGTGTTTCAAATATATCTTTTGGTATACCTAATAGGCACGGACTAAATAATACTTATTTAAATTTAGCATTAGGGTCAGGTTTAGATTTACCTATAATAAATACAGAAGATAGAGTAATGGTGGAATCTGTATATGCTTATAAAGTAATAAGCAATATGGATAAAGGTTGTTTACAATATATTGAAAAATTTAGAGATGTTTCTAAAGAGAGTAAACAGAAAGAAAGTAAAAAACATGATAATTTAACTTTAGAAGATGCTATAGAAAGAGGTTTAAAAGAAGAAGCAAAGGATTTGACTCTAAAAATTTTAAGTTCCAAAGATGAGCATTATGTTTTAGACCAAGTGCTAATTCCAGCGTTAGATGTTGTAGGATCTAAGTATGATAAAGGAGAACTGTTTTTACCACAGATGATACAATCAGCGGAAACAGTAAAGGTTGCTTTAAATATTATAAAAGAGAGATTAAGCAAAAGTAATAATACATCTTCAAAAGGAAAAATAATAGTTGCTACTGTTCAAGGAGATATTCATGATATAGGAAAAAATATAGTTAAAATAATGCTTGAGAATTATGGTTATGAAGTTATTGACCTAGGAAAAGATGTTCCAATAGAAGAGGTTGTAAAAAGAGCTAAAGAGGAAAAAATTGAACTTATAGGACTTAGTGCTTTAATGACTACTACTGTAGAAAATATGAAAAAAACAATATCAGAATTAAAAGAAAATCAAATTAATGCAAAAGTATTCGTAGGTGGTGCAGTAGTTACTGAAGAATATGCACAAAAGATAAATGCAGATTATTATTCTAAAGATGCAAAATCTGCAGTAGAGATTGCTAAAATAAATTTTAACAACAAAATATAATTGAAAAAAAATATGATAGTATGTTAAAATATAAATGCAGTTTATAATTTTATATACTTAAAATAAGCAAAAGATATATTATAAATTGTGTTAATATGTTAATATTAAATAATAATTGATCTATTTTAGATTAAACAAAATTAAAAATTTCTCGTCAACATAAAAAGAGGCTATTTTATAGCCTCTTTTTGTTTTGAGCAAATTTAAAAAAATAATTTAATTATAATTAAAATGCCCAATTTCCGTTTTTGAAAATTTGTATAGTTTGACCATCATGAGTTTCTCCAACTATGTCTAGGTCAGCAGAACCAATCATAAAATCAACATGAGTTAAACTATCATTTATACCATATTTGTCATACTCTTCTTTTGGTAAATCAGCACCACCTTTTATACAAGTAGCATAAGCTGAACCAAGAGCTAAGTGACAAGATGCATTTTCATCATATAATGTGTTGTAGAATACTATGTTAGTATCTGATATAGGAGATGAATAAGGAACTAAAGCAACTTCACCTAGATAGTGAGAACCTTCGTCTGTTGCAATAAGATTCTTTAATGTTTCTTCTCCTTCAGCAGCAGAGCATTCTACAATTTTTCCATCTTTAAGTGTTAAAGAAAAATCATCTATAACATTTCCACCATAAACTAAAGGTTTAGAACTATGTACAACACCGTTAACTTCATATTTATGAGGAAGAGTGAAAATTTCTTCTGTTGGCATATTTGGATTAAAATTAACACCAGTAGGGTCTACAGAAGCGCCACTTTCCCAAGTATGATTTTCTGGTAAGCCAATAGTTAAATCTGTTTTAGCTGATTTATATTTTAATGTCTTAAAGTTCTTTTCATTTAAGAAATCAGTTTTTTCTTTTAAGTTATTGTTATGTTCATGCCAAGCAGCAACAGGATCTTCGTTATCGACTCTTGTACATTTGAATATTAAATCCCAAAGTTTATCAATAGCTTCTTGTTCTGATATGTCTGGGAAGATTTTATGAGCCCAAGCTTTAGTCGGAACAGAAACTATACTCCACTTACACTTGTCAGTTAATGTATAAGATCTCCATTCTTTTAATGCTATCCCAGAGGATTTTTGATAGTTTGCTATTCTTTCAGGATCCACATCTTTAAGTAAATCAGGATTTGCAGCATGAATACTTAAAAAAGCGCCTCCCTCTTTAGCTATATCAACGTATTGATCTGATACCCATCTAGGAAACTCATTGAATACATCATCTGGTGCATATAAGTATCTTGATAAAGAACATTCTTCATCTGACCACTCAACAAATACATTTTTAGCACCGTTTTTATAAGCGCACTTAACTGCAAGTCTTACAAAATCTGCACACTCAATTGGAGTTCTAATAAGTAGAGTTTGGTTTGGTTGAATGTTTACACCAACTTTAATTGCTAATTCAGCATATTTTTCTAAATTTGTATTAAAATCCATTTTAATCCTCCAAATATAAAATATAGTAATAATAATATTATAGCATTATATATAGTTTTAATCATATTAATAATAATCATGCACAAACTTATTGTTATGGAGCTTTTATAAAATAAATATTAAAAAATTGTACAAAAATCAAAATATTATATTTTAAAAATAGTATAAAAATCTTATAATAAAGTAGTGATAATAAATTAAGAAATAGATAACATCTAAATTAAATATATTTGTGATAGAGGATGGGAATACATTTCAGTTAGGAGGTTATAGATGGAGTTATATGATGCTATTTTTTATAGAAAAACTATAAAAAGTTATTCAAGCAAAACAATGAAAAAACCACTATTAGAAGAAATAAAAAAATTATGTGGAAATATAACTTATCTAAATAACGATTTAAATATTAAAGCCCATTTAATTGAGAGAGGACACTTAATACATTTTTTAATAGGTAAAGAATCAGGGGTAAAGGCTCCTCATTATATACTTATAACTTCTAATAAAGGCGAAGATTATCTACAAAATGTAGGTTTTGCCATGGAAGAGTTGATTTTAGAATTAACTTGTTTAGGAGTGGGGACTAGTTGGCTAAAATGCCAATTAAAAAGAGAAGATGTAAAAGAATTTATACAATTAGATGAATTAGATAGTGAATATGATGAAGATGAAGACTTGGTTATAGATGAAAATGAAGTCGAATATCCAGTTTCTTTATTAGCTATAGGCTATCCCGATGAATATGAAAGTTTATTTAGAAAAAGTAAAAAAAGTTATGATAGGAAAAAAATAAAGGAAATTTGTAAAGAATTTGATCCCAAATGGAAATATGTATTAGAGGGGGTAAGGGTATCACCTTCTATCATGAATAAACAGCCTTGGGAATTTAAGGCAAAAGATGACGGATTTGACTTATATGAGTGTACTCAAAGACAAAAATTAAATATTGATGATGAAAATAAAATCAGTATGGGGATTGCGTTAAGACATTTTGATATATGTTGCAAAGAAAGGCATTTAGATGTAGAATACCTTAAAAAAAGTATAAAAGGCAGAAGAAAAAAAGAATATTTTATAAGTATTATAGATAAAAATAAAGAACAAAATTTAAATTCTTCTCCAAAGAACAGTTGACACAAAAAAGAATAAGTGTAATAATTATATAAACTTAACATTAATAAAAAGAAAATAATTTGTATCAAAGTCCAGAGAGGCTTGTATAGTTATTTGATTTATTTATTAAATAAATTTTAGTAAAACAAAAATAGAATAAAGTCTTTTAAAATAGTCCAGAGAGGCTGATAAAGATAACACATAACTAATACTGATTATATTGTTTAGATTATGCATACAGAATCCTTATACCTCTTTTGGTGTAGGGATTTTTTTAATGGGCTTTATTAAGAGGGAGTGAAGAAAAATGAAAAATGGAAAAGACAGATTAATTGTTGCTATTGACACAGATGATTTTGATAAAGCTAAGGAACTAATAGACCAGCTAGAAGACAGCGTATATATATTCAAAGTAGGATTAGAGCAATATGTTGCTACTAAGGGGAAAACAGTAGATTATCTTAAGGAAAAAGGGAAGAAAATATTCTTAGATCTTAAATTCCATGATATACCTAACACAATGAAAAGTGCAGTTAGAGCTGCTGTAAGAGATAATGTTTGGTTAATGACAATTCACGTTTCTGATTTAGAAGGAATGAGACAATGTGCATTAGTAGCAAAGGAAGAAGCAGAAAGATTAAATATAGAAAAACCTATAATTGTAGGAGTTACAGTTTTGACATCATTAAGTAACGAAGATTTACAAGATATAGGGTGCAATATGACAACAGAAGAATTAGCTATAAAGAGAGCAAAACTTGCAAAAGAATCAGGAATAGATGGGGTAGTATGTTCTGCTAAAGAAGTAGATAAAATAGTAGAAGCATGTGGTGAAGATTTTGTAACTGTATGTCCTGGAATAAGACCAGCTACGTCTAGTGCAGGAGATCAAAAGAGGGTAGTAACACCAGCTCAGGCTATAAAAAATGGCGCTCAATATTTAGTTGTTGGGAGACCTATAACTCAAAGTGAAAATCCAAAACAATCAGCGATTGATATTGCAAAAGAAATAGAAAATGCTTAGGAGGCAAGAGATATGAAAGCAAAATTAATTTTAGAAGATGGAACGATTTTTGAAGGAAAAGCCTTTGGTTACTTAGAGGATTCTGTTGGGGAAGTTGTATTTAATACTTCAATGACAGGCTACGGAGAAGTTTTAACAGATCCTTCTTACTACGGACAAATAGTAACAATGACGTACCCTTTAATAGGTAATTATGGAATAAACTTAGAAGATGTACAATCTAAAATGGTAGCAGTAAAAGGATTTATAGTAAGAGAAAAAAGTGATGCACCAAATAACTTCAGATGTGAAATGAGTTTAGATGTATATCTTAAACAAAATAAAATAATAGGACTTGAGGGAATAGACACAAGAGCCTTAACAAAAATACTAAGAAATAACGGTACTATGAAAGGTATCATAACTATAGATAGAAATTCTGAATTAGATAATGTAAAACATAAACTAGAATCTTTCGATAATAGATCTGCTGTTATGACAGTTTCTAGAAAAAGAGTAGAATATGTAAAAGGAAATGGACCTAAAGTTGCAATAATGGACTACGGTGTAAAACAAAACATAATAGATAATTTCGCTGAGAGAGGATGCGATATAACTATATTCCCAGCTTTAACTTCAGCAGAAGAAGTATTATCTACAAATCCAGATTTAATATTCTTATCAAACGGACCTGGGGATCCAGATGATTTAGAAGAAATAGTAAATAATGCAAAACAAATGATAGGTAAAAAACCTGTTGTAGGTATTTGCTTAGGACATCAAATTTTAGGAAAAGTATTCGGAGGAAAAACTTCAAAACTTAAATTTGGTCATAGAGGTGGAAATCATCCAGTAAAAGATTTAGAAGAAGATAGAGTGTTTATAACTGCTCAAAACCACGGATATTATGTAAGTGAAGTGCCAGAGTGCATGAACGTTACTCAAATCAATTTAAATGATAATACAGTAGAAGGAATGAGACATAAAGAATTACCAGTATATAGTGTTCAGTATCATCCAGAAGCTTGCCCAGGACCAAAAGATAGCACATATGTATTTGATAAATTTTTAGAATTATTATAATTGTTTAGAGGGAGAAAAAATTATGCCTAAAATAGATAGTATTAAAAAAACATTAGTATTAGGTTCAGGACCTATAATTATAGGTCAAGCAGCAGAGTTTGATTATTCAGGAACTCAAGCTTGCGGAGCTTTAAAAGAAGAAGGAATAGAAGTTGTACTTATAAATAGTAACCCAGCAACTATTATGACGGATAAAGAAGTTGCAGATAAAATATATATAGAACCATTAACAATAGAAGCAATAGAAAAAGTAATAGAAAAAGAAAGACCAGATAGCTTACTTGCAGGTATGGGTGGTCAAACAGGATTAAACTTAGCTGTTGAATTAAGTGATGCTGGTATATTAGATAAATACAATGTAAAAGTAATAGGAACATCAATAGAGTCAATAAAAAAAGGTGAAGACAGAGATACTTTCAGAGAAACAATGAGAGAAATCGACCAACCAGTAATAGAAAGTGATATAGTTACTAACTTAGAAGATGGTCTTATATATGCAGATAAAATAGGATATCCAGTAATAGTTAGACCAGCTTATACACTAGGAGGAACTGGTGGAGGTATAGCTGAAAATAGAGAAGAATTAACGGAAATATTAAACCATGGTTTACAATTAAGCCCAGTCACTCAAGTTCTTTTAGAAAAAAGTATAAAAGGATGGAAAGAAATTGAATACGAGGTAATGAGAGATAGTAAAGGGAACTGTATAACTGTATGTAATATGGAAAATGTTGACCCAGTTGGAGTTCACACAGGAGATAGTATAGTTGTGGCACCTAGCCAAACTTTAAGTGATGTGGAATATCAATTACTTAGAACAGCTTCTATAGACATAATAAATGCCATAGAAGTACAAGGTGGATGTAACGTACAAATAGCCCTTCATCCAGATAGATTAGAATATGCAATAATAGAAATAAACCCTCGTGTTAGTAGATCGTCAGCACTTGCATCAAAAGCTACTGGTTATCCAATAGCAAAAGTTGCAGCTAAAATAGCACTTGGATATACATTAGATGAAATAGAAAATGCAGTAACTAAGAAAACTAAAGCTTGTTTTGAACCAACACTAGACTATGTTGTAGTAAAAATACCAAAATGGCCTTTTGATAAGTTCAAGCAAGCTAACAGAGTGCTAGGAACTAAGATGATGGCTACAGGAGAAATAATGAGTATAGGAAGCAATTTTGAAGCTGCTTTACTAAAGGGAATAAGATCTCTTGAAATAGGAAAATACTCATTAATTCATAAACCATCTCAAGACAGAACAATAGAAGAGTTAAAAGAAAGAGTTGTAATGCCAGATGATGAAAGATTATTTGACTTATGTGAAATGATTAGAAGAGGTTACAGCTTAGATATGATAGAAAAAATAACTGGTGTAGATAAGTGGTTCTTATATAGATTCAAATGGATAGTTGAACAAGAAGATAAACTTAAAAATATGAGAATAGAAGATTTAAACAAAGACTATTTACAAAAACTAAAGAAAAAAGGATTCTCAGATAAAGGTATAGCTGACTTAATGAAAATAAGCCCAGAAAAAGTATATGAACTTAGATCTTTATACAATATAAAACCAGCTTACAAAATGGTTGATACATGTGGTGGAGAATTTGATGCACTATCTCCATATTACTACTCAACTTATGAGCAATATGATGAAGTAGTAGTTAGTGATAAGAAAAAAATAATAGTTCTTGGTTCTGGACCAATAAGAATAGGTCAAGGTATAGAGTTCGATTACTGTTCAGTACACTGTATAAAATCATTAAGAAACATGGGAATAGAGACAATAATAATAAATAACAATCCAGAAACAGTAAGTACAGACTTCGATATATCTGATAAGTTATACTTCGAACCATTAACAGAAGAAGAAGTGCTAAATATAATAGAAAAAGAAAATCCAGAAGGTGTTATTCTTCAATTCGGAGGACAAACAGCTATAAAATTAGCTAAGTTTTTAAACGAAAAAAATATACCAATACTAGGAACTGACTTTGCAGATATAGATGCAGCAGAGGATAGAGAAAAATTTGATGAACTTCTTGAAAAGCTTGATATAAATAGACCAAAGGGAATAGCTGTGTGGTCTATTGAAGAAGGAATAAATCATGCAAAAGAAATAGGATACCCAGTGCTTGTTAGACCTTCTTATGTACTTGGTGGTCAAGGTATGGAGATAACTTATGAAGAGCATAAGTTAGAATCATATTTAAAAAGTGCATTTGAAAGAGATAGCAAAAACCCAGTACTTATAGATAAATATCTAGTAGGTAGAGAAATAGAAGTAGATGCTATATGTGATGGAGAAGATATATTAATACCAGGTATAATGGAACACTTAGAAAGAGCAGGAGTTCACTCCGGAGACTCTATAACAATGTACCCAAGCCAAAATGTATCTGAGCAAATAAAAGAAAAGATATTAGATTATACTAAGAAAATAGCGTTAGAACTTAATGTATTAGGGATGGTAAACATCCAGTTTATAGAGTTCAAGGGCGAATTATATATAATAGAGGTTAACCCAAGAGCAAGTAGAACAGTTCCATACATCAGTAAAGTGAGCAAGGTGCCAATAATTGACTTAGCTACAAAATGTATGTTAGGAGAAAAACTAAAAGATTTAGGATATGGTACAGGAATATACAAAACTCCAGAATTAATATCTGTAAAAGTTCCAGTATTCTCTATGTCAAAACTTGCTAGAGTAGACGTAAGTCTAGGGCCTGAAATGAAATCTACAGGAGAAGTTTTAGGAGTAGGAGAAACATTAGAAGAAGCTTTATATAAAGGATTTATGGCAGCAGGAAGGACTATATCGGATGATAGAGGAATGGTTCTTGCAACTATAAACGATCATGATAAAGAAGAGTTTATGGAAATAGCAAAAGACATGAAAGAATTAGGATATACTTTCTTAGCAACTGAAGGAACAGCTAAAATGTTAATAAACAACGATATAAATGCAATAACAGTAAACAAAATAGGAGAAGGAAAACCAAATATACTAGATGCAATAATGAATAATCAAGTAGATATGGTTATAAACACTCCTACAAAAGGTAACGATGCAACAAGAGATGGATTTAAAATAAGAAGAACAGCTACAGAGTATAATGTGGATGTAATGACATCTTTAGATACACTAAAAGCATTAGTTAAAGTAAATAAAAAACATATCAACAACAATGAATTAAAAGTTTATAATATAGCGGAATAGTTATCAACAAAAATGCTGATTAATGTGAATTAATCAGCATTTTTGTTATTAATAATTTTAATAATGCATTCTATTATGCTGTGGTCTCCTATTTTTTCTATTATAATTCATATTTTTTGCATTGCAGTAGAAACGAGGATTTATATATGATTCAAAATTTGTAAATTCCATTAAAAACTTTTGTATGCCGTTTGCTGCAGGAGATACTTCATCTAAACCAAAGTAAATTACTATACCTTGGTCTGTTAAATAGAAAGATTGAGCTTCTGGAATGTCTACAACAATATTTGGATAATAATAATTTGGATTTTCACTAATTTTAAAATTTATAAAATCAGAAACAAGTTTTAAATAATCCACACCAGGTCTAAAAATGTCTTTAAGTAAAATTTGGTTTCCTGTTAATAAATCTATGTTATAGCTATATAATTCATTATACTGTAGATTAGCATTATCCATAGCTGTTAGATGTAAAGTTAAGCTAATCACATGATTTTTATTAAATGTAATGTCATAATTAGAATAAACTTTATAATTTATTTTTGCTTTACTACCATCAGGATTAGCTGCATTAATTTGCTGTTCTTCTTCAAAAACCCCCTCTTTAAATGTATAAACCGAAGATCTTATGGTTTCATTTAGGTTTTTTAAGATATCTTCATTTACTTGAAAATAACCATTTTTAACATTATAAATGACAGGATATTTCAAGTCATAATAAAAATACTCATTTTGTCCTATGTCTTCAACATACTGAATATATAAAGTATTAAAAAGACATGCATTATTAACTTGGGTGTTATTCATATTCAATTCCTCCTAGACAAATAATTTACATTAGTAATTTATATGCAAATTAAAATCAAATAATAATAGATAGATATAAAAGGCTATAAATATTGGAATTATCAAATTAAATAAAGTATATAAACTGACTAAAATACCTAAAATAAAATTAATTAGTGTGATATAATACATAGGATTAGTAAGATATTTAGGAGGATACATATGTTATTATTAGCAGATAAATGGAAAGATTATGAACTTATAGATATGGGTAACGGAGAAAAATTAGAACGTTGGGGAGAAGTAGTGCTTAGAAGACCAGATCCTCAAGTTATGTGGCCTATCAGAAATGAAAGTGGTTTATGGAAGAATCCTCACGGTCATTACCACAGAAGTGCAAAAGGTGGAGGACATTGGGAAACTAAAAAGAAGTACCCACAAAAATGGACTGTAAATTATAAAGGTCTTAAATTTAATATAAGCCCTACTGGATTTAAACATACAGGTTTATTCCCAGAACAAGCGGCGAATTGGGATTGGCAAATGGAAATGATAAAAAAATCAAATAGACCAATAAAAGTACTTAATTTATTTGCCTATACTGGAGGAGCAACAGTAGCATGTGCAGCAGCAGGAGCGGAAGTTTGCCACGTAGATGCATCTAAAGGTATGGTGACTTGGGCAAAAGAAAACTTACAAACATCAGGTCTTGGAGATAGAAAGGTAAGATTTATAGTTGATGATGTTGTTAAATTTGTTGAAAGAGAAATAAGAAGAGGAAATAAGTACGACGCTATAATAATGGATCCACCTTCATATGGAAGAGGACCAAAGGGAGAGGTTTGGCAAATAGAAGAAAAATTATATGGTTTAGTTGATTTATGTACAAAAGTATTATCAGATGATCCTTTATTCTTCTTAATAAACTCTTATACAACTGGTTTATCTCCAATAATTCTTGAACACATATTAGATGCTACAGTTGCTAGAAAAGCTAAAGGTGGAAATATATATGCTGGAGAAATAGGAATACCAACATCAAGAGACGGAAAAGTTCTTCCATGTGGTATATTTGGAAGATGGGAGAGTAAATAGTAATGGTTAAGGTTATATATGAAGATAATCATTTATTAGTAGTAGAAAAGCCTGTTAATATACTATCTCAAGGAGATAATACTAATGATGATGACATGGTAAATCTTCTAAAGAAACACCTTAAGGAAAAATATAATAAGCCAGGAAATGTGTTTGTGGGGCTTGTACATAGACTAGATAGGCCTGTAGGAGGTTGTATGGTATTTACAAAGACTTCTAAGGCTGCCTCTAGACTATCAGAACAAGTAAGAAATAAATCTTTTAAAAAGACATATAGAGCTGTTATACATGGTAATATGAATAAAAAGTCAGATAATCTTCTAGACTATTTATATAAAAATAAAAAAACTAATATGGTTAGTGTAGTTAGTAAAAATACAAAAGAAGCTAAAGACGCTAGACTTTCATATGAAACGTTAGATTCTCAAAAGGGATTTAGCCTTATACAAATAGATTTACAAACAGGAAGACCACATCAAATAAGAGTGCAGTTTGCAAGTAGAAAACATCCTTTATTTGGAGACCAAAGATACGGTCAGCATTTAAATAAAGTTGGACAGCAAATTGCTTTATGGTCTTATAAAATAGAAATACAACATCCAACAACAAAAGAAAAAATGGAATTTGTATGTGATGTGCCAAAAGAATACCCATGGAATATATTTGCATACTAATTAATTATAAACTTTTTAATTGTAAAGAAATTATGTGTAAGTAATAAGGAGATACAATGGAAATATACAAAGGGTTTTATATTGATAAACCTTATGGAAATAATATTTTTTCTTATGAAGAAAGAGAAAATAAAAAAATTTTTGTACCAAAGTTAATTGAAGGTGACTTAGAGGATGTGAAGTTTGGAGACAATATAGTTTTTAATGAAATTGATGAAGATAAGGAAATAAAAGCTATAGGTCTTAAAAACTTGGTAAAATATAAATTTGAAGATAAAATTATATATATTTTTGACAATCACAATCATGCATTTTATTTTTGGATAAAAAGTTTAAAAAATAAAGAATTTAATAAAGGTTGTAAATTAGTTCATGTGGATCAACATAAAGATATGAGAGAGCCTAATCATTATAATGTGGATATAGACAGTTTGAATGATGTCTTTATGTATACTAATGAAGTATTAAACGTAGGGAACTTTATTCAACCTGCATTGAAGAAAGAAATCTTCTCACAAGTTATAATAATTGACAGTTCTTATGGCTTTGATGCTAAAATTGATGGAGAATATGTACTAGACATAGATTTAGATATATTTTCAAAAGATATGGACTATATACCTTATGATTTTAGATTAAATAAAATTAAAGAATTAATACAAGGGACAAAAGTTATAACTATAGCTACTAGCCCATATTTTATAGATCAAGACTATGCCATAAAGGTATTAAAAGAACTATTTAATTGTGATATAATAGTATAGTTAAATAAGGATGATTTTAAATTAAATTTAGGAGGAGCATTAATATGAGTTTATTAACTGAATGGAGAGCTTTAAGTGAAAATCTTGAAACTCAAGAAGCGGAAGTGAAATTTTGGGAAGAATACTTAAAAGTAGAAGCTGGAATATACAATGAATTATTAAATAAAAAAATAGAAGTTATAGAAGGAAAGGTTGCTGACTTGGCTGCATCTCACGATACTTCTGTTGAATACTTTATGGGATTCATAGATGGAATAAGTGAAAGTTTAAAAGAAGATATAGTTTTAGAAGAAATAGAAGCTGATTCTGAAATATCTTTAAAAGTGGATTTCGAAAAATTATACTTCAACATGTTAAATGTAGAGGCTGAATGGCTATATACTCTACCAGGCTGGGAAGAAATATTATCAGCAGAAAAAAGAAAAGAAATAGAAAAAGCATACAAAAAAACTAAGACTGTTGTTAAAGAAAATAGAGTTGGAAGAAATGATCCATGCCCATGTGGAAGTGGAAAGAAATACAAAAAATGTTGTGGAAAATAAATAATTTAGGCTACCTTTTAATGAGGTAGTCTTTTTTGTTACAAAAAAAGAAACTATATTTATTCAAAAATATGGGAAAAAACTCTTGCAAAGTAGTTACAAAAATGTAACAATATATATATAGTTATTACAAAAAGATTACAATTTAAATTGTATCAGATTAGGGGGGTTGAATAAATATAGTTTAAATACTATATATAGAATAATATGAAGAATTTTAAGAGAAAATTAATAGCTTTATTATTACTTGTTACAATGATTATGCCGGTGTTAGCAACACCAACTCAAATAGATGCAGCTTCAAAAAGTAGTAAGTCAACGAAAGTTGTAAGTTTTGCAAAAAAACAATTAGGTAAAAAATATGTTTGGGGAAAGTCAGGCCCATCTACATTTGATTGTTCTGGATTTACATACTATGTTATAAAAAAGACTACGGGCAAAAGTATATCAAGAACTTCAACAACACAAAGTAAACAAGGAAAATATGTAAGTAGAAAAAATTTGAAAAAAGGTGATTTAGTATTTTTTGCTACAACAGGAAAAGGACGAGTATCTCATGCGGGCATCTATATAGGTAACAAAAAATTCATCCATGCATCATCAACTAAAGGCAAGGTTGTAATATCAAGTATGGCAAGTGGTCATTACTATAAAACTTTTGTAAATGGAAGAAGAGTAATATAAATTTTAAATATATAAATTAAAGAGCTATAAATAGCTGATTTAAATCAGCTATTTATAGCTCTTTTTATAGAATCAATTATTTTATTTTTAAAATTATTAATATCTATTTTTTGTGTTTCTATAGGTACTTGAATTTTTTCAAATAAATCAAATATTATATCATCCGTAAATTCACATACACCTGTATCACCTATTATGACATTATCGTACTGGCCATACTGTTGCCTGATATCATAAGTATCTACGGCATTCATAAATTTATTTAGCTCATCAAATTTAAGAACCCATCCTGGTGTTATGTATAAATTATCATCATCATTTTTTCTTTCATTTCCAATTATTAACTCCATACAATTGGAATCTTTAAAGGTAATTAAATTGTTGTAGTCTTTTAGAAACTCGTGAAACATATAATGACACTTACTTCC
Organism: Terrisporobacter glycolicus ATCC 14880 = DSM 1288; assembly: GCF_036812735.1. Lineage (NCBI taxonomy): Bacteria > Bacillati > Bacillota > Clostridia > Peptostreptococcales > Peptostreptococcaceae > Terrisporobacter > Terrisporobacter glycolicus. Next base: position 3,973,900 of record NZ_CP117523.1, on the reverse strand, counting down.
ATAAAGTAAAACTATCTTATCTGACTGTATGCTATCTAAATTACTAGTAATTACACTTTTTAACTTATCCAGGTTAGTATGAAGTCCGAATGGTAGATATCTCACATAAATGTCTTCTTTAAATAATTTTTCCTTTTTTATATCTTCTAAAATTTTATTTAGTTCTGGTTCAAATACACCGCAGGATAAAATAAATATTTTCATATGTAATAAAGCCCCCTTTTTTTATAGACACAAAAATACTTCCTTAAATATATTATATATTAGAAATTATATATATATTGGAACATATTAATCTAGTACATTGATTATATTTAACAAAATATGTTTTTTATCAACATATGAACAAAATATCCTCTAAAACATACTATAAATTAAAACCATATGTTAAGGAGGACAACTATGAAAGAGGGAGATATAGTAGTTAGAAAATCTTATAACAGAGATATTATATTTAAAATAGTAGGATTTTCTAAGGACGAAAAAAATAAAAAAATTGCCATATTAAAAGGTGTGGCTTTTAGATTAATGGCAGATGCATATTTGGATGATTTAGAATTGGTGGAAGAAAGTGACACTAGGGGGATTCTGATAGATAAAAATGTTCAAAGTTTATTATATAGATCAGTAGTTAATGCAAGGGAAAGGCAAAATTTGTATAGGGGAGCGCCTAAACTTCAGTCTAGTAGTAATGTATATGGGATTCCGGGAAAGGTGCTCCAAATAGACGGAGACAAAGAATATTTAAAAATATGTTTAGATGTTTATACTGAATTAGGAATACCAGCTGTTGGGGTAGCTATACCAGAAGCAAACCAGCATAAAGAAGTGAGAGCTCTTTTAGAAAAACATAAACCAGATATATTGGTTATAACAGGACATGATGCTATAACGTCTAAAAAGGGGAATTTAAAAGATATAAATAACTATAGAAATTCTTATAACTTTATAAAGTGTGTTAGAGAAGCTAGAAAATGGCAACCTGATTTTGATGGTCTAGTTATTTTTGCAGGTGCATGCCAATCTAATTTTGAGCAGATAATAAGAGCGGGAGCAAACTACGCTAGTTCTCCAGGAAGAATAATGATACATGCCCTTGATCCTGTATTTATTGTTGAAAAAATTGCTTGTTCAAGAATTGATATGGTAGTACCAATAGAAGAAGTAATAGAACAAACAATAACAGGATATAAAGGTATAGGGGGTTCTGAAACGAGGGGAAAATTTAGATGGGCAATGCCTAGATTAATATAATTTTATATTAAAAATATATTTTTATAAAATTATACTGTATTCTTTAAAAATACTATTGACAATTGCTTTGAAAATATATAAAATAATTAGTTAAAACATTTGACAAAGACCTTTTTTTATGATATTATGTAAACATAGAAACTAAAAGAGGGTGATATTATGGCTACTGTTCAAACTTTAGATAACATTAGACTGAATTTGGAAAAACATCTAGGTAAAAAAATAATATTGAAAGCAAATAAGGGAAGAAAGCAGATTACAACCAAAAGGGGAATACTAGAAAATGTTTATCCTAGTGTCTTTATAGTGAAGCTAGAAGCAAGCGGAAGTGGATATCAAAGAGTATCTTATAGTTACTCTGATCTGTTAACAGAAAATGTAAAATTACAAGTTTTTAAAGATAGTAAAATAGAAGAAGATAAATTAAGCGTAAGTTAAATTATACCTATTAAATTAGGTGTAATTTTTTTTTGTCCTCTTAAATATAAATATAGTGTGATAGTTTATTTATATTTAGGAGGGACAAATATGGAATTAATTAAGGATATAATCAAAATAGATAGCAGAGTTGACTTTGGGAAGTATCAAACATTTATTGAATCGGAAGCTGTAGTGCCAGATGTTAAGTCAGACGTTTATGAAATCGTTGATACTCAAGGGTACATAGCATTGAGTAAAATTGAGGTATCAGATGGAAAACTTGTATGTAGAGGAAGTTTTAATTACAATGTTATGTATATAGCAGATGATAAAAGTACTTTATCTAATGTTTGCGGAAAAATAGACATAAATGAGGTTGTAGAAAAAGATAATATAGTTCAAGATATGGAGTACATGCTATATCCAGAGGTAGAACATGTTGATTGTACAATTTTGAATGAAAGAAAAATAAGAGTAGGAGCTCTTATGAATATTAAAGGTAGTTTATTTGAAAAACAAAGACTAGATATTGTAAAAGATGTTTCTCAAGTTGAATGCATTCAAAAACATAGAAAAGAGATAGTATATCAAGACATTATAGGAATAGAAAAAACTGAAAGTGTAATAAGAGACACTATAGCTATAAGCTCAGAAGAAGTGTCTGCAATAATAAATATTACGCCTGTGGTAAAAGTTAAGGAAAGTAGAATAGCAGACAATAAAGTTATAATAGGTGGTGTTTTAGAAATCAGTCCTCTAGCATGTACTTCTGAAGGTGATATTGTAGAATTAGATAAGGTAGGTATTGATTTTACACAATTTATTGAAGTTCCAGGAGCTTTTGACGGAATGAGAGAAGAAACTTTATTAAGTATAGGCGATTTTAATTATAATTTCAAAGAAAATAGTGAAAGTAATACAGGTATGCTAGAAATAGAATGCACAGTATGCTGTAAGGTAAAAGTTACTGATGAAGTAACTAGAGAAGTATTACAGGACGCATATTCTCCACAAAAAATTGTAAAATTTGATCATAGACTAATAAATTTAAACAAAGCATTATGTTCTATGTCGGAAACATTTACAGTTAGAGACACTTTAAGTATAGGTGATGATAGTATCCAAGTGAAGGATATAGTAAGTGTGTGTCCATCAATATCTATAGAGAATGCTTATGTAGAAGGAAATAAAAGCATAATTCAAGGAATAATAAAAGTGGTAATATTATTTGTTCCTGTTGAAGGAGAGAAAATGATTTATAAGTTATCAGAAGAAATTCCTTTTGAAAATGATGCTGTTATTGAAAATTTAAGTGATACTTGCTCAATATTTAATACAGTCTGTATAGATAAAGTTGAAGCAGATTTAAATAGAGATGAGATAGATTTAGTAATAAAGGTGAAAAGATTCACAGAAGCTATAGATAAGAAATCAGAAAGCTTTATCATAAAAGGTGAAGACCAAGGTGATTATGACCTTTCAACAGCTCCTAGTATAATAGTATACATTTGTAAAGAAGGTGACAATCTTTGGGATATAGCCAAAAAATATAATACAACAGAAGAAGAAATAGCAGATGTAAATGAAATTAAGGTAGAGGAACCAATTAAGCAAGGAAAATGCTTAATTTTACAAAAAAAAGTTACAACGATAGATTAGTAAACTAACAAAAGTAGTAAAATAATAGGGGATAAAACCCCTATTATTTTGTTTTTGTAGTATAATAATTATAATTCGAGAATCCATTATACTAAATGCAACCACATACAAGGAGGATGAAATGAATTCTATAGAACTGAAAAGTAGAGCGAAAATTAATTTATCTATAGATGTATTAGGAAAGAGACAAGATGGATATCATTTAGTTGAAATGATAATGCAAACTATTGATTTATTTGATATTATAAAGATTTTTTCACTAGATGAAGATACAATAATAATAAATAGTAATAGTAAAGATATACCCATGGATAGTAGTAATATAATGCATAAAGCGGCTAGTTTAATAAAACAAGAATTCAATATAAAAAGAGGTATAAAAATTTACATAGATAAAAATATACCTGTTGCTGCCGGTATGGCAGGTGGAAGTAGTAATGCGGCCGCAGTTTTAGTTGGATTGAATAAGTTATGGGATCTTAACTTAAGTAAAAATGAACTTAAGGGAATAGGTTTACAACTAGGGGCTGATGTGCCTTTTTGTATTGAAGGAGAAGCATCATTGGCAGAAAATATTGGAGAAAAATTAACAAATATAGATGGTTTATCTCAGGATGCATTTATTTTGGTGTGTAAACCAGAATTATTTGTGTCTACAAAAGAAGTATATGAGGCTATAGATTCTAAAATTATTAAAAAAAGGCCGGATAATAAATTATTAATGAGGCTATTAAAAGAAAATAACATAGAGCTATTATCAAAGAATATGTATAATGTCTTAGAATCCGTTACTAAGGAAAAATATCCTGTTATTAATGAGATAGAGGAAATTATGATAAATAATAGGGCATTAGGAGCTATGATGAGTGGAAGTGGACCAACAGTTTTTGGATTATATAACAACGAAGAAGATGCAGAAAAATGTAAAAAAATTTTACTAGAAAACTTTAAACAAGTATATCTAGTTAAAAGCCATAAAAAGGGGGTTGAAATAAATGGATAGTTTAACAAAATTAAATCTAGATAATTATAAGCCATTAAGAGATGTAGTATTTGAAAATCTAAGAACAGCTATCTTAGAAGGTAATTTAAAAGCAGGTCAAAGACTTATGGAAGTGCAACTGGCGGAACAATTAGGGGTAAGTAGAACTCCAATAAGAGAAGCTATTAGGAAATTAGAACTTGAAGGTCTAGTAGTAATGCTACCAAGAAAGGGTGCTTATGTTGCTAATATGTCATTTAAAGATTTAATAGACGTATTAGAAATAAGAGCAAGCTTAGAAGGATTAGCAGCATCTTTAGCATCAGAGAGACTGAGAGATGAAGACATTGTTGAGTTGGAAAGAGTTGCAAAAGAATTTGAAAAAAGTGTAAGAGAAACTGACATAGACAATGTATTAAAAAAAGATGTAGAGTTTCATGAGAAGATATTTTTAATGGCAAATAATAAAAAACTATATCACTTAATAACTTCTTTATGGGAACAAGTGCATAGATTCAGAGTGACGTATGTATCAAACTATGAGGCATCATTAAGCCTAGTAGATGAACATAATAGAATATTAGAAGCAATCAAATCAGGTGATTCTGAATTAGCTAAAAAGTATGCAACAGAACATATAGAACTGGCAGAGCAATTTTTTATGGAGAACACAGTAAATAATTAAATAAAAATGGGAATCATATTTTAAAGAAGGCTTAGCCTTCTTTTTTTATTGCTTACAGTACATAATTTGAAATGACTAATTTAATTAAAGTCACTATATAAAATAAATTTTTATTGTTGGAAAAAATAGATATTAAAATGATTTATTGCATATGTTGTAAAGCAAATTTCTGTATAAAAAAATAATAAATGGATACACTCAAAATATGAATTAATTTTTGAGGGGGATTATTATGAAAGTGAAAAATATAAAAAAAAGAATATATATACTGTTTAGTATTTTAATTACCATATTATTATTAACTACTTTAGTAATATCAAAAGAAATAACTAAAATAGAAGCATGTAGCTATGATTATAAGGAGAAATTAATAAGATTTCACGTTATAGCTAATAGTGATACAGATGAAGATCAAGAATTAAAACTAAAGGTTAGAGATGCAGTTATAGCGTATTTGCAACCAAAACTTGAAAATTCTAAATCAATAGAAGAAAGTGAAGTAATTATAAAAAATGAATATGATAACTTAAAAAAAATAAGTAAGAAGATTATTTCTAAAAATGGATATGACTATAGTGTTAAAATTGGTTTGCAATATAGTGATTTTCCGGCTAAACAATATTCAAGTGTAGTTTTACCAGCAGGTAAATATAAAGCTTTAAAAATTATAATAGGAGAAGGTAAAGGGAAAAACTGGTGGTGTGTAATGTTTCCTCCTCTTTGCTTTGTAGATGAACAAAATGGAGTAATAGATGAAAAAACTGATGAGAAGCTAAAAGAAATACTAACACCACAAGAATATGATTTAATAATGGCAAAAAATCAAACTAAAGTAACTGATTTAAAATTTAAATTTAAAATAGCAGAGGTATTTCAAAATTTATTTTAAATCAAGAATAAGACAAAAAAGGAGTGACTTTAACTATGGATAGGTGCTATAAAACACTTATAGTATCACTATTAGTTTTAGGCAATGTATTTGTATCTATAAAACAAATATATGCACTAGAATATTATTATTTAGACAGTAAAACAGAAAATTGTTTTAGGCAAGTACAAGAACAAGATGAAAAGAAAGAAGCAGTTATAAATCTTAATGATGAACAAATAATGTTATTATCAAAATTGATAGCAGGAGAAGCTAGAGGAGAAAGTTATGAAGGACAAGTTGCTGTAGCAGCAGTTGTAATTAATAGAGTAAAGGACTCTAGGTTTCCAGATTCATTAGAAGGTGTTATATATCAAAAAAATGCATTTTCTGTAGTGAAAAATGGGACTATTTATGCAGAGCCAACAAGTTCTACATATAGAGCTGCTCAGGAAGCTCTATATGGAAGTGACCCAACCAATAATGCAATATATTTCTGGAACCCAGATATATCTACATGTAATTGGATAAATACATTAAATCCTTACTTAAGAATAGGAAATCATGTTTTTGCTAAATAATATAGAATTTTAAATAAAAAATAAAGGAGTTTTTACTCCTTTATTTTTTTTGTGAAATAAATTATAATTATCATTTAGATAGTAAAATATAAAACGAAATGCTTTACTTAAAAAAGCCATATTTAGAAGGAGGCAATGTATTGGAAGTTAAAATTAATATCCATACGATTCAATATAATGAATATGGAGAAAGAAATGACATAAAAGTAAAGGCTACAGGTACTTTATATGAAAAAAAAGATAATACCTATGTAGTTTACAAGGAAAAAGAAGATGGCAAAGAAACGACAACATCTATTAAAATTGAAAGTGATAAGGTAACAATAAAAAGATTTGGGGAAATAAATTCAACTATGCTTTTTAAAAAAGATCAAACAATTAACTCTAATTATGCAACACAACAGGGTATGTTTGTTGTACAAACAAAAACTACGAATTTAAATGTTAAAAAACAAGAAAATATTATCATTGATATAGATTATAATATAGAAATAATAGATATGTTCAAGGGTCGTAATAAAATAAAAATAAATATTTATCAATAAATAAGGTTAAAAAATAAATATTTTTAATGGAATAAAATTAAAGGTAGTTAAAATACTACCTTTTGTTTCATTTATTTGTTATCATTATAACTATAGTGTTTAAAAAATATTCTTAAAAAATAGGATAAATATAAACAAGGATTTGAAGTTTTTTTATAGAAAATAGTACTAGTAGTTAAGAATTTCATTAATTAAAAAATTGATGCAAATAAGTAAGACAATTAAGTTAATTATTGATAAAATTAATTGTAATAGAGGTATAAAATATGATATTTGAGAAAACGCTAAGTACGATAAAAAAATACAACTTAATCGAAGATGGAGACAAAATTGTGTTAGGACTTTCTGGAGGTCCCGATTCAGTTTGTCTATTACATATATTGAATAGATTGAGAGATGTTATAGATATAGAAGTTTATGCAGCACATCTGAATCATCAGATTAGAGGAATGGAAGCTCAGAAGGATGCTTTATATGTTTCTCAATTGTGTGAAAGTTTAGGAATAACTTTTTTTGTTAAATCTATGAATGTGCCACAATATTGTAAGGAAAATAAGTTGTCCTTAGAAGAAGGAGCAAGAAAATTAAGATATGAAATGTTCTTTGAAATAAAAGAAAAGTTAAATGCAAATAAAATAGCTATAGCTCATAATATGAATGATCAAGCTGAAACCGTCTTAATGCGTATGATGAGAGGCACAGGTTTACAAGGATTAAAAGGTATAGATTATATAAGAGATGATGCGATAATTAGGCCTATTTTAGAAATTGAAAGATCTGAAATAGAAGCTTACTGTGAAGAATATAAATTAAATCCAAGAATAGATGCTACAAACTTAGAAAACATATATACAAGGAATAAAATTAGATTAGACCTTATACCATATATGAAGGATAATTTTAATTCTAATATAATAGAATCCATAGTAAGAATGAGTAATAGCTTAAGAATTGATAATGATTATATAGAAGAAGAAGCTTTTAAGAAATTTAAACAATTAGCTTTTATAAATGGATACAATTTAGAAATTAAGTTAGATAAATATATAAATTTACATAAGTCATTAAAAAGTAGAATTATTAGATTAGGAATAAAATATGTTTTAGGAGATACAAATTTTATAGACCAAAAGCATATTGAGGAAGTTCTAGGCTTAGAATGTGAAAATAAGATTGATAAAAAAATAGTTCTTCCAAGAGGATTATTTGTTTATAGACAAAAGAATAAACTGGTATTTACAACAAAAGAAATTATATTTGAAGAAATAGAATTCTCTTATAAAGTACCTAAAAATGGGTTTGTCAAAATAAATGAAGCTAATATCATTATTGAAACTGAAACGATGCCTATAAATAGGTATAAGGCTTTGAAAAGAGATAAATCATTAAAATGGTTTGATTGTAATAAAATTAAAGGGGGGATAGTTGTAAGAAGTAGAAAGTCAGGGGATAAAATAAAACTTTCTATGGGAAGCAAAAAATTGAAAGAATTATTCATAGATTTAAAAATTCCAAAAGAAGAAAGAGGTAAAGTTCCAGTGTTGCAAGATGACAATGGAATTTTATGTGTTGGAAATTTTAGAAATAGTGAAGCATATAAGGTTGATGAAACCACAAAAGAAGTCTTAAAGATTTGCTTTAAGAAAATTTAGAATTAAAACAACTTATGAAAGGAGGGCTTCTTTTGAACAAATTTTTAAAAGGAGCAGGTTTTTATCTGTTACTGTTTATGATAATAATAGGCATAGTCCAATTCTCAGGGACTAAGACAACTAAAGTTGAAGAGTTAAAGTTTTCTGAAGTTTATAAAAATCTAACTGAAGAAAATATATCGAGAATACACTTTGTCGATGGAACTTCTGTTGAAGGAGTAATAAAAGATTCAAACAAGAAGTTCACATCATATATACCAAATGAAATATTAGGAGATAAACTATCTGATGAGATATTAAATCAAGCAGTGGAAAATAAATTAGTATTTGATGGAGAAGCACAACCACAAACACCTTGGTTTGTAAGTATGCTACCAACTGTTCTTCTAATTGGATTTATGATTATAATATGGTTTGTCTTTATGAACCAGTCTCAAGGTGGAGGCGGAAAGGTTATGAGCTTTGGAAAATCCAAAGCAAGAGTTCATAAAGATGACGAAAAAACAAGAGTTACATTCAAGGATGTGGCGGGACTGTCTGAGGAAAAAGAAGATCTGCAGGAAGTTGTTGATTTCCTGAAGAACCCCAAGAGGTATATTAATTTAGGTGCTAGAATTCCAAAAGGTATACTAATGGTTGGTCCTCCAGGGACAGGAAAAACATATTTATCAAGAGCCGTTGCAGGAGAGGCTGGAGTACCATTTTTCAGCATAAGTGGTTCTGACTTCGTTGAAATGTTCGTAGGTGTTGGAGCATCAAGAGTAAGAGACTTATTTGAGCAAGCGAAGAAAAGTGCACCTGCAATAATTTTTATAGACGAAATAGATGCTGTTGGTAGAAAAAGAGGTGCTGGACTTGGTGGAGGACATGATGAAAGAGAACAAACTCTAAACCAGCTTCTAGTAGAGATGGATGGTTTCGGAGTCAATCAAGGAATAATAATTATGGCTGCTACAAATAGACCAGATATTCTAGATCCTGCATTACTTAGACCAGGTAGATTTGACAGAGAGGTAGTCGTTGGAGTACCAGATGTTAGAGGTAGGGAAGCTATATTTGAAGTTCATTCAAAAAACAAACCTTTAGCACATGATGTAAATAAAGAAGTGTTAGCGAAGAGAACTCCAGGGTTTACGCCAGCAGATATTGAAAACATAATGAATGAGGCTGCTATATTAACAGCTAGAAAAAGAGAAAAAGAAATTCATATGGAAACTATAGAAGAAGCTATAACAAAAGTTATGGTTGGTGTAGCTAAAAAATCTAGAGTTATCAGTGAAAAAGATAGAAAGCTTACGGCTTATCATGAGGCAGGTCATGCTATTTGTATGCATATACTTCCAAATGTAAGTCCAGTTCACCAAGTAACTATAATACCAAGGGGTAGAGCTGGTGGATTTACTGAACCTCTTCCACAAGAAGACCAAATGTATGGTACTAAGAATGAAATGTTAGAAACTATAGTAATGGCTCTTGGCGGTAGGGTTGCAGAAGAATTAATCATGGAAGATATTTCAACAGGAGCATCTAATGACTTAGAAAGAGTTACAGCAATAGCAAGAGCTATGGTAACTAAATATGGTATGAGTGAAAAAATGGGACCTATGGTATACGGAGACAGTGATGATGAAGTATTCTTAGGAAACAGTATAACTACTAAGAAAAATTACTCAGAAGAAATAGCTTTTGAGATAGATAAAGAAGTTAGAACGATAGTTGAAAATTCTTACGCAGAATGTAAAAAAATATTAAATGAAAATATGGACAAATTACACTATGTTGCAAAAGGATTATTACTATATGAAACTTTAGACTCAGAGCAATTTATTCAAGCATTTAATGAAGAGCTATCATTAGATGAAAAAGATGTATTTGCAAAAAGGGAACAATCAAAAGTTATTATTGATGATGAAGATATACAAGAAGAATCTAATGAAGAAGAAAAGGTTGATTTACACAAACCAAAACTAGAAGAGTTTAAATTGCCAGAAGATGATAATAAATAATTTAAATAAAAACAGGGCTTGCATTAAAGCCCTGTTTTTATTTATATATAATATAATTAGTGTATAATTAATTTTATAAAAAAGTCGAAATAATAGAGGTGAAGTATGAGAGATAAAATAATAGAAGTTATTTTAGGCAGTGGATCAGATTTTGTATCGGGAGAAGAATTATCAAAAAAGTTAGGTATATCTAGAACTGCCATATGGAAACATATTAATATTTTACGAGAAGAAGGTTACAATATAGAATCTGTTAATAAAAAAGGTTACAGATTAATTGGGTCACCAAAAGATTTATTAAACCCACAAAATATTTATCATAATTTAAAAACAGAGTTTATAGGAAAAAATATAATTCATCTTGAGAGTGTAGACTCAACCAATGATTATTTAAAGAAAATAGGTAATGATGTTCAAGATGGCACTGTAGTCATAAGTGAAGAGCAAACAAAAGGCAAAGGAAGATTGGGGAGGAATTGGCAATCAAAATCTAAAGAAGGTATATGGATGAGTATAATACTTAAACCAGAGATTATACCATATAAAGCTCCTTTTATAACTTTAATAGCAGGAGCAGCTATAGTAAAAGCATTAAATAATTTACAAGTGCCTGCAAATATTAAATGGCCAAATGATATTATTATAAATAACAAAAAGGTAAGTGGCATATTAACTGAGTTATCTGCTGAAATTGAAAGAATTAATTATGTTGTAGTTGGCATAGGTATGAATGTGAAGAGTTTAGACTTTGACAAAGAGTTAGAAGAAAAAGCAACATCGTTGTATAAAGAAAACTATCATTTATCAAGAGTAGAAATAGTATCACAAGTACTTTATGAATTTGAAAATCTATATAATGATTATATAAAAAATGATTACAAAGAAGAAATTTTAAAAATTTGCAAAGAATACTCAGCAATACTAAATAAAGATGTATATATAATTAAAGATGATGAAAAAGAATTAGTAAAATGCATTGATATTAGTGATAACGGAAATTTAATAGTAATGGATGATAAGGATAACATACAAGAAATTTTATCTGGAGAAGTTTCAATAAGAGGGGTTAAAGGATATGTATAATAATATTTTGGATGTAAAAGGATTGAAGGTTGGTCAAGTAGAAGATACAGATTCTTTAACTGGTTGCACTGTTGTAATATGCCAAGAAGGTGCAACTTGTGGAGTAGATGTCAGAGGATCTGCTCCGGGAACAAGAGAAACAGATTTACTAGATCCTATAAATTCAGTTCAAAAAGTACATGCAGTAGTATTATCTGGAGGATCGGCTTTTGGATTGGAGTCTACATGTGGTGTAAGTAAATATCTAGAAGAAAAAAATATAGGTTTTGATGTTGGGGTTTGTAAAGTACCTATTGTAACAGGAGCTGTATTATTTGACCTAGGAGTAGGAAGTTATAAAGTAAGACCAGATAAAGAAATGGGATACAAGGCTTGTTTAAATGCCAGTGAAACTGAATTAAAGCAAGGTAACTATGGGGCAGGATGTGGAGCAACTGTAGGAAAAATAAAAGGGTTGGACTATGTAACGAAAGGGGGAATAGGAAGTTACTCAATTAAACTTGATAATGGAGTAGTAGTATCTGCATTAATAGCTGTTAATGCTTTTGGAGATATATATGAAGATGGTAAAGTAATAGCTGGAGTGCTAAATGAAGACAAAACAAAATTATTAAATACATATGAAATAATGAAGTCAGGGCTTATGAAGGGTGGATTCAAAATAGACAATACAACTATAGGTATAGTTGCAACTAATGCAAAATTAACAAAAGCTCAATGTAAAAAAATATCTCAAATGGCTCATGATGGATATGCAAAAGCTATATTTCCTATACATACACCTCATGACGGAGATACAATATTTACTATGTCAACGGGAAAAATAGAAGTTGATTCAGATATTACTTTACTAGGATGTTTAGCAGCTGAGGTAGTAGAAAAAAGTATTATAAATGCCGTAAAAAATGCTAAAAACATAAAAAATATTATCTCTTATAATGAATTAGAAAATGACAAATAATAATATCATATAAAAAAGTTGAACTATATATGTTTATATAATATTGTTGACAATGCAAAAAGTCACTGTTAAAATTGTCTTGTTATATAGCTGACATCTTCTTAACGAAGAGTCTGACTTAGTTGACATTTAAGAGTCGCAAAAGTCAAAACTAAATAAAACTAAAATAGTCCGGCATCTTTTAAGAGCTGGAACGGGGGTGTATTTTTATTATGATTAACACACGAGCGTCAGCACAAAGAAGGCTGAATGTAAGGAGAATGACTATAATAGGAGTTTTATCTGCAATTTCTATTATGATGTCAATGTTACCATTTATAGGTTATATACCTATAGGACCTATAAAAGCAACGATAATGCATATACCAGTTATTATAGGAGCGATTATAGAAGGTCCAGTAGTAGGTGCAACAATAGGATTGATTTTTGGATTAACAAGCTTATGGAACGCCATAACACAACCAGTGCTATTGTCGCCGTTATTTATAAATCCGCTAGTATCTGTACTTCCTAGAATACTAATAGGAATAGTAGCTTATTATGTGTACCAAGGTGTATACAAAGTAAGTAAAAAAGTATATGCTTCAGGATTTGTAGCAGGTATAATTGGATCTCTTGCTAATACAGCTGGCGTTTTAGGTATGATTTATATACTATATGCAGATAAATACCTAGCACTTATGGAACAACAAGGATCAAGCGCGTCTAAATTATTATTTGGCGTTGTTTTAACAAGTGGAGTACCAGAAGCTTTAATCGCAGGATTAATAGTATCTGCAGTTTCAGTGGCACTAATAAGAAAAGGCAAAAAATAGAAGGAAGGTTTAAACATATGCTATTAGTATTTGATATAGGAAATACAAATATGGTTATAGGTGTATATGAGGGAAAGGCTTTAGTAAAAGACTGGAGGATTTGCACAGATATACACAAAACATCTGATGAATATGGAATGTTAATAAGTAATTTATTAACTTATGATAAAATAGACTTAAAATCAATTGATGATGTAATAATATCTTCAGTTGTTCCCAATGTAATGCATGCTTTAGAAAACTTTTGTATAAAGTATTGCGAGAAAAAGCCTATGATAGTAGGTCCTGGAATAAAAACAGGACTAAATATAAAATATGATAATCCTAAACAAGTAGGAGCAGATAGAATAGTAAATGCTGTGGCAGCAATAGAAAAATACGGAAGTCCGCTTATAATAGTAGACTTTGGAACGGCTACAACGTTCTGTGCAATATCTGAAAAAGCAGAGTACCTAGGTGGAACAATATGTCCAGGTCTTAAGATATCAAGTGAAGCATTATTTAATGGTGCAGCAAAACTTCCTAGAGTTGAGCTTCTTAAACCAGGTAAGACTATTTGTAAAACCACAGTGGAAGCAATGCAATCAGGAATAATATATGGATACGTTGGACAGGTAGAAAAAATAATATCAATGATGAAAAAGGAATTACGTAGTGAAAATATAAAAGTCATAGCTACAGGAGGATTATCTTCCCTTATTCATTCAGAAACTGATAGCATAGATTATGTAGATAGATTCTTAACCTTAGAGGGATTAAGATTAATACACGAAAAAAACAAATAGAAGTTACGTAGGAATTGGTGTAATCCAATTCCTTTTTAATATGTAAAAATAATACAATACAAAATAATAATAGTATATTTTCAGAATTTGTAATAATATATTTAGAGTAGTTAATTAAAATTTGGAAAAATGTTAATCATTATAAATAATTCACAATTAAAAGGAGACAGAAGATGAAAATAGGCAATGTCCAATTAAATAATAAAGTTTTTTTATCTCCTATGGCAGGTGTAACAGACTTACCTTTTAGATTAATTTGTAAAGAAAAAGGATGTGGGATGCTTTACACGGAGATGATAAATGCTAAGGCTCTTTGCTATGATGATGAAAATACTAAGAAAATGTTAAAAATAGAAGATGAAGAACACCCTATAGCAGTTCAAATATTTGGATCGGAACCAGAATTTATGGGAAGAGCAGCGGCTATAATGAATGATTATCCAAATGAAATTTTGGATATAAATATGGGGTGTCCGGCACCAAAAGTCATAAAAAATGGTGATGGGTCTGCTTTGATGAGAAATCCTAAACTAGCAGCAGAAGTTTTAAGTTCAGTAGTTAAGAACTCAAAAAAACCAGTTACATTAAAAATAAGAAAAGGCTGGGACGACGACAGTGTAAATGCTGTTGAGATAGCTAAAATAGCAGAAGAGTGTGGAATAGGTGCTTTAGCTATACACGGTAGGACAAGAGAACAATTTTATTCTGGTAAGGCAGATTGGGATATAATTGCACAAATAAAGCAAACTATAAACATACCTGTGATAGGTAATGGAGATGTATTTGAAGTTGAAGATGCAGTAAATATGTTAGAAAAAACTAAATGTGATGCTATAATGATTGGTAGAGGTGCGCAAGGAAACCCTTGGATATTCAAAAGAATAAATCATTATATGGAAACAGGAGAAATATTACCGGAACCAACACTAGAAGAAAAAATAACTACGGCAATAAAACATATGAACTTAGCAGTAGCTGAACATGGAGAGTTTGTTGCTGTAAGAGAAATGAGAAAACATATAGGTTGGTATTTAAAAGGTTTAAAAAATTCCGCTAAATATAGAGATCAAATTAATAAAATAACAGATTATAAAGAAGTAATTGCTATGTTAGAAGAGTATATGGAACACTCCTTGACACAAATAAGATAGTGACTTATAATATAGCGCATAATAAATCAATAGGAATAAATGTAAAATATGTTGAATAAGCATATTTTAAAATTATATAGAAGGAGTTGTAGGGGTTATGGTAGAAAAACAAGAGATACTTACACAAGAAGGTTACAACAAAATAGAAGAAGAAGTAGAGTACTTAAAAACAGTTAAGAGAAAAGAAGTTGCAGAAAGAATAAAAGTAGCTATTTCATTTGGAGATTTATCGGAAAATGCTGAATACGATGAAGCTAAAAATGAGCAAGCTCAAGTAGAAGAAAGAATCGTAAAATTAGAAAACATTTTAAGAAAGGCTGTTATAATAGATGAGAGTCAAATAGACAGCAATATAGTAACAATTGGATCAACAGTTAAAGTATATGATACTGAGTTTGAAGAAGAAGTAGAATATACAATAGTAGGTTCTGCAGAAGCTGATCCATACAATGGTAAAATATCAAATGAATCACCAGTAGGTAGCGCGTTTATAGGAAAACACAAAGGTGATGAAGTTGAAGTTCAAGTACCAAATGGTGTTGTAATATATAAAATATTAGATATAAGAAGATAGTTTAACTAAAATTTAATAAGAACATAACTTGGAGGAAAAAAATGAGTAAAGATCAACAAAATGTGATTGATAACCAAGAAGACCTTACAGAAGTACTGAAAGTAAGAAGAGAAAAATTAAGTAAGTTACAAGAAATGGGCAAAAACCCATTTGAACAAAGCAGATATGATAGAACTAACTATTCTAAAGACATAAAAGATAACTTTGACGAAATGGAAGGAAAAGTTGTCAAAATAGCTGGACGTATAATGAGCAAAAGACTTCAAGGTAAAGCTGGATTTATAGACATTCAAGATCAAGATGGAAGAATACAATGTTATGTAAGAAAAGACAGAATAGGTGAAGAAGATTACGATCTTTTCAAAACTTACGATATAGGTGATATCATAGGTTTAGAAGGTGAAGTATTTAAAACTAAAAAAGAAGAAATATCAGTAAAAGCGACTTCTGTAGTTTTATTATCTAAATCACTGCAAGTATTACCAGAAAAATATCATGGATTAAAAGATCAAGATATAAGATATAGACAAAGATATGTTGACTTAATAGTTAACCCAGAAGTTAAAGATGCGTTCTTAACAAGAACAAAAGCATTAAAAGCATTAAGATCATTCTTAGATGAAAGAGGATTCTTAGAAGTTGAAACACCTATACTAAACACTATTGCTGGTGGAGCTAATGCTAGACCATTTGTTACACATCACAATACACTAGATATACCAATGTACTTAAGAATAGCAAATGAATTATACTTAAAAAGACTTATAGTAGGTGGATTTGATAAAGTATATGAAATGGGTAGAATGTTCAGAAATGAAGGTATGTCTATAAAGCATAACCCAGAATATACTGCTATGGAATTATATCAAGCATATGCTGATTATGAGGATATGATGAGAATAACTGAAAATCTTATATCTCATATGGCAGAAGTAGCTACAGGAAGTACAGTTGTAAACTACCAAGGAACTGAAATAGATTTCAAGCCACCTTGGAGAAGAATGACTATGATAGAATGCGTTAAAGAATATACTGGTGTTGATTTTGATACAATAAACACAGATGAAGAAGCTTTAGAAATAGCTAGAGAAAAAGGTATAGAAATAATGCCTGGAATGAGAAGAGGAGAAGTTATAAATGCATTCTTCGAAGAATTCGGTGAAGATAAATTAATCCAACCAACATTTATAACACATCATCCAGTTGAAGTATCGCCTCTTGCTAAGAGAAATGTTGAAGACCCAAGAAAAACGGATAGATTTGAAGCCTTTGCTAATAAATGGGAGTTAGCTAATGCATTTTCTGAACTTAATGATCCAATTGACCAAAAAGGAAGATTTATGGATCAAATGAGAAAGAAAGAACTAGGTGATGATGAAGCTTGTGATATGGATGAAGACTTCATAAATGCATTAGAAGTAGGTTTACCTCCAACAGGTGGACTAGGAATAGGTATAGACAGAGTTATGATGTTACTTACTAATTCTGCATCAATAAGAGATGTAATACTATTCCCAACGATGAAACCTATTGACCAAAATAAAAATCAAATAGAAGAATAGTCTTAATATAAAAAGCTCGTGTTTAATAACTTTTATAGTTATATAGGCACGAGTTTTTTTCTACATCTACATAAAGTAGAACTGTTTTTATTACAAAAATTAATTAACATATCAACAGTAAAATATAAAAAATATGAACAAAAAATGTTGTTACCTAATTTAAAATGATAAAAAAGAAAAAATGATATTTTATTATGAGAATAATGAAAGAAAAATTATTAAAGGAAAAAGGAATAAATACTTAGAAATGAATATAAAAATTAATGTTATACGGAAGGGGCAATGAAAATGAACCAAATTATGTCATGGATATGTCTTATAAGTATATGCTTTTTATTATTACAGGTTATGATTTTTTTATGTGAGGACACATTAAGAGTATTTAATAAAGTAAGTTGTAATAATAAAAAGAATAACAGAAAGCCATCTACTGTAAATGTTACATATAATTATAAAAATAAAATAGCAAAATAAATAAAAAAGTGTTGACCTACTGAATTATAAATGATATAGTATTACTTGTCCTTGAGACAGGGACAAAACGTCAACAAAAACTTCTTAAAAAAGTAGTTGACAAAGAAAAACAGCTTTGGTAAAATAAAGAAGCTGAAACAAGCAAAGAACTTTGAAAATTAAACAGTAGGTTAACAATAAATTAATTCTTTAAGAATTAAACTGAAACAATAAACAAACCAAGCCAGATATTCAGATAATGATTAGTCTGAGCGATGGACAACTTTTTTATGAGAGTTTGATCCTGGCTCAGGATGAACGCTGGCGGCGTGCCTAACACATGCAAGTCGAGCGATTCACTTCGGTGAAGAGCGGCGGACGGGTGAGTAACGCGTGGGTAACCTGCCTCATACACATGGATAACATACCGAAAGGTATGCTAATACAGGATAACATAAGAGATTCACATGTATCTCTTATCAAAGCTCCGGCGGTATGAGATGGACCCGCGTCTGATTAGCTAGTTGGTAAGGTAACGGCTTACCAAGGCGACGATCAGTAGCCGACCTGAGAGGGTGATCGGCCACATTGGAACTGAGACACGGTCCAAACTCCTACGGGAGGCAGCAGTGGGGAATATTGCACAATGGGCGAAAGCCTGATGCAGCAACGCCGCGTGAGTGATGAAGGCCTTCGGGTCGTAAAACTCTGTCCTCAAGGAAGATAATGACGGTACTTGAGGAGGAAGCCCCGGCTAACTACGTGCCAGCAGCCGCGGTAATACGTAGGGGGCTAGCGTTATCCGGATTTACTGGGCGTAAAGGGTGCGTAGGTGGTTTCTTAAGTCAGGAGTGAAAGGCTACGGCTCAACCGTAGTAAGCTCTTGAAACTGGGAGACTTGAGTGCAGGAGAGGAAAGTGGAATTCCTAGTGTAGCGGTGAAATGCGTAGATATTAGGAGGAACACCAGTAGCGAAGGCGGCTTTCTGGACTGTAACTGACACTGAGGCACGAAAGCGTGGGGAGCGAACAGGATTAGATACCCTGGTAGTCCACGCCGTAAACGATGAGTACTAGGTGTCGGGGGTTACCCCCCTCGGTGCCGCAGCTAACGCATTAAGTACTCCGCCTGGGGAGTACGCTCGCAAGAGTGAAACTCAAAGGAATTGACGGGGACCCGCACAAGTAGCGGAGCATGTGGTTTAATTCGAAGCAACGCGAAGAACCTTACCTAAGCTTGACATCCTTTTGACCGATGCCTAATCGCATTTTTCCCTTCGGGGACAGAAGTGACAGGTGGTGCATGGTTGTCGTCAGCTCGTGTCGTGAGATGTTGGGTTAAGTCCCGCAACGAGCGCAACCCTTGCCTTTAGTTGCCAGCATTAAGTTGGGCACTCTAGAGGGACTGCCAGGGATAACCTGGAGGAAGGTGGGGATGACGTCAAATCATCATGCCCCTTATGCTTAGGGCTACACACGTGCTACAATGGGTGGTACAGAGGGCAGCCAAGTCGTGAGGCCGAGCTAATCCCTTAAAGCCATTCTCAGTTCGGATTGTAGGCTGAAACTCGCCTACATGAAGCTGGAGTTACTAGTAATCGCAGATCAGAATGCTGCGGTGAATGCGTTCCCGGGTCTTGTACACACCGCCCGTCACACCACGGAAGTTGGGGGCGCCCGAAGCCACTTAGCTAACCCTTTTGGGAAGCGAGTGTCGAAGGTGAAATCAATAACTGGGGTGAAGTCGTAACAAGGTAGCCGTATCGGAAGGTGCGGCTGGATCACCTCCTTTCTAGGGAGAATTAACCTACTGTTTAATTTTGAGGGTTCTTTATGAAAACTCAAGATATGTTGAAAAAAATCGACATGGGGGTGTAGCTCAGCTGGGAGAGCACTTGCCTTGCACGCAAGGGGTCAGGAGTTCGATCCTCCTCATCTCCACCATTAGTACTTATTTAATAAGTGCTTTAGTACTTTGAAAACTGCATAACATTTAGTGATATGACATTATAAAAGAAGAAGATAAACTTCTTAAAAAATATATCATATAAAGAAGATAACTTTTAAAAATATCAAATTTAATAACTGGTCAAGTTATTAAGGGTGTAGGGCGAATGCCTTGGCACTAGGAGCCGATGAAGGACGCGATAAGCTGCGATAAGCTTGGGGGAGTTGCACGTAAACTGTGATCCCAAGATTTCCGAATGAGGAAACTCACTTAGAGTAATGTCTAAGTATCGTATAGTGAATACATAGCTATGCGAGGGGAACCCGGGGAACTGAAACATCTAAGTACCCGGAGGAAGAGAAAGAAATTCGATTCCGTAAGTAGCGGCGAGCGAACGCGGAACAGGCCAAACCAGTGAAGTTTTCTTCACTGGGGTTGCGGACATATCATAACGGAGAGGCTATTGTAGACGAAGAGAGTTGGAAAGCTCCGCTATAAAGTGTAAAAGCCACGTAGTCAAAACAAGAAGACTTCAGATATGATCCAGAGTACCACGGGACACGTGAAACCCTGTGGGAAGCAGGAGGGACCATCCTCCAAGCCTAAATACTACCTAGTGACCGATAGCGTATAGTACCGTGAGGGAAAGGTGAAAAGAACCCCGGGAGGGGAGTGAAAGAGAACCTGAAACCCTACACTTACAAGCTGTAGGAGCACATTATTTGTGTGACTGCGTACTTTTTGTAGAACGGGCCAACGAGTTACGTTACCTAGCAAGGTTAAGCACTTAAGGTGTGGAGCCGCAGCGAAAGCGAGTCTTAACTGGGCGTATAGTTAGTTGACGTAGACCCGAAACCGGGCGACCTATCCATGGGCAGGTTGAAGCGAAAGTAAAATTTCGTGGAGGACCGAACCCACGAGCGTTGAAAAGCTCGGGGATGACCTGTGGATAGCGGTGAAATTCCAATCGAGCCCGGAGATAGCTGGTTCTCTCCGAAATAGCTTTAGGGCTAGCCTCAAGATTTAGAGAAACGGGGGTAGAGCACTGAATGTCCTAGGGGGTATTGCACTTACCGAAGACTATCAAACTCCGAATACCGTATTCTTATGCTTGGGAGTCAGACTGTGGGTGATAAGATTCATAGTCAAAAGGGCAACAGCCCAGATCGTCAGCTAAGGTCCCTAAATGTACGTTAAGTGGTAAAGGATGTGGGATTGCACAGACAACCAGGATGTTGGCTTAGAAGCAGCCACTCATTTAAAGAGTGCGTAATAGCTCACTGGTCGAGTGATCCTGCGCCGAAAATTTCCGGGGCTAAAACGTACTACCGAAGCTACGGCATCATTTATGATGGGTAGGAGAGCTTTCTATATGGATTGAAGCATTACCGTAAGGAGATGTGGACTGTATAGAAGTGAGAATGTTGGCATGAGTAGCGAGATGTGGGTGAGAATCCCACAGGCCGTAAACCCAAGGTTTCCAGGGGAAGGTTCGTCCGCCCTGGGTTAGTCAGGACCTAAGCCGAGGCCGAAAGGCGTAGGTGATGGACAACAGGTTGATATTCCTGTACCACCAATAACCGTTTGAGAAATGGGATGACACAGTAGGATAAGCTAACCGCACTGTTGGTTATGTGCGGGCAAGTATTGAGGCAGTTCAGGTAGGCAAATCCGCCTGAATAATGCTGGAGTACGATGCGGAGCGAAATTTAGTAGCGAAGTAGCTGATTTCACACTGTCGAGAAAAGTCTCTATCGAGGTTAAAGGTGCCTGTACCGCAAACCGACACAGGTGGGTGAGGAGAGTATCCTAAGGCCAGCCAGAGAACTGTTGTTAAGGAACTCGGCAAAATGACCCCGTAACTTAGGGAGAAGGGGTGCCATGGAAACATGGCCGCAGAGAATAGGCCCAAGCGACTGTTTACCAAAAACATAGGTTTCTGCTAAGTCGCAAGACGATGTATAGGAGCTGACGCCTGCCCGGTGCTGGAAGGTTAAGGGGATCTGTTAGGGTAACCGAAGCAGTGAACTTAAGCCCCAGTAAACGGCGGCCGTAACTATAACGGTCCTAAGGTAGCGAAATTCCTTGTCGGGTAAGTTCCGACCCGCACGAAAGGCGTAACGATTTGGGCACTGTCTCAACAACAGACTGGGTGAAATTGTAATACCGGTGAAGATGCCGGTTACCTGCGACAGGACGGAAAGACCCCATGGAGCTTTACTGTAGCTTGACATTGAGTCTCGGTGCTACATGTACAGGATAGGTGGGAGGCTATGAAGCATGGACGTCAGTCTGTGTGGAGCCATCCTTGGGATACCACCCTTGTAGTACTGGGATTCTAACCAGCTGCCTTGAATCAGGTAGTGGGACACTGTCAGGTGGACAGTTTGACTGGGGCGGTCGCCTCCTAAAGAGTAACGGAGGCGCTCAAAGGTTCTCTCAGTACGGTCGGAAATCGTACGTAGAGTGTAAAGGCAGAAGAGAGCTTGATTGCAAGACATACAGGTCGAGCAAGGACGAAAGTCGGACTTAGTGATCCGGTGGTACCGCATGGAAGGGCCATCGCTCAACGGATAAAAGCTACCCTGGGGATAACAGGCTGATCTCCCCCAAGAGTCCACATCGACGGGGAGGTTTGGCACCTCGATGTCGGCTCATCACATCCTGGGGCTGTAGTAGGTCCCAAGGGTTGGGCTGTTCGCCCATTAAAGTGGTACGCGAGCTGGGTTCAGAACGTCGTGAGACAGTTCGGTCCCTATCCGTCGCAGGCGTAGGAAATTTGAGGAGACCTGTCCTTAGTACGAGAGGACCGGGATGGACGTACCGCTGGTGTACCAGTTGTTCTGCCAAGGGCATAGCTGGGTAGCTAAGTACGGAAAGGATAAGCGCTGAAAGCATCTAAGCGCGAAGCCTACTTCAAGATAAGATTTCCCACCGTAAGGTTAAGACCCCATGAAGACTACATGGTTGATAGGTCAGAGGTGGAAGTGTGGTAACATATGTAGCTTACTGATACTAATAGGTCGAGGACTTGACCAAAATAAACCTAAAGGTTTATATCGCCAACTAAATCTTTGATTATATAATTATAAGGAAGATTTCAGTTGCTAAAAATAGTTAATGAAAACATTAAATGTTAGCAGTTTTGAAAGTACTAACAAAAGTTAATACTTAAAAACATTTTGAGCAACGGATTTTTCTGAAGCGTTAGCAAAGAAATATCGTTGGCGATATGAGTGTAATGAATTTTATGTGGTTATTATAGCAAAGAGGATACACCTGTTCCCATTCCGAACACAGAAGTTAAGCTCTTGAGCGGCGATGGTACTTGGGGGGTGACCCCCTGGGAGAGTAGCACGTAGCCACGTAATTTTTTTATTTACAAATACAAGCCATGTAAAAACCTAACTAAAGAAGCCATGTAAAATAATTTTTACATGGCTTTTTCGTATATTTTATAGAACTTTAATTCATTATTTCTAAAATGAAATTTTCTAATCTATTTAATCCCTCTAAAAATTCATCTTCTGAGCAGGCATAAGATATACGCACATATTCATCGATTCCAAAAGCTTTTCCAGGAACTATAGCTACATTGTATTTAGATAGGAATTCATCGCAAAACTCAATAGAAAAACTTTCATTATATTTATATTTTTTAGCAACTTGCGACAAATCTATAAATACATAGAATGCACCATTTGGATAAATATAGTCTACATACTTAAGAGTATTTAATTTAGCTGTAATTAAATCTCTTCTAGCTCTGTATGTATTTACCATATTATCTATATCATCTTTACAATACTTTAATGCTCCGTATCCTATGTACTGTGCTGTTAAAGATGGATGAGAAACTAAGTGACCTTGTATTGAACTAATTCCTTTAGCTATTTCTTTATTTGATGCAGTATACCCTAATCGAAGTCCAGTCATTGCTGATGATTTCGCGAATCCATTAACAGTAATAGTAATATTTTTTACTTCTTCTCCCAATGATGCAACAGATACAAATTTATCATTATAACAAATTCTTTCGTAAATTTCGTCAGATAATATATAAATATTTTTATCTAAACATACATTTACTATTTCTAACAACTCTTCTTTTGTATAAACACTTCCTGTTGGATTGGAAGGGTTGTTTAATAAAAGCATTTTAGTTTTATCAGTTATATATTTTTCTAATAAACCTGCTGTTAATTTAAAGTCATTTGACTTATTTGTTTCAATTGGTACAGGAACTGCATTAACGAGTTTAGTCATTTCAGAATAACTTACCCAGTATGGTTTTGGTATTAAAACTTCATCTCCTGGATCAGTAACTACTAATAAAGCATTTGTTATAGCATTTTTTGCACCACTAGATAGAACTATTTCATCTGAAGAATAACAACAGTTATTTTCATCTAACAACTTTTTACAAATTTCATTCCTAAGTATAGTTAACCCAGGAACTAAATCATACTTTGTGCAATTTTCATTTAAAGATTTAACCCCGCATTCAAGAGCTTTTTTAGGAACGTTAAAATCTGGTTCGCCTATGCTTAAACTTATAACATTTTTACCTGTTTCTCTCATTTTTTTTACCTTTGAACTAATTCCTATAGTGCAAGAAGGTGAGATAATACTAAGTCGATTAGATAACATTTTTTTACCCCCTTAAAATAAGTATATTATCTATAATACAATAAAAAGGCAAAAATTTCATAAAAACTAATAACTTTGTTGACAAAAAACATTTTAAGTACTTTATAGACAAAGCCTTTTGATAAGTGTTATTCTATTATAAATAGTGGATATATACCATATATAGTGGTTAAACTATTGATGTTATACAATATATAGTAATTAGGAGGGTTTTTTAATGTTAGAATATATTAGAAAAAGGGATGGAAGAATCGTAAAACTTAATGAAGATAGAATAACGAGAGCCATATTTAAAGCAGCTAGTGAAGTTGCAAAAGAAGAGGGAATAGTACCTAGTTATGAAATGTCCGAAGATTTAAGTCAAAATGTAATAAAGATACTAAACTCTAAGTTTAATGACACAATTCCAGGAGTTGAAGATATACAAAATATTGTAGTAAAAGTTTTGATAGAAGATGGTCATGCTAGAACTAGTGAGAAGTACATTACATATAGAAATGAAAGAAGTAGAATCAGAAACTCTCGTACAAGACTTATGAAGTCGATAAGTCAAATAACATTTGAAGATGCTAGTGATGCTAATATAAAAAGGGAAAATGCTAATATTGATGGAAATACTGCGATGGGAACAATGCTGCAGTATGGAAGTGCAGTTTCAAAAGAATTTTGCAAAACTTTTGTATTAAAGCCTGAACACGTTAATGCTCATGATAGCGGAGATATACACATACATGATATGGACTTTCTTAATATGGGAACATTAACATGTTGTCAAATTAAGCTAGATAAACTTTTTAAAAATGGATTTTCAACAGGTCATGGTTTTCTAAGAGAGCCAAACAGTATTATGAGTTATGGTGCTTTAGCAGCAATTGCGATTCAGAGTGATCAAAATGATCAACATGGAGGTCAAAGTATACCATTTTTTGATTATGACATGTCCAAAGGT
The DNA here is from genome assembly GCF_036812735.1 of Terrisporobacter glycolicus ATCC 14880 = DSM 1288. NCBI lineage: Bacteria > Bacillati > Bacillota > Clostridia > Peptostreptococcales > Peptostreptococcaceae > Terrisporobacter > Terrisporobacter glycolicus. The sequence goes on along the minus strand of NZ_CP117523.1, from coordinate 3,948,318 downwards.
GTATATAAGACTTTTAAAAAATTATATATAGATAATTTGCTAAAAGGTATGGAATTATTAGTAAATAAAAGTGACGTTGAAAAATTAAGAGAGATAGTATACTCTACAGAATATGAAACAAAATTAAAAGTTGGATTGAAACAAGATGATAAATATAAATTCTTGGAAAGAGAAAAGTTAATTGAAGAGTTTAATATTGATTTAAATACAGCAATTAGAATCCAAGAATTCGCATATAAAGAGGCATATAAAGAAACAGACAAACAGACATATCAATCTATGGAAGGTTTTATACATAATCTAAATACAATGCACTCTAGAGCAGGAGCTCAAGTACCTTTTTCAAGTATAAATTTTGGGACAGATATATCGTTAGAAGGTAGAATGGTAAGTAAAAATCTATTATTATCAATGGAAAAAGGTTTAGGAAATGGTGAAACAGCTATATTCCCTATACTTATATTTAAGGTAAAAGAAGGTATTAACTTAAATGAAAGTGATCCTAACTATGATTTATTTAAATTATCCTGTAGGGTATCAGCAAAAAGATTGTTTCCTAATTTTAGTTTCTTAGATGCACCATTTAATATAGAGTACTATGAACCTAATAATCCAGAAACAGAAGCAACTTATATGGGATGCAGAACGAGAGTAATGAGCAATGTGTGTGGGAAAAATGAAGTTAGCGGTAGAGGTAATTTATCTTTTACAACTATAAACTTACCTAGACTTGGTATAGAACACGGAATAATAAAAAATGATAAAACTGATTTAGATGGTTTCTTTAAGGATCTAGATAATAAAATAGCATTAGTAATAGATGAATTATTAGAAAGAATGGAGATACAAGGAAATAAAAAAGTTAAGAATTTTCCTTTCTTGATGGGTCAAGGTATATGGAGAGATTCAGACAAATTAAACTATGATGACAAATTAGACGAAGTAATTAAACAAGGAACTCTGACACTTGGCTTTATTGGTTTAGCTGAGTGTTTAATAGCGTTAATAGGAAAACATCATGGGGAAAGTGAAGAGGCCCAAGAGTTAGGATTGAAAATAATATCACATATGCGTAAAAGAATGGATGAAGCCACTGACAAGTATAAATTAAACTTTTCTTTAATAGCAACACCGGCAGAAGGATTATCAGGTAGATTTACAGACATAGATAAGAATATATACGGTGAAATAAAAGGGATAACAGATAAAGAATATTATACAAATTCATTCCATGTACCTGTTTACTACAACATAAATGCATATGATAAGATAAAAAAAGAAGCACCTTATCATTCCTTAACAAATGGAGGGCATATTACATATGTGGAACTAGATGGAGATACATCAAATAATTTAGAGGCTTTTGAAACAATAATAAGAGCGATGAAAGAATCTGGAATAGGATATGGTAGCGTAAACCATCCAGTAGATAGAGATCCTATATGTGGTTATTCTGGAGTCATAGAAGGATTTATATGTCCAAAGTGTGGAAGAAATGAAAAAGATGGTGATATAAAATTTGAGAGAATAAGAAGAATAACAGGATATTTAGTAGGAACTGTAGATAGATTTAATGATGCAAAAAAGGCAGAAGTTAGAGATAGAGTTAAACATAAATAAAAATATTAAAGGTAGTGGTTAAATGAAATTAAGATTGGCCTCAGAGTTGACGTATGATAGTATTGTAGATGGACCTGGACTTAGAATGGTTGTCTGGACGCAAGGTTGCATACATAATTGTTATAAATGCCATAACCCTCAAACGCATAAATTAGAAGGTGGAATTATTGTTGACACAGATTATGTTATAGATGAAGTAAAAAAACTTAAATTGCATAGGGGAATAACCTTATCAGGTGGAGAACCGTTTCTACAACCAAAGGCATTATCATTAATTGCAAAATTAGCACAGTTAGAGAATTTAGATGTGTGGTGTTATACTGGTTTTGAATTTGAATACTTAATAAACAAAGAGAATCCTTTATATATGCAGAACAAAACTTTATTACAATATATAGACGTATTAATAGATGGAAAATTTGTATATGAAAAAAAAGACATAGGATTAAAATTTAGAGGATCATCAAATCAAAGGATAATCGATGTTAAAAGTAGCTTGGAAGCAAATGAAGTGATATTAAAAGATGAATATGTAGAGAAAAGTCTGCATATGGTAAAATAGTTTTTTAGGAAGATGATATGATTTATTGTCTTCCTAAATTTTGTTTTAAAAATATATAAATGAAAATATGTGAATAATTATAGTATATATGTGGATAAAATATGATGGACTTGTTTTAAAGTTTGAAATTTAAATGCATATAAAAATGTGGAAATGTGGATAAAAATACATGTTAAAATTAATCAAAAAAAATATTAAAAAAAGTGTTGACGATGAAAATTAAACCTGGTATAGTTATACTTGTCCTTAAGACGAGGGCAAAGAAACAACAAAACTTTTAAAAAAGTTATTGACAAAAAACATCTTTAAATGATAAAGTAATACTTGTCAAAAAGATAACAAATCAATAAAATAAAAGTGTTGACAAAAGAAATTAACTTTGATAAACTTAAGAAGTTAAAATGAAAGAACTTTGAAAATTAAACAGTAGGTTAACAATAAATTAATTCTTTAAAGAATTAAACTGAAACAACGAACAAACCAAGCCAGATATTCAGATAATGATTAGTCTGAGCAATGGACAACTTTTTTATGAGAGTTTGATCCTGGCTCAGGATGAACGCTGGCGGCGTGCCTAACACATGCAAGTCGAGCGATTCACTTCGGTGAAGAGCGGCGGACGGGTGAGTAACGCGTGGGTAACCTGCCTCATACACATGGATAACATACCGAAAGGTATGCTAATACAGGATAACATAAGAGATTCACATGTATCTCTTATCAAAGCTCCGGCGGTATGAGATGGACCCGCGTCTGATTAGCTAGTTGGTAAGGTAACGGCTTACCAAGGCGACGATCAGTAGCCGACCTGAGAGGGTGATCGGCCACATTGGAACTGAGACACGGTCCAAACTCCTACGGGAGGCAGCAGTGGGGAATATTGCACAATGGGCGAAAGCCTGATGCAGCAACGCCGCGTGAGTGATGAAGGCCTTCGGGTCGTAAAACTCTGTCCTCAAGGAAGATAATGACGGTACTTGAGGAGGAAGCCCCGGCTAACTACGTGCCAGCAGCCGCGGTAATACGTAGGGGGCTAGCGTTATCCGGATTTACTGGGCGTAAAGGGTGCGTAGGTGGTTTCTTAAGTCAGGAGTGAAAGGCTACGGCTCAACCGTAGTAAGCTCTTGAAACTGGGAGACTTGAGTGCAGGAGAGGAAAGTGGAATTCCTAGTGTAGCGGTGAAATGCGTAGATATTAGGAGGAACACCAGTAGCGAAGGCGGCTTTCTGGACTGTAACTGACACTGAGGCACGAAAGCGTGGGGAGCGAACAGGATTAGATACCCTGGTAGTCCACGCCGTAAACGATGAGTACTAGGTGTCGGGGGTTACCCCCCTCGGTGCCGCAGCTAACGCATTAAGTACTCCGCCTGGGGAGTACGCTCGCAAGAGTGAAACTCAAAGGAATTGACGGGGACCCGCACAAGTAGCGGAGCATGTGGTTTAATTCGAAGCAACGCGAAGAACCTTACCTAAGCTTGACATCCTTTTGACCGATGCCTAATCGCATTTTTCCCTTCGGGGACAGAAGTGACAGGTGGTGCATGGTTGTCGTCAGCTCGTGTCGTGAGATGTTGGGTTAAGTCCCGCAACGAGCGCAACCCTTGCCTTTAGTTGCCAGCATTAAGTTGGGCACTCTAGAGGGACTGCCAGGGATAACCTGGAGGAAGGTGGGGATGACGTCAAATCATCATGCCCCTTATGCTTAGGGCTACACACGTGCTACAATGGGTGGTACAGAGGGCAGCCAAGTCGTGAGGCCGAGCTAATCCCTTAAAGCCATTCTCAGTTCGGATTGTAGGCTGAAACTCGCCTACATGAAGCTGGAGTTACTAGTAATCGCAGATCAGAATGCTGCGGTGAATGCGTTCCCGGGTCTTGTACACACCGCCCGTCACACCACGGAAGTTGGGGGCGCCCGAAGCCACTTAGCTAACCCTTTTGGGAAGCGAGTGTCGAAGGTGAAATCAATAACTGGGGTGAAGTCGTAACAAGGTAGCCGTATCGGAAGGTGCGGCTGGATCACCTCCTTTCTAGGGAGAATTAACCTACTGTTTAATTTTGAGGGTTCTTTATGAAAACTCAAGATATGTTGAAAAAAATCGACATGGGGGTGTAGCTCAGCTGGGAGAGCACTTGCCTTGCACGCAAGGGGTCAGGAGTTCGATCCTCCTCATCTCCACCATTAGTACTTATTTAATAAGTGCTTTAGTACTTTGAAAACTGCATAACATTTAGTGATATGACATTATAAAAGAAGAAGATAAACTTCTTAAAAAATATATCATATAAAGAAGATAACTTTTAAAAATATCAAATTTAATAACTGGTCAAGTTATTAAGGGTGTAGGGCGAATGCCTTGGCACTAGGAGCCGATGAAGGACGCGATAAGCTGCGATAAGCTTGGGGGAGTTGCACGTAAACTGTGATCCCAAGATTTCCGAATGAGGAAACTCACTTAGAGTAATGTCTAAGTATCGTATAGTGAATACATAGCTATGCGAGGGGAACCCGGGGAACTGAAACATCTAAGTACCCGGAGGAAGAGAAAGAAATTCGATTCCGTAAGTAGCGGCGAGCGAACGCGGAACAGGCCAAACCAGTGAAGTTTTCTTCACTGGGGTTGCGGACATATCATAACGGAGAGGCTATTGTAGACGAAGAGAGTTGGAAAGCTCCGCTATAAAGTGTAAAAGCCACGTAGTCAAAACAAGAAGACTTCAGATATGATCCAGAGTACCACGGGACACGTGAAACCCTGTGGGAAGCAGGAGGGACCATCCTCCAAGCCTAAATACTACCTAGTGACCGATAGCGTATAGTACCGTGAGGGAAAGGTGAAAAGAACCCCGGGAGGGGAGTGAAAGAGAACCTGAAACCCTACACTTACAAGCTGTAGGAGCACATTATTTGTGTGACTGCGTACTTTTTGTAGAACGGGCCAACGAGTTACGTTACCTAGCAAGGTTAAGCACTTAAGGTGTGGAGCCGCAGCGAAAGCGAGTCTTAACTGGGCGTATAGTTAGTTGACGTAGACCCGAAACCGGGCGACCTATCCATGGGCAGGTTGAAGCGAAAGTAAAATTTCGTGGAGGACCGAACCCACGAGCGTTGAAAAGCTCGGGGATGACCTGTGGATAGCGGTGAAATTCCAATCGAGCCCGGAGATAGCTGGTTCTCTCCGAAATAGCTTTAGGGCTAGCCTCAAGATTTAGAGAAACGGGGGTAGAGCACTGAATGTCCTAGGGGGTATTGCACTTACCGAAGACTATCAAACTCCGAATACCGTATTCTTATGCTTGGGAGTCAGACTGTGGGTGATAAGATTCATAGTCAAAAGGGCAACAGCCCAGATCGTCAGCTAAGGTCCCTAAATGTACGTTAAGTGGTAAAGGATGTGGGATTGCACAGACAACCAGGATGTTGGCTTAGAAGCAGCCACTCATTTAAAGAGTGCGTAATAGCTCACTGGTCGAGTGATCCTGCGCCGAAAATTTCCGGGGCTAAAACGTACTACCGAAGCTACGGCATCATTTATGATGGGTAGGAGAGCTTTCTATATGGATTGAAGCATTACCGTAAGGAGATGTGGACTGTATAGAAGTGAGAATGTTGGCATGAGTAGCGAGATGTGGGTGAGAATCCCACAGGCCGTAAACCCAAGGTTTCCAGGGGAAGGTTCGTCCGCCCTGGGTTAGTCAGGACCTAAGCCGAGGCCGAAAGGCGTAGGTGATGGACAACAGGTTGATATTCCTGTACCACCAATAACCGTTTGAGAAATGGGATGACACAGTAGGATAAGCTAACCGCACTGTTGGTTATGTGCGGGCAAGTATTGAGGCAGTTCAGGTAGGCAAATCCGCCTGAATAATGCTGGGGTACGATGCGGAGCGAAATTTAGTAGCGAAGTAGCTGATTTCACACTGTCGAGAAAAGTCTCTATCGAGGTTAAAGGTGCCTGTACCGCAAACCGACACAGGTGGGTGAGGAGAGTATCCTAAGGCCAGCCAGAGAACTGTTGTTAAGGAACTCGGCAAAATGACCCCGTAACTTAGGGAGAAGGGGTGCCATGGAAACATGGCCGCAGAGAATAGGCCCAAGCGACTGTTTACCAAAAACATAGGTTTCTGCTAAGTCGCAAGACGATGTATAGGAGCTGACGCCTGCCCGGTGCTGGAAGGTTAAGGGGATCTGTTAGGGTAACCGAAGCAGTGAACTTAAGCCCCAGTAAACGGCGGCCGTAACTATAACGGTCCTAAGGTAGCGAAATTCCTTGTCGGGTAAGTTCCGACCCGCACGAAAGGCGTAACGATTTGGGCACTGTCTCAACAACAGACTGGGTGAAATTGTAATACCGGTGAAGATGCCGGTTACCTGCGACAGGACGGAAAGACCCCATGGAGCTTTACTGTAGCTTGACATTGAGTCTCGGTGCTACATGTACAGGATAGGTGGGAGGCTATGAAGCATGGACGTCAGTCTGTGTGGAGCCATCCTTGGGATACCACCCTTGTAGTACTGGGATTCTAACCAGCTGCCTTGAATCAGGTAGTGGGACACTGTCAGGTGGACAGTTTGACTGGGGCGGTCGCCTCCTAAAGAGTAACGGAGGCGCTCAAAGGTTCTCTCAGTACGGTCGGAAATCGTACGTAGAGTGTAAAGGCAGAAGAGAGCTTGATTGCAAGACATACAGGTCGAGCAAGGACGAAAGTCGGACTTAGTGATCCGGTGGTACCGCATGGAAGGGCCATCGCTCAACGGATAAAAGCTACCCTGGGGATAACAGGCTGATCTCCCCCAAGAGTCCACATCGACGGGGAGGTTTGGCACCTCGATGTCGGCTCATCACATCCTGGGGCTGTAGTAGGTCCCAAGGGTTGGGCTGTTCGCCCATTAAAGTGGTACGCGAGCTGGGTTCAGAACGTCGTGAGACAGTTCGGTCCCTATCCGTCGCAGGCGTAGGAAATTTGAGGAGACCTGTCCTTAGTACGAGAGGACCGGGATGGACGTACCGCTGGTGTACCAGTTGTTCTGCCAAGGGCATAGCTGGGTAGCTAAGTACGGAAAGGATAAGCGCTGAAAGCATCTAAGCGCGAAGCCTACTTCAAGATAAGATTTCCCACCGTAAGGTTAAGACCCCATGAAGACTACATGGTTGATAGGTCAGAGGTGGAAGTGTGGTAACATATGTAGCTTACTGATACTAATAGGTCGAGGACTTGACCAAAATAAACCTAAAGGTTAATATCGCCAACTAAATCTTTGATTATATAATTATAAGGAAGGTTTCAGTTGCTAAAAATAGTTAATGAAAACATTAAATGTTAGCAGTTTTGAAAGTATTAAAAATTTTCAAAAAAGTGTAACAAAAAGTTGACAATTATATATACAAATGTTAATATAATACTTGTCTAACGAAACATTTAAAATTATGTGGTTATTATAGCAAAGAGGATACACCTGTTCCCATTCCGAACACAGAAGTTAAGCTCTTGAGCGGCGATGGTACTTGGAGGGCGACCTCCTGGGAGAGTAGCACGTAGCCACGTAATATTCCAAGGTAGCTCAACGGTGGAGCACTCGGCTGTTAACCGATAGGCTGAGGGTTCGAGTCCCTCCCTTGGAGCCAAAAAACAAAATTTAAAATAACATGGCTCATTGGTCAAGCGGTCAAGACACCGCCCTTTCACGGCGGTAACAGGGGTTCGATTCCCCTATGAGTCACCATTATGGGACCATAGCTCAGCTGGGAGAGCACCTGCCTTACAAGCAGGGGGTCACAGGTTCGAGCCCTGTTGGTCCCACCATTAAAACATATAAATGCGGCCTGGTAGTTCAGTTGGTTAGAATGCCAGCCTGTCACGCTGGAGGTCGAGGGTTCGAACCCCTTCCAGGTCGCCATAAATATTTAACACTATGCTGGTGTGGCTCAACGGTAGAGCAGCTGACTTGTAATCAGCAGGTTGTAGGTTCGATTCCTATCACCAGCTCCAAAATTCTTAGGAGGATTTCCCGAGCGGCCAAAGGGGGCAGACTGTAAATCTGTTAGCGATGCTTTCGGTGGTTCGAATCCACCATCCTCCACCAAAGAAGTTTATGCGGGTGTAGCTCAATGGTAGAGTTCCGGCCTTCCAAGCCGGCTGTGAGGGTTCGATCCCCTTCACCCGCTCCATTTTAAATATGGGTGCATAGCTCAGCTGGATAGAGCAACGCCCTTCTAAGGCGTGTGTCCGGGGTTCGAATCCCTGTGCGCTCACCATATACTGGGGATTAGCCAAGTCGGTAAGGCACATGACTTTGACTCATGCATGCGTAGGTTCGAGTCCTGCATCCCCAGCCATACAAATATGACTCATTAGCTCAGTCGGTAGAGCACTTGACTTTTAATCAAGGTGTCCGGAGTTCGAATCTCCGATGGGTCACCATTAAAAATTGGAGAGGTGTCCGAGTGGTTTAAGGAGCTGGTCTTGAAAACCAGTGATGCTTAACGGCACCGTGGGTTCGAATCCCACCCTCTCCGCCAAAATATGGAGAAGTACTCAAGTGGCTCAAGAGGATCCCCTGCTAAGGGATTAGGCTGGATTAAACCGGTGCGAGGGTTCGAATCCCTCCTTCTCCGCCAGTTTTTACGAGGTGTAGCGCAGTTTGGTAGCGCACTTGGTTTGGGACCATGGGGCCGGGGGTTCGAGTCCCTTCACCTCGACCAGAATAATATGGACCATTAGCTCAGTTGGTTAGAGCGCCCGGCTCATAACCGGTAGGTCTGGGGTTCGAGTCCCTGATGGTCCACCATATTTAATATAGGGGTGTAGCTCAGTTGGTAGAGCGTCGGTCTCCAAAACCGTGCGCCGGGGGTTCGAGTCCCTCCACCCCTGCCAGAAAAATTTAAAACAGTATTTTACTAATTTATACTTCGAGGTGTAGCGCAGTTTGGTAGCGCACTTGGTTTGGGACCATGGGGCCGGGGGTTCGAGTCCCTTCACCTCGACCAAAATTAGGGCTTATAGCTCAGGTGGTTAGAGCGCACGCCTGATAAGCGTGAGGTCGCTGGTTCGAGTCCAGCTAGGCCCACCATTTGCCCAGATAGCTCAGTCGGTAGAGCAGGGGACTGAAAATCCCCGTGTCGGTGGTTCGATTCCGCCTCTGGGCACCACAAAGAACTTTGAAAATTAAACAGTAGGTTAACAATAAATTAATTCTTTAAGAATTAAACTGAAACAACAAACAAACCAAGCCAGATATTCAGATAATGATTAGTCTGAGCGATGGACAACTTTTTTATGAGAGTTTGATCCTGGCTCAGGATGAACGCTGGCGGCGTGCCTAACACATGCAAGTCGAGCGATTCACTTCGGTGAAGAGCGGCGGACGGGTGAGTAACGCGTGGGTAACCTGCCTCATACACATGGATAACATACCGAAAGGTATGCTAATACAGGATAACATAAGAGATTCACATGTATCTCTTATCAAAGCTCCGGCGGTATGAGATGGACCCGCGTCTGATTAGCTAGTTGGTAAGGTAACGGCTTACCAAGGCGACGATCAGTAGCCGACCTGAGAGGGTGATCGGCCACATTGGAACTGAGACACGGTCCAAACTCCTACGGGAGGCAGCAGTGGGGAATATTGCACAATGGGCGAAAGCCTGATGCAGCAACGCCGCGTGAGTGATGAAGGCCTTCGGGTCGTAAAACTCTGTCCTCAAGGAAGATAATGACGGTACTTGAGGAGGAAGCCCCGGCTAACTACGTGCCAGCAGCCGCGGTAATACGTAGGGGGCTAGCGTTATCCGGATTTACTGGGCGTAAAGGGTGCGTAGGTGGTTTCTTAAGTCAGGAGTGAAAGGCTACGGCTCAACCGTAGTAAGCTCTTGAAACTGGGAGACTTGAGTGCAGGAGAGGAAAGTGGAATTCCTAGTGTAGCGGTGAAATGCGTAGATATTAGGAGGAACACCAGTAGCGAAGGCGGCTTTCTGGACTGTAACTGACACTGAGGCACGAAAGCGTGGGGAGCGAACAGGATTAGATACCCTGGTAGTCCACGCCGTAAACGATGAGTACTAGGTGTCGGGGGTTACCCCCCTCGGTGCCGCAGCTAACGCATTAAGTACTCCGCCTGGGGAGTACGCTCGCAAGAGTGAAACTCAAAGGAATTGACGGGGACCCGCACAAGTAGCGGAGCATGTGGTTTAATTCGAAGCAACGCGAAGAACCTTACCTAAGCTTGACATCCTTTTGACCGATGCCTAATCGCATTTTTCCCTTCGGGGACAGAAGTGACAGGTGGTGCATGGTTGTCGTCAGCTCGTGTCGTGAGATGTTGGGTTAAGTCCCGCAACGAGCGCAACCCTTGCCTTTAGTTGCCAGCATTAAGTTGGGCACTCTAGAGGGACTGCCAGGGATAACCTGGAGGAAGGTGGGGATGACGTCAAATCATCATGCCCCTTATGCTTAGGGCTACACACGTGCTACAATGGGTGGTACAGAGGGCAGCCAAGTCGTGAGGCCGAGCTAATCCCTTAAAGCCATTCTCAGTTCGGATTGTAGGCTGAAACTCGCCTACATGAAGCTGGAGTTACTAGTAATCGCAGATCAGAATGCTGCGGTGAATGCGTTCCCGGGTCTTGTACACACCGCCCGTCACACCACGGAAGTTGGGGGCGCCCGAAGCCACTTAGCTAACCCTTTTGGGAAGCGAGTGTCGAAGGTGAAATCAATAACTGGGGTGAAGTCGTAACAAGGTAGCCGTATCGGAAGGTGCGGCTGGATCACCTCCTTTCTAGGGAGAATTAACCTACTGTTTAATTTTGAGGGTTCTTTATGAAAACTCAAGATATGTTGAAAAAAATCGACATGGGGGTGTAGCTCAGCTGGGAGAGCACTTGCCTTGCACGCAAGGGGTCAGGAGTTCGATCCTCCTCATCTCCACCATTAGTACTTATTTAATAAGTGCTTTAGTACTTTGAAAACTGCATAACATTTAGTGATATGACATTATAAAAGAAGAAGATAAACTTCTTAAAAAATATATCATATAAAGAAGATAACTTTTAAAAATATCAAATTTAATAACTGGTCAAGTTATTAAGGGTGTAGGGCGAATGCCTTGGCACTAGGAGCCGATGAAGGACGCGATAAGCTGCGATAAGCTTGGGGGAGTTGCACGTAAACTGTGATCCCAAGATTTCCGAATGAGGAAACTCACTTAGAGTAATGTCTAAGTATCGTATAGTGAATACATAGCTATGCGAGGGGAACCCGGGGAACTGAAACATCTAAGTACCCGGAGGAAGAGAAAGAAATTCGATTCCGTAAGTAGCGGCGAGCGAACGCGGAACAGGCCAAACCAGTGAAGTTTTCTTCACTGGGGTTGCGGACATATCATAACGAAGAGGCTATTGTAGACGAAGAGAGTTGGAAAGCTCCGCTATAAAGTGTAAAAGCCACGTAGTCAAAACAAGAAGACTTCAGATATGATCCAGAGTACCACGGGACACGTGAAACCCTGTGGGAAGCAGGAGGGACCATCCTCCAAGCCTAAATACTACCTAGTGACCGATAGCGTATAGTACCGTGAGGGAAAGGTGAAAAGAACCCCGGGAGGGGAGTGAAAGAGAACCTGAAACCCTACACTTACAAGCTGTAGGAGCACATTATTTGTGTGACTGCGTACTTTTTGTAGAACGGGCCAACGAGTTACGTTACCTAGCAAGGTTAAGCACTTAAGGTGTGGAGCCGCAGCGAAAGCGAGTCTTAACTGGGCGTATAGTTAGTTGACGTAGACCCGAAACCGGGCGACCTATCCATGGGCAGGTTGAAGCGAAAGTAAAATTTCGTGGAGGACCGAACCCACGAGCGTTGAAAAGCTCGGGGATGACCTGTGGATAGCGGTGAAATTCCAATCGAGCCCGGAGATAGCTGGTTCTCTCCGAAATAGCTTTAGGGCTAGCCTCAAGATTTAGAGAAACGGGGGTAGAGCACTGAATGTCCTAGGGGGTATTGCACTTACCGAAGACTATCAAACTCCGAATACCGTATTCTTATGCTTGGGAGTCAGACTGTGGGTGATAAGATTCATAGTCAAAAGGGCAACAGCCCAGATCGTCAGCTAAGGTCCCTAAATGTACGTTAAGTGGTAAAGGATGTGGGATTGCACAGACAACCAGGATGTTGGCTTAGAAGCAGCCACTCATTTAAAGAGTGCGTAATAGCTCACTGGTCGAGTGATCCTGCGCCGAAAATTTCCGGGGCTAAAACGTACTACCGAAGCTACGGCATCATTTATGATGGGTAGGAGAGCTTTCTATATGGATTGAAGCATTACCGTAAGGAGATGTGGACTGTATAGAAGTGAGAATGTTGGCATGAGTAGCGAGATGTGGGTGAGAATCCCACAGGCCGTAAACCCAAGGTTTCCAGGGGAAGGTTCGTCCGCCCTGGGTTAGTCAGGACCTAAGCCGAGGCCGAAAGGCGTAGGTGATGGACAACAGGTTGATATTCCTGTACCACCAATAACCGTTTGAGAAATGGGATGACACAGTAGGATAAGCTAACCGCACTGTTGGTTATGTGCGGGCAAGTATTGAGGCAGTTCAGGTAGGCAAATCCGCCTGAATAATGCTGGAGTACGATGCGGAGCGAAATTTAGTAGCGAAGTAGCTGATTTCACACTGTCGAGAAAAGTCTCTATCGAGGTTAAAGGTGCCTGTACCGCAAACCGACACAGGTGGGTGAGGAGAGTATCCTAAGGCCAGCCAGAGAACTGTTGTTAAGGAACTCGGCAAAATGACCCCGTAACTTAGGGAGAAGGGGTGCCATGGAAACATGGCCGCAGAGAATAGGCCCAAGCGACTGTTTACCAAAAACATAGGTTTCTGCTAAGTCGCAAGACGATGTATAGGAGCTGACGCCTGCCCGGTGCTGGAAGGTTAAGGGGATCTGTTAGGGTAACCGAAGCAGTGAACTTAAGCCCCAGTAAACGGCGGCCGTAACTATAACGGTCCTAAGGTAGCGAAATTCCTTGTCGGGTAAGTTCCGACCCGCACGAAAGGCGTAACGATTTGGGCACTGTCTCAACAACAGACTGGGTGAAATTGTAATACCGGTGAAGATGCCGGTTACCTGCGACAGGACGGAAAGACCCCATGGAGCTTTACTGTAGCTTGACATTGAGTCTCGGTGCTACATGTACAGGATAGGTGGGAGGCTATGAAGCATGGACGTCAGTCTGTGTGGAGCCATCCTTGGGATACCACCCTTGTAGTACTGGGATTCTAACCAGCTGCCTTGAATCAGGTAGTGGGACACTGTCAGGTGGACAGTTTGACTGGGGCGGTCGCCTCCTAAAGAGTAACGGAGGCGCTCAAAGGTTCTCTCAGTACGGTCGGAAATCGTACGTAGAGTGTAAAGGCAGAAGAGAGCTTGATTGCAAGACATACAGGTCGAGCAAGGACGAAAGTCGGACTTAGTGATCCGGTGGTACCGCATGGAAGGGCCATCGCTCAACGGATAAAAGCTACCCTGGGGATAACAGGCTGATCTCCCCCAAGAGTCCACATCGACGGGGAGGTTTGGCACCTCGATGTCGGCTCATCACATCCTGGGGCTGTAGTAGGTCCCAAGGGTTGGGCTGTTCGCCCATTAAAGTGGTACGCGAGCTGGGTTCAGAACGTCGTGAGACAGTTCGGTCCCTATCCGTCGCAGGCGTAGGAAATTTGAGGAGACCTGTCCTTAGTACGAGAGGACCGGGATGGACGTACCGCTGGTGTACCAGTTGTTCTGCCAAGGGCATAGCTGGGTAGCTAAGTACGGAAAGGATAAGCGCTGAAAGCATCTAAGCGCGAAGCCTACTTCAAGATAAGATTTCCCACCGTAAGGTTAAGACCCCATGAAGACTACATGGTTGATAGGTCAGAGGTGGAAGTGTGGCAACATATGTAGCTTACTGATACTAATAGGTCGAGGACTTGACCAAAATAAACCTAAAGGTTTATATCGCCAACTAAATCTTTGATTATATAATTATAAGGAAGATTTCAGTTGCTAAAAATAGTTAATGAAAACATTAAATGTTAGCAGTTTTGAAAGTACTAACAAAAGTTAATACTTAAAAACATTTTGAGCAACGGATTTTTCTGAAGCGTTAGCAAAGAAATATCGTTGGCGATATGAGTGTAATGAATTTTATGTGGTTATTATAGCAAGGAGGATACACCTGTTCCCATTCCGAACACAGAAGTTAAGCTCTTGAGCGGCGATGGTACTTGGAGGGCGACCTCCTGGGAGAGTAGCACGTAGCCACGTAATGTTCCAAGGTAGCTCAACGGTGGAGCACTCGGCTGTTAACCGATAGGCTGAGGGTTCGAGTCCCTCCCTTGGAGCCAAGAAAGTGCCGAAGTGGCGGAACTGGCAGACGCACAGGACTTAAAATCCTGCGAAACTTATACTTTCGTACCGGTTCGATTCCGGTCTTCGGCACCAAATTAATATCGCGGAGTGGAGCAGTTGGCAGCTCGTCGGGCTCATAACCCGAAGGTCACAGGTTCGAGTCCTGTCTCCGCAACCATTTTAATATATATGGCTCATTGGTCAAGCGGTCAAGACACCGCCCTTTCACGGCGGTAACAGGGGTTCGATTCCCCTATGAGTCACCATGCGGGTGTAGCTCAATGGTAGAGTTCCGGCCTTCCAAGCCGGCTGTGAGGGTTCGATCCCCTTCACCCGCTCCATTTTAATTTATCCCGGGACCATAGCTCAGCTGGGAGAGCACCTGCCTTACAAGCAGGGGGTCACAGGTTCGAGCCCTGTTGGTCCCACCATTTCACAAATTTTTATGCGGGAATAGTTCAGTGGTAGAGCGCAACCTTGCCAAGGTTGAAGTCGCGAGTTCGAATCTCGTTTCCCGCTCCAATAACATGGGTGCATAGCTCAGCTGGATAGAGCAACGCCCTTCTAAGGCGTGTGTCCGGGGTTCGAATCCCTGTGCGCTCACCAATCAAAGTTTCACGTTAGTGAAACTTTTTTTTTATAAAAAATGAAATAAATATATGTAATTAACCTTATAATAAAATATAAATATGATAAATAATATGTTGAATTAAATAAGATAGTTTGTATATAGTTGTATTATTATAGTATAATACATAGTGTAAAAGGTTAAGAAACTATTGAGCAGGAGGATAAAATATGTCCGATATAAATTCTTTTTTAAATGGTTTTATTGATATAATATTAAGAATGAGTATATATGATGTTGTAGATATATTAATTGTAGCGTATATATTCTATAAGATTTTTATGTTTATAAAAGATACAAGAGCAGAGCAAGTTTTTAAGGGTATAGTAGTTTTATTACTTGCTACTCAACTTAGTTCTGTATTTAAATTACATACATTGTACTGGATATTAGTGAATGCATTAAATGTAGGAGTTTTAGCAGTCTGTATAATATTCCAACCTGAACTTAGAGCAGGATTTGAGCATTTGGGTAGAGCAAACTTTAATTTAATTGGAAAAAGTGGAGAAAATGCTGAAAGTAAAAAGTTAGATAAGACAATAGATGAAATTGTAGAAACGTTATACTCTTTATCTAGACAAAGAATAGGAGCGCTTATTATATTAGAAAGAGAAACCAAAATATCAGATATAATAGGAACTGGAACTATAATAGATGGAGATGTTTCAAGACAATTATTAATAAACATATTTATACCAAACACACCTCTGCATGATGGTGCAGTAGTAATAAGAGGTAATAAGGTAAAAGCAGCAGCATGTTTTCTACCTTTAAGTCAAAGTAAAGATTTAACAAAAGATTTGGGTACTAGACATAGAGCTGGTGTGGGAATAAGTGAAGTTTCTGATTGTATTACTTTAATAGTTTCTGAAGAAACAGGAGAAGTTTCTATAGCTAAATCAGGCAAACTATATAGAGATATTGCAAAGGAAAGAATGGCTAATATATTAAAGAAAAATTTAAATAAAACAACAGCTGAAGACAAAAGTTTCTTTAAAGGTGGGATATTTAAATGAAGAATAATTTAAAAAGAAATACTAGAATAAAATTAATATCTCTACTTAGTGCGATGGTATTGTGGATGTATGTCATGGCTATAGTAGACCCTGAAGATACAAAACTTTTTGAAAATATACCTGTGACTGTAACAAATGCAGAGGAACTAAAAGATGATGATTTAGTTGTATATCCAGAAACCGATTTAGTAGCTGATATTTATATAACAGGAAAACTATCTGATTTGCAAAAAATAAGTAAAGAGGATATACATATATATGGTTCTATAAACAATCCAATTGAGGGTAAAAACTATCTTTATTTAAAAGTTAATACCACAAAACAAGTGTCATATGAATTTAAATCAGACTTTATAGTTGTTAAATTAGAGAAGCTTGTACATCAGGAAAAAAATATTAATCCTGAAATAATTGGAGAATATAAAGATGATGTAGATACAGTCATATTACAACAAAGTGTAGCCAATATATCTGGTCCTAGAGTTTTGACAGATCAAGTTGATTATATAAATGCAACTGTGCAAGTAGATAGCAAGGATAAAAATAAATTAACTAAAAGAGTAAAATTAATACCAGTAAATACAGATGGCAAAGAAGTTAAAGGAGTTAATTTAGATATAAAAACTATCAATGCAGAAGTAACTTTTTTAGAGGAAAAACAAGTTCCTATAAATATTCAACTAAAAGATGAGAAAGCAGATGCTAAAGCATATGAATTAACACCAGAAGTAGTAATGATAAAAGGTAAAAAGGAGGTATTAGATAAAATTAATTATATAAATACTCAAAAAATAGATTCTACTGATATAGGTGTTTCTAAAAAAATAGATTTAATTATTCCAGAAGGTGTAACAACTGAAGAAACTACTACAATAGTCAAACAAAAGGATGATGAAAGTCTAATTCAAAGATTAATATATAATAATTCTGAGATAGAGCTAAGAAACAATACTCAGAAAATAAAGGCATCAGATTTGAATATACCTGATAGTATAAATGTTGAAGTTCAGTTGGATGATAAAAATACAAAGCTGGCTAAATCAGATATAAGTTTATATATAGATTTAGAAAATGAATATGATAAAACGAAAGAGTATTTAATTAAGTATGAATCTGATACAACTTTTAAGAACGTAAGGATAATACCGAGTACCGTTGGAAAATAAAATATTTATATAAAAATAAGTGTAACCTGGTTGATACTTTGTATACAAATTAGCAGGTTACACTTTTTAATTTGTTAAGAATTTATCGAATTAAGTTTAATAAAATATAGTATAATTGGAAAAAATATTAAAAAATCAAAGTTGGAATTTTCTGAAAATTTAAATTTTTTGTCAAAAAAAGTAGGTATAAAAAAATAATTATCTGCCAGAAGTAGCTTATTTACTCATTAAATTCAAATATAAACCATCAAAAATAATAATAATTAAAAAATTTATTTAAAATTTCATTTTAATATTATACAATCATAAATAATTTATGCTAGAATATATGTAGAAATAAAAAAATGTAAAAACTTAAAAATTAAAGTTTGCATAAAAAATGTAAAAGCAGTTGAAACAAATCTTTAGATTAGTTAAATCAAAAGAGCATCAATTAAACCAAGTTTAAAACAACTAAATATTTGAAATTTAGGAGGAGAAAATGAGGAACATAGACGATATTATTAAATTTGCTAAAGAAAGAGGTCCAAAAACTGTTTCTGTAGCTTGTTGTCAAGACAAAGAGGTATTAATAGCAGTTGAAAATGCTAGAAAAGAAAATATAGTAAATGCAATTTTAGTTGGTGATATTGAAAGCACTAAAGAAATTGCAGATGAATTAGGTATAAGCCTAGAAAATTATAAATTAATAGACATTAAAGATTTGTCAGAAGCTTGCTTAAAAGCCGTAGAGTTAGTATCTAGTGGAGAAGCTCATATGGTGATGAAGGGATTAGTAGACACTTCAATCATATTAAAAGCAGTACTTAATAAAGAAGTTGGATTAAGAACAGGAAATATATTAAGCCATGTGGCAGTGTTCGACATAGACGGATATGATAGACTATTCTTTGTAACAGATTCAGCTATGAACCTAGCTCCAGATGTAAACGCTAAGAAGCAAATAATTGAAAATGCATGTTCAGTTGCAAGATCGTTAGATATAGAAGAACCAAAGGTAGCACTAATATGTGCCAAGGAAAAGGTTAACCCAAAGATGAAGGATACTGTAGAGGCAAAAGAACTAGAAGATATGTATCTTCGCGGGGAAATAAAAGGATGCATGGTTGGAGGTCCTTTTGCTTTAGATAACGCTATTAGTGAAGAAGCTGCAAGACATAAAGGAATGGATCATCCTATAGCAGGAAAAGCTGATGTACTAGTAGTTCCAGATATAGAAGCAGGAAATGTATTGTATAAATCTATAGCATTTTTTGCGAAATGTGAAAATGCAGGTATAATAGTAGGAGCAAAAGCACCTATCATATTAACATCTAGAGCGGATAGCGATAAAACTAAGTTAAATTCAATAGCTTTAGGAGTTTTAGCAAGTACAAAAAAATAATATAAAATAAAGGAAGGTTAATATAGTGGGAGATTATAAAATTTTAACAATAAATCCAGGGTCAACGTCGACTAAGATTGCTGTATTTGAAAACGAAGAATTATTATATGAGAAAACATTAAGACATTCTTCAGAAGAAATAGGTAAATACGAAAAAGTTGCAGATCAATTTGAATTCCGTAAAAATGTTATAGAAGATGCTTTGAAAGAAGCAAATTTAAAAGTTGAAGATTTAGATGCAATAGTAGGTAGGGGAGGACTTTTAAAGCCAATACAAGGTGGAACTTATAAAGTAAGTGATGCAATGGTAGAAGATTTAAAAGTTGGTGTACTAGGAGAGCATGCTTCTAACTTAGGTGGAATAATAGCAAAAGAAATGGCTGGTGAAGTTTCTATACCATCTTTCATAGTAGATCCAGTTGTTGTTGATGAGATGGAAGATATAGCAAGAATATCTGGAGTACCAGAAATTCCAAGAATAAGTATTTTCCATGCTTTAAATCAAAAAGCAATTGGAAGAAGAGCTGCTAAAGATATGAGCAAGAACTATGAAGACTGCAATTTATTAATAGTTCACATGGGTGGAGGAGTTACAGTTGGTGCTCATAAAAAAGGTAAGGTAATTGATAACACAAATGGCCTTGATGGAGAAGGTCCATTCTCACCAGAAAGAAGTGGAGGTCTTCCAGTTGGAGGCTTAATGAGATTATGTTATGGAGATCAATTAAGCAAGGCTGAAATAGGAAAAAGAATAAAAGGTAATGGTGGAGTAGTTGCTTACTTAGGAACTAATGACATGAGAGATGTCGAAGATATGATTTCTAAAGGTGACGAAAAAGCTGCTTTAATATATGATGCTATGGTTTACCAAATATGCAAGGAAATAGGAGCATATGCGACGGTTCTTAAAGGTGAAGTAGATGCAATAATCTTAACTGGAGGAATAGCTTATTCTCAAATAATAAGAGAAAAAATAGAAGATAGAGTTAAATTTATCGCACCTGTAAAAGCTTATCCAGGAGAAGATGAAATGATTGCCCTTGCACAAGGTGGACTTAGAGTATTAAATGGCGAAGAAGAAGCATTAGATTATGAAAAAGAAGCTTCAGCTTATTAATATATACTGAAAATAGGTGGAAATTTATGATAAAAGACGACAAAAGAGTTAGACTTTTTATAGGTCATTATGGAAGTGGAAAAAGTGAAGTTTCTATGAACTATGTAACTATGCTTAGGGAATTAGTTGATGGAGAAGTAGCACTAGCTGATTTAGATGTAGTAAATGTGTACTTTAGAACAAGAGAAAAGAAAGACTTAATGAGACAGTTGGGAATAACACCTATTGACAGCTCCATTCAAACAACAACACTTGATGTGCCAGCTGTTTCAGCAGAAGTAATGAGACCACTACATGATGATAAAGTTAACTATGTACTAGATGTAGGTGGAGACAATGTAGGTGGAAGAGTTGTTGGTAGATTTGCTGAACACTTTAAACCAGAAGACTACGATATGTTCTTTGTAGTTAATGCTAACAGGGAGAAAACTCAAACTGCACAAGAGGTTCTTGGATTTATAGATGCAATAGAAACTTCTTCAAAACTTAAGGTAACAGGTCTTGTAAATAATACTCATCTTTTAAGAGAAACAACCGTAGAAGATGTATTAAAAGGCCAAGAAGTTGTAAGGGAAATTTCTAAAATTAAAAATATACCAATTAAGTATGTTTGTTGTTTAGAAAGCCTTGTAGATAAGTTACCAAAAGATTTAGAAGGAGATATATTGCCTGTAAAACTTTATCTAAGGGAAGAATGGATGTAGTTTTGAGCTCAATATAAGAAATAATTAAGGGAGGCTTAATAATGGCTAAAGGAAAAGTGATTTTCAATGAAGAACACTGCAAGAGTTGTGGATTATGTATAGAAGCATGTCCAAAAGGAATACTTGCAATTGACACAGAGGTTATAAATGCAAAAGGTTATAACCCAGCTAAAATAGTTGATGAAGAAAAATGCATAGGCTGTGCAAGTTGTGCATTAATGTGTCCAGATGTAGTTATAACAGTAGAAAGAGATTAATTATTTAAAATAAGGGGGATTAATAATGGCTAAAATTCTTATGAAAGGTAACGAAGCATTTGGTAAAGCAGCTATAGAAGCTGGTTGCCACTACTTCTTTGGTTACCCAATAACTCCACAAAGTGAATTACCAGAATATTTATCAAGAGAACTACCTAAGGTTGGAGGAGCTTTTGTACAAGCAGAATCTGAAGTTGCTGCTATAAACATGGTTTATGGTGCAGGAGGAACTGGTACAAGAGTTATGACATCATCATCTTCACCAGGTGTAGCATTAAAACAAGAAGGAATAACATATTGTGCAGGTGCAGAAGTACCATGCGTAATTTTAAATATAATGAGAGGTGGTCCAGGACTAGGAACTATACAACCATCTCAAGCAGACTATTATATGTCAACTAAAGGTGGAGGAAATGGTGACTACAGAACACCAGTATTTGCTCCAGCATCTGTTCAAGAAGCAGTTGATATGATAATAGAAGCATTTGATGTAGCTGACATATACAGAACACCAGTTATGGTTGTTGCAGATGGTATGATAGGTCAAATGATGGAGCCAGTTGATTTTGATAAAGAAAGAAGAACTAGAGAATTACCAGAAAAAACTTGGGCTGCAAATGGAACAAAAGGTGAAAGAATACCTAATGTAATAAACTCTTTATACTTACAATCAGAGGAGTTAGAGCAACACAACTTAAAATTAGAAAAGAAATATCAAACAATAGAAGAAAATGAAGTTCAATATGAAATGTATCATACAGAAGATGCAGAATTAGTATTTGTTGCTTATGGAACTGTTTCAAGAATAGTTAAAACAACAGTAGATCAAATGAGAGAAGAAGGACACAAAGTAGGTTTAATAAGACCTAAAACTTTATGGCCATTCCCTGATAAGGCATTTGCAGAAATACCAAATGCTAAAAACTTATTAGTTGTTGAGATGAGTTTAGGACAAATGATAGACGATGTTAAACTAGCTTGTGAATGTAAATTACCAGTAGATTTCTACGGAAGATCTGGTGGTATGATACCATCTCCAGCTGAAATAGCTAATAAAGCTAAAGAAATAATAGGGGGTGCTAAATAATGGCTGTAGTATTTAAGAGAACAGAAGGATTACAAGATGTTACTACTCACTACTGTCCAGGATGTACTCATGGTATAATCCATAGATTAGTAGCTGAAGTTTTAGAAGAAATGAATGTACTAGGAGATGCTATAGGTGTAGTTCCTGTAGGATGTTCAGTTTTAGCATATAAATATTTTAACGTAGATACTCATGAAGCTGCTCATGGTAGAGCTCCAGCAGTAGCTACAGGAGTAAAAAGAACTCATCCAAACAATGTAGTATTCACATATCAAGGTGATGGAGACTTATCTTCAATAGGTATGGCAGAAATAGTTCATGCTGCAGCTAGAGGAGAAAAAATAACTACTATATTCGTAAACAACGGAATTTATGGAATGACTGGTGGTCAAATGGCTCCAACTACATTATTAGGACAAAAAGCTACAACTGCTCAAGCTGGTAGAAATGCAGAACTTAATGGTTTCCCAATAAGAGTTAGTGAAATGTTAGCAACTTTAACTGGTGCAGTATTTGTAGAGAGAGTTTCTGTAGATACACCAGCTAACGTAAGAAAAGCTAAAAAAGCTATAAAGAAAGCTTTCCAAGTTCAACAAGCAGGATTAGGGTTTGGTATAGTTGAAGTATTATCAACTTGTCCAACTAACTGGGGATTAAATCCAAATGATGCATTACAATGGTTAAGAGACAATATGATGTCTTACTATGAATTAGGAAACAAAAAAGATATAGAAGTTGAAGTTGAGGAGGCGAAATAATATGGCAACATCAAGAGTAATATGTGCAGGATTTGGTGGTCAAGGTGTTATGTCTATGGGACAATTATTAACTTATGCAGGAATGCTTGAAGGTAAAGAAGTTGCATGGTTACCATCTTATGGGCCAGAAATGCGTGGAGGTACTGCGAACTGTGCAGTAACTGTATCTGATAAGCAAGTTGGATCACCAGTTATAACAGATGATGCTACTTGTGCTGTTATAATGAACAAACCTTCTATGAAGTTTGTTGACGATGTTGTTCCAGGGGGACATATATTAGTTAATAGTTCATTAATAGATGCAAAAGTTGAAAGAGATGATGTTCATGTAACTTATATAGCAGCTAATGAATTAGCGGCTGAAATAGGAATGCCTAAAGTTGCTAATATGATAATGCTAGGTGCTTGTTTGAAAGTTACTGAATCAGTTGATATAGAATCAGTTCTTCAAGCTTTCTTAAAAGTTTTCGGAGAAAGAAAATCTAAATTCATACCAATGAATAGAGAAGCTTTACAAAAAGGTATGGACGCAGTAACAACTGTACAAGCATAATTTAAAAAATAAAATTTTTATATTATATAAAAAAGGCAATAGAAATAATTCTATTGTCTTTTTTTCGTTTAAGTATTAAAATAATCCTATGGTTATAATTAAAGACTAATATTTAATACATAAACTGATAAAAATAATTTTATGGATATAGATATTCTCGTTATGAAAGGAGCTTTTTGATGAGAAAATATTTTGGAACAGATGGAGTAAGAGGAGTTGCTAATACAGAGCTTACTTGTGATTTAGCATATAGATTAGGTAGAGCTGGAGGATATGTTTTAGCTCAAGGAGACCATAGAGTAAAAGTTGTAGTAGGAAAAGATACAAGAATGTCAGGAGACATGTTAGAGTCAGCGTTAATCGCTGGATTAATGTCAGTTGGGTGCGATATAATTCCTGTAGGAGTTATCCCAACGCCAGCAGTTGCATATTTGACAAGAAAATATAATGCAGACTGTGGTGTTGTTATATCAGCATCACATAACCCTATGGAAGACAATGGTATCAAATTCTTTAATAAAGATGGATATAAGCTAGATGATGAAATAGAATTAGAAATAGAAAAATATATTGAAGATATAGAAAAAGTAAATTGTAATCCCGTTGGAGAAAATGTAGGAGTTATAAATCATGAGCATAATGCTTTAAGAGACTATGCAGATTATTTAAAATCTATAATAAATGTAGACTTAGCTGGAATGAAAGTAGTTTTAGATTGCGCTAATGGAGCTTCTTATGAAGTTGCACCAATAGTATTTAGAGAATTGGGAGCAAATGTTATAGATATAAATACAACTCCAAATGGAAAGAATATAAATGATAAATGTGGATCTACACACCCAGGAATGTTACAAAAATCTGTAGTAGAAAATAAGGCAGACTTAGGGTTAGCATATGATGGAGATGCAGATAGATTAATTGCTGTTGATGAAAATGGAAACATTGTAGACGGTGACCATATAATGATATTAAGTGCAGTATATCTTAAGAAGAAAAAACAACTGTCAAATGATACATTAGTAATAACTGTTATGACTAACATAGGATTAAATGTTGCAGCAAGAGAACATGGTATAAATCTAGAAACTACAGATGTAGGAGATAGATATGTTATAGAAGCCATGAAAAAAGGTAACTTTAACTTAGGTGGAGAACAATCAGGACATATGATATTCCTTGATTATAACACTACAGGAGATGGAGTTTTAAGTTCATTAATGTTATCTAAGATAATAAAAGAAGAAAATAAAACTTTATCAGAATTAGCTTCAATAATGAGTGTTTACCCACAAGTATTAGTAAATGTAGAAGTAAAAAACGAAGTGAAGAATAAATTCATGGAAGTTGAAGAAATAAAAGATGAAATAGCAAGAATAGAAGAATTAATGGAAGGTTGTGGAAGGGTATTAATTAGACCATCTGGAACACAACCATTAGTCAGAGTTATGCTAGAGGGTAAAGAGGAAGGTCAAATCAATGAGTTAGCTAATAACTTAGCTAATCTTATAAAAGAAAAATTATCGTAAACTACAAGTAAATACTAAGAAAAAATCTTAGTATTTACTTTATAAGCGCCAGAACTTAACAATAACATGATTTTTTATTAGTAGTATTGGGGGTTAAGTTGACGAGGACAGAGTTAATCGATTTTTCGGCGGATGCTCTGCGGTGTGTTTACCATCGTTAAGGTTTTTTCAAATCATAGAAGTGATTCTGTGGACAAAGGAAAACTCAAGTAAGCTTTTTCATGACCTAACTCTAAAAATATATAAAATAATATTTTTAGGAGGACACATAATATGTGTGGAATAGTTGGATATTTAGGAAGAAGACAGGCAACAGAAGTATTAATAGAAGGTCTGTCAAAATTAGAGTACAGAGGATATGACTCTGCAGGTGTTGCCGTAAATACTGGTGACGAATTAGAAATAAGAAAGTTCAAAGGTAGGTTAGCAATACTTGCTGATGATCTACAAAAAAATCCTATTGATGGACATTTAGGAATAGGGCATACAAGATGGGCTACTCATGGAGAACCATCAGATGTAAACTCACATCCTCATTACAATATGGATAAAACTATAGCAGTTGTTCACAATGGTATAATAGAAAATTACCTTGAATTAAAAGCTGAATTAGAATCTGAAGGAGTTAAATTCTTATCTCAAACAGATACAGAAATAGTAGCTCACATGGTAAGTAAATACTATGAAGGAAATCTTTTAGAAGCAGTATATAAAGCAACTGAAAGGTTCAGAGGAGCATATGCACTAGGCGTAGTATGTGCTGACAATGCAAATGAATTAGTAGCAGTAAGAAAAGACAGTCCATTAGTTGTAGGTTTAGGTGAAGATGAAAATATGGTGGCATCTGATATACCTGCAATATTAAAATATACAAGAAATGTTTACTTCTTAGAAAATGGTGAATTTGTTCACATAGAAGGAAATAAAGTAACTGTTTTAAATGAAAATAAAGAAGTAGTAGAAAAAGAAGTAAGTGAAATAACTTGGGATGTGGAAGCAGCATCTAAAGGTGGATTTGATAGTTTCATGGCAAAAGAAATCTACGAACAACCAAAAGGTGTAGAAGATACTCTTCTTAGAAGATTAGACGAAAATGGAAGAATAAAACTAGACGATATAAAAATAACTAAAGAAGATTTAGATAAAATAAACAAAGTTTATATAGTAGCTTGTGGTACTGCTTATCATGCAGGACTTGTTGGAAAATATGCTATAGAAAAATTCGCTAAAATACCAGTAATAGCTGATATAGCTTCTGAATTTAGATATAGCGATCCATTTGTAGATGAAAATACTTTAATAATAATAGTAAGTCAATCAGGAGAAACAGCTGATACTTTAGCAGCACTTAGAGATGCCAAATCAAAAGGTGCTAGAGTATTATCAATAACTAATGTTGTTGGTTCATCAATAGCTAGAGAGTCTGACGATATATTCTACACATGGGCAGGTCCAGAGATAGCAGTTGCATCTACAAAAGCTTATACAACACAATTAACAGCATTTTATATGATAGCATTAAACTTGGCTATGACAAAAGGAACTATAAGTGAAGAAGAATACTTTGAAATGATAGGCAAATTAAAAGAGATGCCATCACAAGTTGAAAAAGTATTACAATGTGATGAGTTACTAAAAGAAATAGCAAGTGAAATAAAAGATAAAAATGATATGTTCTATTTAGGTAGAGGAATTGATTATGCATTGGCTATGGAAGGTTCTTTAAAAATAAAAGAAATATCTTATATGCATGCTGAAGCTTTCGCTGCTGGAGAATTAAAACATGGAACAATAGCTTTAATAGAAGAAGGAACTCCTGTTTTAGTTTTAGCTACTCAAGAGCAGTTATTTGAAAAGATGCTTTCAAATATGCAAGAAGTTAAAGCTAGGGGAGCTAAAGTTATAGCAATAGCTAAAGAGCACAATAAAGAAGTAGAAAAATCAGCTGATAGAGTAATATATATACCAGAAATTGATGATATGTTTGCGAGTATAACAGCTGTTGTACCAATGCAACTACTTTCTTATCATGTAGCTCAAATGAGAGGATGCGACATAGATAAGCCTAGAAATTTAGCTAAGTCAGTTACAGTTGAATAATAGAAAACAATTAGACAATAAATAATATAGAAGGTTATATACTAAAAGTATATAACCTTTTTGTTCTTAAACAATTATTTGTTATGTTAGAAATATTAATTTTAATCATATTAAATCGTATATCCTTTTTGATAATGTCAATAATTTAAATAAAAGTTAACACAAACAAACTATTAAGGGGGATTTACTATGAAAGTTATAAAATTTGTTACAACTTTCTTACTATTATTCATCATAGGAATATTTACATCTTATGCAAGTGTAAAATATAATACATGGACTGATAATTTTATAAATGCATTTGAGCAAACAGAAGCGAATTTTAAGTTTTACAATATAAAAATTAATTGTGTAGTATCAGATATAAATAACAAAAAACAAATAGAAAATATGTGTACAGATATTGTAAATTGTTTAAATTTAAATTCAGATAAAATTAAATTGAGAGAAGAAGATGACAATGGAGTTAAAATCTATGCTCAAATTAAAGATAACTCTTACAATGTATCATTTACAGCAATCAAAAAAAATAGTAAAGAATACTATATAATTATTGACATATTAAGCAATAAGGTATATAAAAATATAGGAGATATTTATCGAAACTTAGATGATATACTTCATAGACATACAAATGATGTAGATATTTATATTTGTATGGCTGGAGAATATACAAAAAAATTACAATTATATAAATCTAATGATATTTTAGAAAATATATTGTATAATATGAATGCGAAGGAAATAGATAGAGTAAGAGAAAATAACTTGTTTTCTGTTACAGCGTATAGTAATTTGTTAACAGAAAACGATTTAGATTATTTAGAAAATAAGATCAATTTAAATATAGGAATTAGGTATAGCGAGAATGAAGATAAGACTTTAATCTACATGGCTACACCCATAATAAAATTAGATTATTAAGTTTAATGAGGAGAGACAAACAATGGCTAAAATAATAGTAAAAAAGAGTAATCCACTTAAAGGTAGTGTTAGAATAGATGGTGCAAAAAATGCTGTATTACCAATAATAGCAGCAACATTATTAGCAAAAGGAAAATCAGTACTTAGAGAAGTACCAAATTTAAAAGATGTACATGTTATATCAGATTTATTAAGACATTTAGGTGCTGAAGTTGAATATAAAGGAACTACATTAACTGTTGATGCAACTAATTTAACAACTTATGATGCTCCATATGAATTAGTTAGAAAAATGAGAGCTTCTTTCTTAGTAATGGGACCATTACTAGCAAGATTTAATCAAACTAGAATATCTATGCCAGGGGGATGTGCTATAGGTACTAGACCAATAGATTTACACTTAAAAGGATTTAAAGCTTTAGGTGCAAATGTAGTTATGGATCATGGGTTTGTAGAAGCTAAAACAGATAGATTATCTGGTAGCAAGCTATACTTAGATTTTCCATCGGTAGGAGCTACTGAAAATATAATGATGGCAGCAGTATTAGCAGAAGGAACTACTATAATAGAAAATGCTGCAGAAGAACCAGAAATAGTTGATTTAGCTAACTTCTTAAATGAAATGGGAGCAGATGTTAGAGGTGCAGGAACAAATACAATAAGAATAAAAGGTGTGAAAGAATTAAAAGCTACAGAACATGATGTAATACCTGATAGAATAGAAGCCGCTACTTTTATGGTAGCTGCAGCTATGACAAAAGGTGATATAACTATTGAAAATATAATTCTTGAGCACTTAAAACCTGTGACAGCAAAATTAAGAGAAGCTGGTTGTCATATTATAGAAATGGATAATTCTATAAGAGTAGTAGGTCCAGACAAATTAAAATCTATAGATATAAAAACTTTACCACACCCAGGTTTCCCAACAGATGTTCAAGCTCAATTTATGGCTATGCTTACTGTTGCAAAAGGAACGGGAGTAGTTATAGAAACAGTATTTGAAAATAGGTTTATGCATGTTGCTGAATTCAATAGAATGGGAGCAAACATTAAAATAGAAGGTAGAACGGCTGTTGTGGAAGGCGTAGAAGAATTAAATGGAGCTAAAGTAAATGCCACTGATTTAAGAGCTGGAGCTGCATTGATACTTTGTGGTCTTATAGCAGAAGGTGAAACTGAAATAGGAGAAATTTATCATATACAAAGAGGCTATGTGGATATTGATAAAAAAATAACTGCATTAGGTGGTAATATAGAGATAGTTGAATAAGAATTAGTAATAAAAAAAAGGGTTTTTTCATATATTTAAGAAGCTTAAATCTTAGGAGGAAGATATATGAAAAAACCTTTTATTTTTATTTTATTACTATCTCTTTCGTTTGTTATAGTATCGGTAATTGGAAGTTTAGTTTTTTATGGAGACTCGGGAACTCCAATTGTAAAGGATAAAATTACTAAAAAGATTGCTGAAGATATTACTTATGAAAAAGTAGATAAAAAATCACCAAATATAAATGTTTACAAAGTAAATGAAAATAAAATAGAGAAAATGGATATTGAAGAATACCTCTATGGAGTATTGTCTAGTGAAATGCCATCAACATTTGATGTAGAAGCTTTAAAAGCTCAAGCTATAGCTGCGAGAACTTATGTTATGTATAAAATGGAAAATAACATTACATCTGGACACAAAAATGCAACAGTTTGTACAAACTCTGCTCACTGCCAAGCTTACACATCATATAAGGATTTAAAAAAGGTGAAGGGCGAAGATTGGATAGAAGGTGATTATGTTAAAGTAAAAAAAGCCGTAGATGATACTAAGGGTCAAATTGTGACTTATGATGATAAGGCAATTTTACCTTTATATTTTTCAACTTCTTCAGGTAAAACTGAAAATAGCAAAGATGTTTTCTCTACCCAATATCCATATTTAGTATCTGTTAATAGCCCATTTGAAGAACAATCACCTAAATACTCAACTACTTACTCAATAAAAAAGAGTAAGTTTATTAAATACATAAAAAATATATATCCGCAGATAAACATATCTTTAGACAAATTAGATAAACAAGTAAGTATAGTGAACAGGACGGAAGGTGGATGTGTAAAAACAGTTGAAGTAGGAAATGTTAAAATAAGTGGGACTGATATGAGAAAAATATTGAATTTGAATTCCGCTAACTTTACTATAAATTATAATAATGATGAAATAAACTTCAATGTAAAAGGCTATGGTCATGGTGTAGGAATGAGTCAATGGGGCGCAGAAGGAATGGCAAAGAAAGGATATAAGTATTATGATATATTGTTTCACTATTTTAAAGATAGTGAAATAAAAGATATGTATTAATATACCAAAAATGTAAAAATGTTGTATAAATATTAATTATTAGTTAATAATCTAAATATGTATTAATATATTTGGAGGTACAACATGAAAAAGAAATTATTAGAAAAGGATGCTTTTTATTTATCCTTATTTATATGTATCTGTATTTTAGCCATTGGAGGAATTTGGTTTACTAACAAAAATGTAGATAATTTATTATCGAAGAATACTCCAACAAAAAGTGAAGATGAAATACATTTAACTGAAGATGAAAAAAATGATGTTCTTCCAACTGCTACAGATTCTGATCAAAACTTAGCAAAAGCAAAAGAAGCTGAACATAACAAAATAAGCTACTTAGGAAATCAAGTAATAAGAGATTATTCAGAAAAAGAGCCAAGCTATTCAGAAACTTTAGAAGTTTGGGAAATACATAAGGCGATAGACATAGAAGCAAATGAAAATCAAGAAGTTAAATCACTAACTCCTGGTACAGTATTAGATGTATATGATGACGATGAATATGGTATGTCTGTAAAAATTAAATCTGGTAAAGATACTGTATTTGTATATTCTAGTTTAGGTAAGAATATTACAGTAAAAAAAGGCGATGAAATAAAAGAAGGCCAATGTATAGGGTATGCAGGTAATACTAGTGATGTAGAATGTTTAAGTGGAGTACATGTTCACTTAGAAGCATACAAAAATAACACAGCTATTAATCCAATGAGTTTATTAGAATAAAGCTTAACAGGTTCAATCATATTTGATTGGGCCTGTTATATTTTTTGACTTTCTCTCATATATATCAATAAGGATATGATGTTAGGGGGGAAGGGAGTGAGATCCTATATAGAGGAAAGGGCAGTTATTGTAGCAAAATATATATTAGAAAAAAATACAACAGTAAGACAAACCGCTAAAACTTTTGGTGTAAGTAAAAGTACTATTCATAAGGATGTAACGGAACGATTAGAAGAAATCAATCCTTCTCTAGCTTTAGAGGTTAAGAGAGTTTTAGAAAAGAATAAATCAGAAAGACATATTCGAGGTGGTATGGCAACTAAGCTTAAATATGAAAGCGAAAAAAAAGTGTAGGTATATCCTGCACTTTTTTGATTTTTAAAGATTTCAATATAATAATGTTATTCAGATTTTATGCTAAAAAACGACACGAAAATCAAAAAAATTAAATTATAAAAATAAATAATAATATAAAACAAAAATAAAAATATTATAGGTAAAAAATATAGGACAAAACCTGCATTTTTTTCTTGACTTATATTATTTTTTTGTATATCTTGTAACATAGAGGTCTTTAAGAGAAATCAAATAAAGTTTAATATATATGAATAATAAAAGGAGTGAAAATATGGCTGGAGCAGATATAGGAATAGATTTAGGTACGGCAAATGTCTTAGTATATGTGGATGGTAAGGGCATAGTACTAGAAGAGCCGTCGGTAGTTGCAATTGAAAAAAATACAAATACAGTTTTAGCAGTTGGAAATGAAGCAAGAAAAATGATAGGGAGAACACCTGCCAATATAGTGGCAATAAGACCGTTAAAAGATGGTGTTATTTCTGATTATGAAGCAACTGAAAAAATGTTAAAATACTTTACAGAAAAGATAGTTGAGAAAAAAGGATTTAGAAGACTTGTAATGCCAAGAATAATGGTATGTGTACCAACAGGTGTAACAGAAGTTGAAAAAAGAGCAGTAGAGGAAGCAACTAGAGAAGCAGGAGCAAGAGAAGTATATATAATAGAAGAACCAATTGCAGCAGCAATAGGTGCGGGTATGGATATATCTTTACCAAATGGAAATATGGTAATAGATATAGGTGGAGGAACTACAGACATAGCTGTTATATCTCTTGGAGGGGCAGTAGTTAGTGACTCAATAAAAATAGGCGGAGATAAGTTTGATACTGCCATAGTAGCGTATATTAAGAAAAAGCATAATCTTCTTATAGGAGAGAGAAGTGCAGAAAAGCTAAAAGTAGAAATTGGAACAGCAATGAAAGATAGTGAAGAACAATTTATGAAAATAAGTGGTAGAAACATAATAAAAGGTTTACCAGAAACTATAGAAGTAAGTTCACAAGAAATAGCAGAAGCTTTAGAAGAATGTATAAAGCAAATAGTAGCTACAACTAGAGTTGTATTAGAAAAAATACCACCTGAATTGGCAGCGGATATAAGTACGTCTGGTATAGTAATGACTGGCGGAGGGGCTTTATTAAGAAATCTAGATAAGAGAATTGAAGAAGCTACAGGGATTAATGTAATCGTTGCTGATGAACCTTTATCTTGTGTTGCAAGAGGAACAGGCTCATCATTAAGTACTTTAGATTTACTAGAAACAGGTGGAACATTTAAAAGAAGAAATAAAAAATAGTATAAAAGGGCTGGCATAATAATTTTAATTAGTATGTACAGCCCTTTTTAATATAAGTACAGAGATGACTCTATTTAGGTTGAGAGTAAGATTGATAGAGCAATAGTTTCAGCCAATTCTAAAATAAAATGAAGTCGAACATTATTAAATGAAAATCTATTATTTTCATCTACTTTATCTACAATACCTACAATTGAATGAGATCCAATTTGCGGGAGTTTTTTACCTACGCCTTTACCTGGTAGAATTGGTCCTTTTCTAATTTGGATGTTTCCTATATTATTTATAGAACCTAAACAGGCATCAATAGCTAAGAATTCACTGTTAGGATGCTTTTCTTTTATTTGATCAAAAGATTCATATATGTTCAAGGCATGAATAGGATTATCTAGGGTACCGTAAACTGGGTATTTAAAGTCGCTATTTTTAAGCATAGTACCGACTAAAGGACCTAAAGCATCTCCTATAGCACGATCTGTTCCTATACAAATAACAACGGTATTTTCATTAATTATATCTTTGAGTATTAAGCTTAATATTTCTATAACATTTTCTTTTTTATAATGCACTTTGGCTAAATACATAGGAACTTACCTCCCTTCAAAAATATATGAACTACATAATAAAAAAATACATAACTTTAATCAACATAAAATACTTATACAGAATCATATGATAAAAGCCTAAATAGTGTTCTTAAAATAAATAAATTCTTGACACTATAAAAAAAAAGGGTTATCATATACTTGTTAAAAGTAATAATAAAATATATGTGTAATCGTGATTACACCTTATCAAGAGAGGCAGAGGGACAGGCCCTGTGAAGCCCAGCAACCACTCCCATATGGGGGACGGTGCTAAATCCTACTTAACGGAAACGTTAGAGAGATGAGGTTAGTTAATTATAATTTTTATGTGATAATTAACCTCTTCTGTTAAAGAAGAGGTTTTATTTTTACCCAAATTGACAAAAATAGATAATAAAAGGAGGAAATACAATGTCAAGACATTTATTCACATCGGAATCAGTAACTGAAGGTCATCCAGATAAAATGTGTGACCAAATTTCAGATGCAATATTAGATGCTTTATTAGAGAAGGATCCTTTATCAAGAGTAGCTTGTGAGACAACAACAACAACAGGATTAGTATTAGTAGCAGGGGAAATATCTACAAATGCTTATGTAGATATACAAAAAGTAGTTAGAGAGACAGTAAATGAAATAGGATACACAAGAGCTAAATATGGGTTTGATAGCCAAACGTGTGCTGTTATAACTGCTATAGATGAGCAGTCATCAGATATAGCTATGGGTGTTGATGAAGCTTTAGAAAGTAAAAGTGGAGAACAAACAGAAGAAGAAATTGAAGCTATAGGAGCAGGAGATCAAGGTATAATGTTCGGATTTGCATGTAATGAAACTCCAGAATTAATGCCATTACCTATATCTTTAGCACACAAGTTATCTAGAAGATTAACAGAAATAAGAAAAAATGAAATAGTAGATTATTTGAGACCGGATGGTAAAACTCAAGTTACGGTAGAGTATGATGGAAATAAGCCGATAAGAGTACATACTATATTAATATCTACTCAACATAGTGAACATGTGGACAATGATACTATAAGAAAAGATTTAATAGAGTTAGTAATAAAAGAAGTTATACCAGCAGATTTATTAGATGATGAAACTAAAATTTATATAAATCCAACAGGAAGATTCGTTATAGGTGGTCCACAAGGAGATACTGGTTTAACAGGAAGAAAAATAATAATAGATACTTATGGCGGATATTCTAGACACGGTGGTGGAGCATTCTCAGGAAAAGATGCAACTAAGGTTGATAGATCTGCTGCATATGCTGCAAGATACGTTGCTAAAAATATAGTAGCTGCAGGACTTGCAGATAAGTGTGAAATAGAACTAGCTTATGCTATAGGCGTTGCTAGACCTTTATCTATATTTGTAGATACTTTTGGAACTGGAAAAGTTTCTGAAGCTGAATTAGTTGAATTAATCAACAAAAACTTTGACTTAAGACCAGGTGCTATAATAAGAGACTTAGACTTAAGAAAACCAATATACAGACAAACAGCTGCCTATGGTCACTTTGGAAGAACTGACGTGGATTTACCATGGGAAAGAACTGATAAAGCTGAAGCATTAAGAGAACAATCTTCAATAAAATAATTTTAATGATTAACATAAATAATAAAGAGTTGTATAAAATACGGCTCTTTATTTTTTTTACATTAAGTGATAACATAAAATATATTTATAATACCAATAATTATAAGTAGGCGTTAATAAATGATTTTAGGAGAATTGAAATGGAAAAATTACAAGGAATGGTTAGTGATATAGTCTTTAAAAATGAAGAAAATGGTTATACCATAGCCTCTTTAGCCAATGAAAATGATGAAATAACTATTGTAGGGTGTATGCCAACTTTATCTGTAGGAGAAAGCATAGAAATAGAAGGAAAATGGGTGAATCATAAAATTTATGGATCTCAATTCGAGGTGCAAAGTTTTATACCCGTTACACCATCTTCTCTTGAGGGTATCTATGTTTATTTATCTTCTGGTATGATACATGGAATAGGCGAAAAAATGGCTAAAAGAATAGTAGATAAATTTGGTGTTGATACTTTAGATATTATTCAAAATACTCCAGAAAGATTAACTGAAGTAGAAGGAATAGGTATGAAGAAAGTAAAACAAATCCAAGAAAGCTATGAAGAAAATAGAGAACTTAGAAATATAATAATACAACTATCTCCTTATGGAATAACTCCTAATTATTGTTTAAGAATATATAAAAAATATAAAGATAAATCCTTGGAAGTGATAAATAAAAATCCATATAGATTAGCAGAAGAAGTAAGAGGTATAGGATTTAGAATTGCCGATGATATTGCCAGCAAAATAGGTATAGACAAATATTCTCCAGATAGAATTATGCAGGGTATTTTATTTACTTTAAACCAAAGCTTGGGAAGTGGTCATACATATTTACCTAAAAGAATATTGATTGAACAATCAGTTAAAATTTTAGGTATAGAATCTAAATATGTGGAAAATGGAATTATGTATTTGGCATATGACCAAAAAATACATTTAGAAAATATGAACGGAGAAATACTTATCTATTTAATGATGTACTATATATGCGAAAATGGTGTATGCAAAGAAATAATAAAGTTATCTCAACATGAAACGAAGGATTTACGGATTAATATAGAAGAAGAAATAAAAGTTGTTGAAAAAGAAGATGGAATAAGTTTGGCGAATAATCAAATCTTAGCAGTAAAAGAATCTATAAATAATGGAGTAACAATTATTACAGGTGGCCCTGGTACAGGAAAAACTACAACGATAAATACTATAATAAAAATATTTGAAAATAATGATCAAAAAGTATTGCTATGTGCTCCAACAGGTAGAGCAGCTAAGAGAATGAGTGAAACCTCAAATAAAGAGGCTAAAACTATTCATAGATTGCTAGAAATGGGATTTGCTACAGACAGTGATGAACTAGTCTTTTTTAAAGATGAAGAAGATCCAATAGATGCTGATGTGATAATATTGGATGAAGCATCTATGGTTGATATTATATTAATGTACAATCTTTTAAAAGCTGTAAAATTAGGAACAAGATTACTTTTAGTAGGAGATAGTGACCAATTACCGTCAGTAGGAGCAGGAAATGTTCTAAAAGACATTATTGATTCCAATGTAATAAAAACTGTACGATTAAATGAAATATTTAGACAAGCAAGAGAAAGTATGATAGTCGTTAATGCTCATAAAATAAACAATGGAGAGCCGCTATTTTTAAATGTAAAAAACAAAGATTTCTTCTTCCTAAGAAAAAAAAACAATGAAGAAATTTTAAATGAAATAATAGGGCTTGTAAGTGAAAGACTTCCTAAGTTTTATAAATTTGATAAATTAAAAGACATACAAGTATTAACATCAATGAGAAAAGGCGACTTGGGGGTAAATAACTTAAATATAGAATTGCAAAAATATCTAAATCCACCTAATAAGTATAAACAAGAAGAACAGTTTGCCAAAAGAATTTTTAGGGTGGGGGACAAGGTGATGCAAATTAGAAATAACTACACAAAAAAATGGGAAACAGAGGACAAAAGTGATAAGGGAGAAGGTATATATAATGGAGATATTGGATATATATTTCATATAGATAAAGATAAGAAAACTGTTTTTGTACTTTTTGATAAGATAAAAATTGCTTCTTATAAATATGATGAACTAGACGAGCTTGATCATAGTTTTTGTACAACAATTCATAAAAGTCAAGGAAGTGAATTCCCAGTAGTAGTTATACCCATAGTTTGGGCACCACCTATGTTGTTAAGTCGTAATTTACTTTATACAGCAGTTACTAGAGCAAAAAAGCTTGTTGTATTAGTAGGTGATGTTAAATACTTAGAACAGATGATTAAAAACAATAGAATAAATGACAGATACTCTAATTTATCATATAAATTAAATAAATTTATAAAAGAAGGGCTGTTAAGTAAATAATAATGAAACTTATATCAAAGTTAATTCCAAATAATATAAAGGAAACTATTAAAATTGCAATAAATTATATTTATCCTAGAAATATAACTTGCATAATTTGTGATAATCCTATAAAACTAAAGAATCCTTATTCTCTTTGTAGAAGTTGTTTTAAGGAGCTAAGATTTATTTTAGATGGATGCAACAAATGTGGAAAACCTATAGTAAATAGAAATTTGGAAAGAGAAAGTTTAATTGACTGTAACTATTGTTATAATAAAACTTTTTATTTTGATAAGGCAATCGCATGTATAGAATATGATGATATAAGTAAAAAATTAATTTTAGATTTTAAATATAAAAGTAAAACTTATTTATGTAGGTACGTAGCCTACTTAATGAAAGAAAAGATTCTATTAGAAGATATAAAGGCTGATTACATATTGTTTGTACCTTTACATAAAAAAAGGTTAAAGAAAAGAGGATTTAATCAAGCAGAAAAGATAGCTAATAAATTAAGTGACTTGATTAATGTACCTGCGATAGATTGTATTAGTAGAGAAAAAGATACAAAAAAGTTATATAAATTGAATAAAGAAGATAGAGAAAAAGAATTAAAAAATGGTTTTAAGGTAAAAGAGAATATTAATCTTATTAAAAATAAAAATGTAATATTAATAGATGATATCTTTACTACAGGATCAACTGCAAATGAAATATCAAAAGTATTGAAAATAAACTCTGTAAACAATATATGTATATTTACATTGCTTACAACCTGTGTAGATGTATACGTAAAGGAATAAAATTCTATTGACATAATTGTTTTAAGCCGTTAAAATAGTAATATGTTTCAGGTCTGTGGTTGCAAGTCCAAGCCAGACGCAGGCGAAAGGATCCACGTAAGTTAACACTAAAAATTGGGTTAATGATCATGGTGCGTCTTAGATGTAAGACCTACCGGTATTAAAATCGAGATGGTTAGTAGTGAGGCAAACCCGAGCGAAAGCTGCAGTAGGCGAGTGTGGGGTCAAAGACCAGGTCAGCTGAAACAATAAGTACCTATAGAGGTACTTTTTTTTTTACCAAAAAAGAAAATGATTTTTAAAAAATGTTTATAGATATTAATGAAATTGCATAAAATAAAAATATATATCTATATTAAATAAAGTCTATCAACACAGTGAAAATAAGATTAAATTATGATTGTGATTAATGAATAAAATAATTAACAATGTATAATTACTATATGTGGATAAATGTTAGGTATTAAAATTAGATAATATACACAATCACTAAAGTTATCAACAAAGTTATCAACATTATCCACAATTAATGTTGATTAATAATCCACATTAGTATAAAAATAAATAAAAAAATACATAAAACTATTTTTTATGACAGTATATAAAAAAATAAAAAGTTAACAATAAAAAAAAAGGAGAAAAACAATTAATATAGAATATATTATTAAAGCATAAATACTAATACACAAAGTAAAGTATAAAATTACATGTGCTTTACATAAGTGAAGGGAGATGTTCTTATGAAAATAATAATATCAGGAAAAAAATTAGAACTTACAGATGGAATCAAAAATGCAATAGAAGATAAGTTAGGAAAGTTAGAACGTTATCTTAATCCAGAAACTGAAGTAAAAGTAACTGTAAGTGCAAAAAAAGCAGCTCAAAAAATAGAAGTAACAATTATCCCTATAAGTGGACCAATAATTAGAGCAGAAGATAGTGAAGAAAATTTATATGCGGCCATTGATGTTGTTTATGACAAACTTAAAAAACAAATAAGAAGATATAAAAATAAACTACAAGATAAACATCAATCTAAGGAAGAAAGTATTAGATTCCAAATTGATGAAGGAATAGAAGAAGATGATGAAAGTTTAGATATAGTAATAGAAAGACGTAAAAAATTCGATATGAAACCAATGAGTCCAGAAGAGGCAGTACTACAAATGGAATTAATAGAGCATGGATTCTATATGTTTAGAAATATAGATAGTGATGAAATATCTATAGTATATAAACGTGAAGATGGTGGTTATGGTTTAATAGAGCATGAATAACATAATTAGTTATTAAAAATATTCAAGGCTATCGATAATTTTATCGATAGCCTTTTTATATTGAATAGAATATTTATTTTTAATAATTAAAATAGAATATGAATGTTGTTAAAAAGCGTAAGTAGAATTAACTTTAAGTTTTGAAAGATAAATAAAGGCTTATACTATTAATATGTAGATTATTGAGTAAAAAACTATATTTTGTTATCATATAAAATGTGGCATGCAAAATTTAACAAATACGAAAGATTATAATATAAGGGGGAGAAAAGGAGCTGATATTTTGACAGAGATATTACTTATTATAGTAATAGTGCTTTTAATCATAAATATCTTCATATGTACAAGGCCTAAGGATGCAAACATAGAAAAATTTAGTGAAGGTATAGAAAAGAAATTTGATAGTATGGAAAAACTATCTAGACAAGAATTTTACACAAATAGAGAAGAGTCAAGAAGGAACGAACAAGAAAATAGGCAAGAAATGAAAGTTTCTATAGATAGTTTAACATCATCTATATCAAGGCATATTATGAATCTCTCTACACTTCAACAAAATCAATTTGATATAAATTCAAAAAGTTTGGAGAATACATTAAATTCTTTTAATGAAAATATGATGAAAAGCTTAGACAATCTTGCTCAGTTACAAAATGAAAAGTTAAATCAATTAACACAGGTAACAGAAGATAAATTCACAAAGCTAACTAAGTCAACAGAAGATAATCTAGAAAAAATGAGGGTAACAGTAGATGAGAAGTTACAAAACACTCTAGAAAAAAGATTAGGCGAATCGTTTAAAATGGTTAATGATAGGCTAGAGCAAGTCTATAAAGGTTTAGGAGAAATGCAAACTTTAGCCACGGGAGTCGGGGATTTAAAAAAAGTACTTTCCAATGTTAAAACAAGAGGCGTGTTGGGAGAAATTCAGTTAGAACGTATATTAGAACAGTTTTTAGGGGCAGAACAGTATGCTAAAAATATTATTACAAAAAAAGGTTCTAGAGAAACCGTGGAATTTGCAATAAAGCTTCCTGGTAAAGATGAAACAAAAGATACAATATATTTGCCTCTAGATGCAAAATTTCCTTTGGACATTTATAATAAGCTAATAGACGCTTATGAAGAAGGAAATCAAGGTTTAATAGATCGCGCTTCTAAAGAATTAGAAAAATTTATTAAAAAGTCAGCTAAAGATATTAGAGATAAGTATATAGATCCACCTAATACTACAGAGTTTGGTATTTTATTTTTACCAACAGAAGGTTTATACGCAGAAGTTATTAAACGTCAGCAATTAGTGGAGGACTTACAAAGAGATTTTAAAATTAATATAACAGGGCCAACAACATTAATAGCGCTTTTAAATAGTTTACAAATGGGATTCAAAACTTTAGCGATAGAAAGACATTCTAGTGAAGTATGGAAAGTACTTGGCGCAGTTAAAACAGAATTCTCTAAATTTGAGACAGTATTAAATGCTGCTCAGAGTAAATTGAATCAAGCTAGTTCAGAAATAGATAAATTAGTAGGAACTAGAACAAGACAAATTAATAGAAAGTTAGAAAGTGTTGAAAAACTAAGTCATGATCAGGCTTATGAATATATAGCACCATCAAAAGATGATGAATTTTAAATAAATATTAAAGAGTGGTTAAAACTATATTCAGGAAGTATGATAATGCATGATTAAGTTAATATTTAATATTAAATCATGAATTTTTATGTTAAAATGTATAATAGTATAATAATACAATGAGGAGAGATGCATATAATGGGTTTTTTAGATAATTTATTTAATATGGCAGATAAAAAAGAATTAAAAAATTTCCAAAAGATTGCTGAAAAAATCAATGAGATGGAACCAAGGTTCGAGTCTATGAGAGACAAAGAACTTAAAAATATGACAAACGAATTTAAGGAAAGATTATTAAAAGGCGAAACATTAGATGATATATTACCAGAAGCTTTTGCAGTAGTAAGAGAGGCATCAAAAAGAGTTTTAGGTCTTAGACAATATGATGTTCAGCTTATAGGTGGAATGGTCCTTCATCAAGGTAGAATAGCTGAAATGAAAACTGGTGAAGGTAAAACTTTAGTTGCTTCAGCACCAGTATATTTAAATGCCCTTGAAGGTAAAGGTGTACATGTTGTTACAGTAAATGATTACTTAGCAAAACGTGATAAGGAAGATATGGGTAAAGTTTATGAATTTTTAGGACTTACTGTGGGTGTTATAGTTCATGGACAAACTCCAGAAGTAAGAAGAGAACAATACAATTGTGACATTACATACGGAACTAATAATGAGTACGGATTTGATTATTTAAAAGATAACATGGTTATTCATAAAGAACAAATGGTTCAAAGAGAGTTAAACTATGCAATCGTGGATGAGGTTGACTCTATATTAATAGATGAGGCTAGAACTCCCCTTATAATATCAGGACCTGGAGATAAATCTACACACTTATATACAGATGCAAATACATTCGTATTAACATTAAAAGCTCCAAGTAAAACAGAGCAAGAAAAAACTAAAGAAGAAAAAGAAGCACATTTCTCAGATGGAGATTATGATATAGATGAAAAACAAAAAGCTGCATCTTTAACAGAATCAGGTATAAAGAAAGCTGAAGTTTACTTTAATGTTGAAAATATAACTGATATAGAGCATACAGAATTATATCATCATATAACTCAAGCGTTGAAAGCCCATGCAATAATGAAAAAAGATGTAGACTATGTAGCTAAAGATGGAGAAATTGTAATAGTTGATGAGTTTACTGGACGTTTAATGTTTGGTAGAAGATACTCAGAAGGTTTACACCAAGCTATAGAAGCAAAAGAAGGTTTACATGTACAAAGAGAATCTAAAACTC
Source organism: Terrisporobacter glycolicus ATCC 14880 = DSM 1288 (assembly GCF_036812735.1). Classification (NCBI taxonomy): domain Bacteria; kingdom Bacillati; phylum Bacillota; class Clostridia; order Peptostreptococcales; family Peptostreptococcaceae; genus Terrisporobacter; species Terrisporobacter glycolicus. The sequence continues at coordinate 3,906,292 of NZ_CP117523.1, read as the reverse complement.
TTGCAACAATAACATTCCAAAACTTCTTTAGAATGTACAAGAAACTTGCAGGTATGACTGGTACAGCTAAAACTGAAGAAGAAGAATTTAAATCAATCTACAAAATGGACGTTGTTGTAATTCCTACAAATAAGCCAGTTCAAAGAGAAGATTCAGCAGACGTTGTTTACAAAAATGAAAATGGTAAATTTAACGCAATAGCTGATGAAATATTAGAAAGAAATAAAAAGAAACAACCAATATTAGTTGGTACAGTATCAATAGATAAATCAGAAAAACTATCTCAAATCCTTAAAAAAAGAGGAATAAAACATGAGGTATTAAATGCTAAAAATCACGAAAAAGAGGCGGAAATAGTTGCTCAAGCTGGTAGATTAGGTGCTGTTACTATAGCAACTAACATGGCTGGTCGTGGTACGGACATTATGTTAGGTGGGAATCCATTATTCTTAACTAAAAAAGAGTTAAAAAGACAAGGATTTACTGAATCTGCAATAAAAAGAGTAGACACTCATATAGAAGAAACTGAATTAGCAGAAAATGAAGAACTGGCAAAAGCTAAGCGTACATTTGATGATTTATATGAAAAATATAAAGAACAAGCTAAACAAGAACAAGAAGAAGTTAGAAAAGCTGGTGGTTTAGCAATCATAGGTACTGAAAGACATGAATCTAGAAGAATAGATAACCAGTTAAGAGGACGTTCAGGTCGTCAAGGAGATCCAGGTAGCTCAAGATTCTACATTGGGTTAGACGACGAACTTATGAGATTATTCGGAAGTGAAAGAATTCAAGGTGTAGTAGAAAAAATAGGTTTAGAGGACGATATGCCAGTTGAACATAAAATGTTAACTAAATCTATAGAAAATGCTCAAAAGAAAGTTGAAGGAAGAAACTTTGGTATAAGAAAACACGTTCTTCAATATGATGATGTTATGAATAAGCAAAGACAAGTTATATATGATGAAAGAGGAAGAGTTTTAGAAGGTGAAGACATAAATGAGCAAATTCAAGGTATGATAAAAGATATAATTAGTTCTGCAGTTGCTGCTTATGTAGGAGATAAAGGTGTAGAATTAGAAAACTTAAAATCATATTTATATGGGTTATTTATGCCAAAAGGCAGCTTAGATATAGAAGGACTTGAAGGATTAAAAACACAAGAATTAAGTGATAAAATTTATGAAATAGCTCATGATGTATATAGAGAAAAAGAAGAACTAATAGGTTCTGAAAGAATGAGAGAAGTAGAAAGAATTATACTTCTTCAATGTGTTGATAATCACTGGATAGATCATATTGATGCAATGGATCAATTACGTCAAGGTATAGGTCTTCGTGCATTAGGACAACAAGATCCAGTTATTGCATACAAAATGGAAGGTTTTGATATGTTTGACGATATGGTTAAACATATTCAAGAAGATACAGTAAGATATTTATTTAATATAACTATAGAGCAACAACCAAAAGAAAGAAAATCAGTAGTAGATGTTGATACTTTATCATCACCAAGTGATTTAGCTGATAAATCTCCTGTGGTTAAAGAAAAAACTGTGGGAAGAAATGAGCCTTGTCCTTGTGGAAGTGGTAGGAAATTTAAACATTGTTGCGGAAAATAGTTTGGAGGGTTCAAATGCTAAATGAACAAGAATACAGACAAGAATTACAACAAATGTCTGTAAATTTAAAAGATTTGAGGGTTTCTCTTTGACATAGATGGCCTAAATAAAGAAGTTCAGTCATTGGAAGAAGAAATCGCTAAGCAAGAGTTCTGGAATGATAATGAAAGAGCACAAAAAATATTACAAAAAAATAAATCTTTAAAAGACACTATAGAAGAATATGAAAGTTTACAAAATGGACTAGAAGAAATAGAAATATTGCTAGAAATGGCAATGGAAGATGATGATGATTCTATTGAGAAAGAAATAGAATCATCGATCCAAAGTATTCAAAGTGAACTAGACAAGGTAAGAATAAAAACTCTTTTAAATGGGGAGTATGACAAAAACAATGCCATATTATCTATTAATGCAGGTACTGGTGGATTAGATGCTCAAGATTGTGCACAAATCCTTCTTAGAATGTACACAAGATATGCAAATAATAAAGACTTTAAAATTAAAACTTTAGATTACCTACCAGATACTGAAGCAGGAATTAAAAGTGTAACCTTGTTAATTGAAGGTTTAAATGCTTATGGATATTTAAAAAGTGAAAAAGGTGTTCACAGGATTGTAAGGATATCACCTTATGATACATCAGGAAAAAGGCATACATCTTTTGTTTCAGTGGATATTACTCCAGAATTGGATGATGATATAGACATTGAATTAAATCCATCAGATTTGAAAATTGATACTTACAGAGCTTCTGGTGCTGGAGGACAGCATGTAAACACTACAGATTCTGCAGTGAGAATAACTCATTTACCTACAGGAGTAATAGTTCAGTGTCAAAATGAAAGATCTCAGCTAATGAACAGAGAGACAGCTATGAAAATGCTAAAAGGGAAATTAATTCACCTAAAAGAATTAGAACAAAAAGAAAGAATAGAAGATATACAAGGTAAGTATTCTCAGATTACCTGGGGAAGCCAGATAAGATCATATGTTTTTCAACCCTATAAATTAGTAAAAGATCACAGAACAAACTGTGAAGTAGGCAATGTGGATAGTGTACTAGATGGAAATATAGATTTATTTATAAACGAGTATTTAAAAATGAACAAAATTAATAAATAATTAAAACATAGGGCTTGAGAATAATAATATTCTTAAGCCTTATTTTTAGAAAGAAGGTTAAAGTTGAATATTAATGAAATTTTAAAATCAGAGTTTAATCTAAGGGATGAACAAATTGACAATGTTATTAAACTTATAGACGAAGGGAATACAATACCTTTCATTGCTAGATACAGAAAAGAAATGACAGGAGAAATGAGTGACGTTATACTAAGACAGTTTAATGATAGATTAACGTATTTAAGAAATTTACAATCTAGAAAAGAAGATGTAAAAAGAATAATAGAAGAGCAAGGAAAATTAACAGAGGAAATAGTAAAAAGCTTAGTGAAAGCTAATACATTACAAGAGGTTGAAGATATTTATGCTCCTTTTAAACAAAAAAAGAGGACAAGGGCAACAATAGCAAAAGAAAAGGGCTTAGAAGATTTAGCTTTATTAATTTTAGAAAAAAGTATAGCTGATATAAATTCAGAAGCAGAAAAGTTTATAGACGAAGAGAAAAAAGTTTTATCTGTAGAAGATGCACTTAAAGGAGCAAATGATATAATCGCAGAAATAATTTCTGATAATGCACAAATAAGAAAATATATGAGAGAAAATGCTTTAAAATATGGAGTTATAGTAACTAAAAATACTAAGGATGAAAAATCTGTTTATGATATGTACTATGATTTTAGTGAAAGAGTAAGCAATATGGCTTCTCACAGGGTGCTTGCAATAAATAGAGGAGAAAAAGAAGAATTCTTAAAAGTTAAACTAGAAATAGATAATGATAGAATTTTAAAATATATAGAAAATCAATATATAAATAAAAATAACTTTAAAAATAAAGAAATATTAGTAGCAGCCATAGAAGATGCTTATAAAAGATTAATATTTCCGTCAATAGAAAGAGAAGTTAGAAATCATTTGACAGAATTGGCTCAAGAGAGAGCCATAAGTGTATTTGGTGAAAATATAAAAAATCTTTTATTACAACCACCACTAAAGGGAAAAGTAGTTATGGGATTTGACCCAGGATATGTTAATGGATGTAAAATAGCAGTGGTTGATGCCAGTGGAAAATTCTTAGATGAAGAGATAGTATATCCGCACAAACCACAAGGTAAAGTAGAACAAACTAAGAAAACACTAAAAAGATTAATAGAAAATCATAAAATAGATGTTATAGCCATAGGAAATGGTACAGCATCAAGAGAATCAGAAAGTCTTATATCAGATTTAATAAAAGAATTAGGTGTAGATACTCAATACATTATAGTAAATGAAGCAGGAGCATCAATTTACTCCGCATCTGAATTGGCAGCAGAAGAGCATCCAGATATAAATGTCTCTATAAGAGGAGCTATATCTATAGGAAGAAGACTTCAGGATCCTCTTGCAGAGCTTGTAAAAATAGATCCAGAAAGTATTGGTGTTGGACAATATCAACATGATTTAAATAAAAAGAGGCTAAAAGAAGTTTTAGATGGAGTAGTAGAAGATTCGGTAAATAAAGTTGGATTAGATTTAAATACAGCTTCATACTCACTTTTAGAACATATAGCTGGAATAAGTAAAGCTGTAGCTAAAAATATAATTACTTATAGAGAAGAAAATGGATCATTTAAATCAAGAACAGAACTTAAGAAGGTAAAAAGACTAGGACCTTCAGCGTTTGTTCAATGTGCTGGATTTATGAGAATCGAAGATGGTAAAAATCCATTAGATAATACAGGAGTCCATCCAGAAAGTTATGATACTTGTAAGAAAATGTTAGAAATATTAGGATGCTCTTTAGATGATATAAAAAATAGAAATATATCTGATATAGAAGAGAAAGTAGAAAAAATAGGTTTAAAACAATTAAGTGAAGATTTAGGTGTGGGAGAATTAACTTTAAAAGATATTATTTTAGAGATTAAAAAACCAGGTAGAGACCCTAGAGAAGAAGATGGAATGAAGCCTATACTTAGAACAGATGTATTGAAGATAGAAGACATAAAAGAAGGTATGATTTTAAAAGGAACTGTTAGAAATGTTGTAGACTTCGGAGTATTCGTTGATATAGGAATAAAAAATGATGGTTTAGTTCATAAATCACAAATGAGTAATAAATTTGTAAAAGATCCAATGGAAATTTGCTCTGTTGGGGATATAATAGATGTTAAAGTAATAGGAATAGATTTGGATAAACAAAGAGTTGCCTTATCTATGAAGCTTTAATAATGGAGGAGAATAAGTGATATTCATAAAAAATGGAACAATAAATACAGTAACTAAAGGAATAATAAATAGTAATATTCTTATAGATAATAAAAAAATAATAGAAATTGGTGATGAAATAGTAGCACCTTTGGATGCACAAGTAATAGATGCAAATGGGTGTTTAGTATTGCCAGGTTTTATAGATGCACATACGCATTTAGGTCTTTGGGAAGATGGAATGGGAGCAGAAGGTGCTGATGGTAACGAAGAAACAGACCCTGTGACTCCTCATTTAAATCCTATTGATGGCATAAATCCAATGGATAGAAACTTTACAGAAGCAGTTCAAGGTGGAATAACAGCAGTTTGTACTACGCCTGGAAGTGCTAATGTAATGGGTGGTCAGTGTATAGCTATAAAAACATTCGGTAGAATTATAGATAAAATGGTAATAAAAAATCCCGTTGCAGCTAAAATCGCTTTTGGAGAAAATCCTAAAAGTGTTTATGGTAGCGACGATAAAACTCCACAAACAAGAATGGCTATAGCAGCTTTAATTAGAGAAAATTTGAAAAAGGCAGAGGAATATCTAGAAGAAGTTGAAAGATGTGAGTTAGAAGAAGACGATGAAAGTAAACCAGAATATGATATTAAATACGAAAGTTTAATACCAGTACTAAAAAGACAAATCCCTCTTAAAGCTCATGCTCATAGAGCAGATGATATGTTTACAGCCATAAGAATTGCAAAAGAGTTTAATTTAAGATTAACGCTAGATCATTGTACAGAAGGGCATTTAGTTGTAGATGAATTGGTGGAAGAAGGATACCCAGTAATCGTAGGGCCTTCTCTTTCAGAAAGATCTAAAATAGAACTTCGTAACTTAACTTTTGAAACAGCGGGAATTCTTTCAAATGCAGGATTAGATGTTTGTTTAATGACAGATCATCCAGTCGTTCCCATTCAATACTTGCCTATATGTGCAGGGATAGCAATAAAACATGGAATGAAAGAAGAAAAGGCATTGGAAGCAATAACAATAAATCCAGCAAAAGTATTAGGAATAGACGATAAAGTTGGATCTATTGAAATTGGAAAAGATGCTGATATAGTTATTTGGGACAATAATCCTTTTGAGATAAATAGTCATGTATTATATACAATTATAGATGGAAAAATAGTTTATAAGAAAAATAAATAAACTGAAGTCATGCTTTGAGTTTTGCTGTCTAAAATATTATATTGACATAATGTATCTATTTAATTATTATAATAATATAATAAGAAATTAAAAAAATAGAAGATCTTCGGGGCAGGGTGAAATTCCCTACCGGCGGTTATAGCCCGCGAGCTACATTTGTAGCATGATTTGGTGAGATTCCAAAGCCGACAGTACAGTCTGGATGAGAGAAGAGAATTATGATATATACCATAATCCATTTTGAATATTCATAAGACTCGAAGGTTACAATTCTTCGAGTTTTTTTAATTTCAGAAAAATATTTAAAATTTGGAGGTTATATTATGCAAAATGTAATTAGAAAGCCAGGATTATCATCTGCAAAAACTATAGCAAAGGTGGGAGTATTATCAGCAATAGCTTATATTCTTATGTTTATAGCAGTGCCACTACCAATATTTCCGTCATTTCTAAAAATAGACTTATCTGATATACCAGCTATATTTGGTGGAATGTCTTTAGGGCCAATGGCAGGTCTTGCTATAGTTATAGTTAAAAACTTACTTCAAGGAATAACAGCAAGTACTACTGGAGGAGTTGGAGAATTTGCAAATGTAGTAATAGGTGGGTCTTATGTATTAATTATATGTTTATTTTATAAAAAGCTAAAAACTACAAAAGGAGTGTTAGCTGGAGGATTAGTAGGAATAGTAGCTATGACTATTATGGGATGTATAATGAATTACTTTATAATGATACCTTTATATGTAACAGTATATGGTATGCCATTAGAACAAATAATACAAATGGGAACTATAATAAATCCAAGAGTTACAGATTTAATGACTTTTGTAATATGGATGATTGCTCCTTTTAATATATTAAAAGCAGGTATAATGACAGTAGTTACACTACCATTATTCAAAAAGATGGAAAAAATACTTAGTAAATAAGTTTTAAAATAAAAAAGAGCTATTTTAGCTCTTTTTTTGTATTTATTAAACTTAGAATTTAAGTATATAAAGATAACCCCTTTATTATAAATGAAGGTTATTATATAATAATATCTAGTTGCACAAGAAAGAAATGACTAAAATACGGATTGATTTGACAATAATAATTAATAATATGAAAGTTAATTATAAGAAATAAAGGATTTTATGGTGATATAAATGAAAACAATTTTTTTAGACAAAGAAGAGAAAACAAGAGAGATTGGAGAAAAACTAGGTAAGTTACTTTTTCCAGGTAGTGTGATTTGTTTAATTGGAGATTTAGGAGCGGGAAAAACTACGATGACACAAAGTTTAGCTAAATCTTTAGAAGTAGACGATTATATTACAAGTCCAACATTTACTATAGTAAATGAATATGAAGGTCGACTACCTTTATATCATTTTGATGTGTATAGAATTGGATGTAGTGAGGAAATGTACGATATTGGATTTGATGAATATATAGATTCAGAAGGTGTTTGTATAATTGAATGGGCAAATATAATTGAAGACATACTACCAGAAGATTATTTAAAAATAGAATTAAATTATAAAGAAAATGGAAGAGAAATGGTACTAACACCATTTGGACAAAAATACGAAGAAATAGTTGAGGAGTTGACTAAATAATGAGGATACTAGGAATAGATACTTCTACCATGGCTGCAAATGTGGCAGTATTAGAAGATGACAAGTTAATTTGTGAATATAGTATAAACACTAAAAAAACTCATTCACAAAAACTAATGCCTATGATAGAAAATATGTTAAAACTTAGTGATATAGAAATTAAGGATATAGACGCCATAGGTATTTGTGTAGGACCGGGTTCTTTCACGGGACTTAGAATAGGAATGGCTACAGCAAAAGCTATGGCTCATGTAAATAATATTCCTTTAATAGGTATAAATTCTCTAGAAATACTAGGTGCTAACATGAATCTTTGTAATAAAAATATATGCGCTATATTAGATGCACAAAGAAATCAAGTTTATACTTGTAAATATATAGTTGAAGAAAATAAAAGTAAAGCATTAGAAAAAATAAGTATAATACAAATTGATGATTTACTAGAAGAATTATCAGTAACAAGTGAAGAATGGGTAATAGTTGGTGAAGCTGTTTATAAATATAAAGAAAAAATAGAAGCCATATCAAATATTACTATATCATCTCCATCAAATAACATAACTAAAGCAAGTAGTTTGTGTACTGTAGCAAAATATAAACTTGAACAAAATATATATGTACATAATTGTTATGACATAAATCCAATGTATATCAGAAAATCTCAAGCAGAAGAACAATATGAAGAAAAGCAAAAGAGGTTAAGAGATGGAAAATAATATTATAATAAGATCAATGACAATGAATGATGTGGATGCGGTTTATGTTGTAGAAGAAGATTGTTTCGTAGATCCTTGGTCAAAAGAATCAATAAAAAAAGAATTAAAAAATAACTTAGCTAGATATTTAGTTGCTCAGTTAGATGATAAAATAGTAGGATATGTAGGTGTTTGGTTTGTAGTTGATGAAGGTCATATTACAAACGTGGCAGTTCATAGTGAATATAGAGGTAAAAAAATTGGAGATAAACTTGTAAAAGAAATGGTTAAGTTATGTAAGGGAAATAATATAGTAGCCATGACTTTAGAGGTTAGATCATCTAATACAGTAGCACAAAATTTATACAGAAAGTATGGATTTAAAATGGGCGGTATAAGAAAAGAATATTATAGTGATAACAAAGAAGATGCCATCATTATGTGGAACCAGCTAAAAGAGGTGTAAAAATGAAGGATATAATAACATTATCGATGGAAAGTAGTTGCGATGAAACGGCAGTTGCTATTTTAAAAAATGGTAGAGAAATATTAGCAAATATAGTATCTACTCAAATTGAATTACATAAAAAATTTGGAGGCGTTGTACCAGAGGTAGCCTCTAGAAAGCATATAGAAAATATTGATGCTGTATTCCAAGAAGCAATAGATACAGCGAATATTGAATTAGAAGATATAGATCATATATCTGTTACATATGGACCAGGGCTTGTAGGAGCCTTACTTGTGGGACTTTCTTATGCAAAAGCATTGGCATTTTCTTTAAATAAACCACTTGTAGGGGTTAATCATATGCAAGGCCACATAAGTGCGAATTATATTGAACACAAAGATTTAAAGCCACCATTTATAACTTTAGTTGTATCTGGAGGTCATACTCATTTAGTAGAAGTAAAAGATTACAATCGTTATGAAATACTAGGAAGAACAAGAGATGATGCTTCAGGAGAAGCTTTTGATAAAATAGCAAGAGCTATGAATTTAGGATACCCAGGTGGACCAATAATTGATAAACTTGCTAAATTAGGAAATAAAAAAGCTATAGATTTCCCGAGGGCTTATATAGACGATTCATATGATTTTAGTTTTAGTGGATTAAAATCAGCAGTACTGAACTACTTAAATGGTCAGAAAATGAAAAATAATGAAATTGTAGTAGAAGATGTGGCAGCATCTTTCCAAGAAGCTGTTGTTGAAGTTCTTTCTACGAAAGCAATAAAAGCTGCTTTAGAAAAAAATTATAAAACAATTGCTTTATCAGGAGGCGTTGCAGCTAATTCAGCTCTTAGGGATAAGATTTCTCAAATGGGGAAAGAGCATGATATAGAAATTAAATATCCTTCATTATCATTGTGCACAGATAATGCAGCTATGATAGGTTGTGCAGGGTATTATAATTTTATAAATGGCAAAAGAGATGATATGTCTCTAAATGCAGTACCAAACTTAAAAATAGACACAATTTAATTTACAGGAGGAACTTAGTATGAGTATACAAAGATTTGAAGGAAATGGAAGAATGAGTAAGGCAGTTGTATTTAACAATACAATTTACTTATGTGGACAAACTTGCGGAGAAGGAGATATAAAAGAACAAACAGCTGGTGTTTTAGCGAAAGTTGAAGAATTATTAAATCAATATGGATCAGATAAAAAACATATATTATCTATAACTGTATATGTAAAAGATATGAAAGATTTCGCTGATATGAACTCAGTTTACGATGCTTGGATAGTAGATGGACATGAGCCAGCTAGAGCTTGTGTAGAAGCAAAAATGGCTAGAGAACAAATATTAGTAGAAATGTCAGTTGTTGCAGCTGTAAAATAGAAAAAAGTCCCTTTCGGGACTTTTTTTGAGTTAGGAAGTCATGCTTCTTTAAACTAATTCTTCCCAAGCTTCATACAGTGAAGAAAGTTTGTCTTCAAAAGTGATTTTTTCTTGGCTTACTTCTTTAGACCTATCTGGATTAGAATAAACTTCCTCTTGGCATAGAAGATTATCTAGTTTTTCTATTTTAGTTTCTAAATCTTCTATTTCTTGTTCAATATTTTTTATTTTAAATTTATTCTTTTTTTCTTTTTCACGTTGTTCTTTTTCTTTTCTTTTTTCTTCTTTTAATTGAGTTTTAGTTTTTTCTTCAACTTCAACCATGGCAGACATTTCTTCAGATTCTCTCTTTTTATTAATATAATAATCATAATTTCCAAGATACTCAGTTATGCCACTTTCACCCAAAACTAAAATTTTATCTACAACAGTATTTAAAAAATATCTATCGTGAGAAATAGTGAATATAGTACCTGTGTAATTTTCTAGGGATTCTTCTAAAACTTCTTTAGAATCTATATCCAAGTGGTTAGTAGGTTCATCTAGTAGTAAGAAATTTGCCTTAGATAATATTAATTTAAGAATAGCTATTCTGGCTCTTTCACCACCACTTAAGGTAGAGATTTTTTTGAATACTTCTTCATCTTCAAATAATAGAGAGCCTAACATACTTCTTATTTCTGTTTGAGTTAACTTTTCATTACTATCCCAAATTTCATCAATAATAGTATTATCTAAGTTTAAAGTTTTTTGTTCCTGATGGAAGTAAGAAACATTAACGTTAGTTCCAAGTTTAAAATCACCACAAATAGGAGTAAGTTCTTTCATTATTATTTTGAATAATGTGGATTTACCTATACCGTTAGGTCCAATAAGTGCAACTTTTTCCCCTCTATATATATCGAAATTAACGCCTTTAAATAAAACTCTTTCATCATAAGCCATAGATAAATCTTCAACGTGAAGAACATCATTTCCACTTGAGATGGAAGGATTAAACTGAATCTTAGCTTTTTTTCTATATGCTTCAGGTTTATCTAAAACATCTATTTTATCTAAAGCCTTTTCTTTGCTACGTGCTCTTTTTAGATGCTTTTCTCTTCCATAGGCTTTTAATCTTTCAATAGACTCTTCTTGTTTCTTCAAATCTTTTTGTTGATCTTCAAATTTTTTTAATTCAAGTTCTTTTTCAACTTTAGATAACTCTATAAATTTAGAGTAATTACCATTATAAGTTTTTAATCTTTTGTTATGAATCTCAAATACTCTATCAACAACCTGGTCTAAGAAATATCGATCATGAGATATTAGCATAACAGTTCCTTTATATTGCTTAAGGAAAAACTCTAGCCATTCTATTGCTTCAGAGTCTAAGTGGTTTGTAGGTTCATCTAGCAATAATAGAGTAGGTTTTTTTAGGAGTAATTTACCTAAAAGTACTCTAGTTTTTTCTCCACCAGACAAAATATTTATAGGTTTGTCCATATCCTCATCCTTAAAACCTAGTCCTTTAAGAACACCTTTTGCTTCAGATTTATATCCGTAACCATTTTTAGAAGCAAAATCTTCTAGAGCATGAGAATAATCATTCATAAGTTTTTCTAAAATAGAAGAGTTATCTTTGCTACCTTCTTCAGCAATTCTATGCTCCAACTCTCTTAAATAGTTTTCCATATCTATTAATGGTTTGAAAACCTCTAAAACTTCTTCTAATATAGTGTTATTAGAAAGGAAGTTAGTATTTTGTTGTAAATATCCTATTTCACAATCCTTAGAAGTATATATATCTCCCTCATCGTATCCATATTCACCAGATATTATTTTCATTAAAGTAGTTTTACCAGTACCATTTATACCGATAATACCGATTTTATTTCCTTCATTTACTGTAAAGCATATATTTTCTAAAATGGAATCTATTCCGAAACTTTTATACAAATTGTTACACGATAAAACAATCATAAATTTATACCTCCTTGAACTATCTAAAATTATAATGTTTTGGTATAATATAATCAAGAGTGTTATACTATTCACAAAAATAATAATAACAAAACAATTATACAGGGGGGTGAACTAATGGCTAATAAAAATATTTCAATGGCCGTTATAAGAAGATTGCCTAAATACTATAGATATTTAGGGGATTTGTTAAAAAAAGATATACAAAGAATCTCTTCTAAAGAGTTAAGTGATATAATTGGATTCACTGCTTCGCAAATTAGACAGGATTTGAACAACTTTGGAGGATTTGGCCAACAAGGATATGGGTACAACATCGAAGACTTACACACTGAAATAGGAAAAATTTTAGGTTTAGATAAGTCATATAGCGCGGTACTTATAGGTGCGGGAAATTTAGGTCAAGCAATAGCAAACTATGCAGGGTTTAGAAATGCCGGATTCGAGATAAAGGCATTATTTGATGCTAATCCTAAAGTGATAGGATTAAAAATAAGAGAATTTGAAATATTAGATTCGGATTTTATAGAAGAATATATAAAAGAAAATAATATAGATATCGGAATTCTGTGTGTGCCAAAAAACGGAGCTCAGCAGTTAGCAGATAGACTAGTTAATGCAGGAGTAACAGAAATTTGGAACTTTGCACCAATTGACTTAAATGTTTCTAAGGATGTAATAGTAGAAAACGTTAACTTAACTGAAAGTTTATTTACATTATCATACTTAATGAAAGAGGATCTTCTATAAGGATAATAAATTAAAAAAAGCTATTCAAATTATATTATATAATTTGAATAGCTTTTTTAATTAGTCTTGTTGTGGAGCTTCCACTGGACAAACACTATTACATGCACCGCACTCGATACACTCATCTGCATTTATTACGTAGATATCATCTCCAGCTGATATGCATCCTACTGGACATTCATCTGCACAAGCGCCACAGCTTATGCAAGCATCACCTATTTTGTAAGCCATTGATAGGTCCTCCTTGTTATGTTTAATTATAATGCAATATTATTATAACAAAATTTGATAAAAAAGTACAATGAGAAAACTATATAAAAAAAACTATTCAAGATAATTTATTATCTTGAATAGTTTTTATGTAGATATTATTCAGATACTATAGCATCGTTTGGACATGCATCAGCACAAGAACCACAATCTAAACATTCGTCTGCATTTATTTCGTATTTATCGTCCCCAGATATTATAGCATCGTTTGGACACTCATCAGTACAAGATCCGCAAGCTATACAATCGTCAGTTATTTTATAAGCCATTTTAGTACCCCTCCTTTGTCTTATATAATTAAGTTCATTATAGCAAAATTTACCAAATATAACAACAGAAAATTAGGCTTGTAAAATGGGAATAAAAATGGTTTTTAAGAGTTTATATAAGTGAGCTAAATAGATAATAAATGAATTGAAAATCTAAATAAAAGCTTGCTTAAAAAACATATATTATATAAAAATTAAATTAAATTGTAATTGAAACTTATTATTTTATAATTTAATTGAAAATTTTTTAAAATTTTTTGTCCTGTAAAAATATAAAATGAAAGATAATTTGTAGGGAATAATAACTAAATAATATAGTTAATATAAAAAACATATATGATTTTTATATATATTCGACAAAAAATAAAAAATATACATTATGAATTTTATTATATTATATAATTTAAATAGTCTGAATATTGAAAAATAAATTGCGGATTAAGTATGTAGATATTGAATAAATTTTAACTAAGTAATGATTAGATTGAATATGTTAAATGAGTTTAATTATTTTAGTGAAAATTAAGGAAAGGTATGGGATTTAAAGTGAAATACAAAAATTACATGGATAAGGTTTTCCTAAAACTGTGAATATGTCATAAATAAAACTGTTTTACAATATGAAAATTTTCATATGAATGAGTAAGAATTAACAATCTTCTTATTAAGAATCTAACAAATAAATACATTTAAAATAATAGTAATTATGGTTTTTAACTTTAAAATAGTAAAAACAATAGTGTCAAATATAACATCAATTAAACAAAAATTAAATTATAAATTAAACAAAAATTCAATTGCGCATAGGGATTTTACTATGCTACAATTCAATTGAGAGTAAGGAAAGTATAAAATCTTACCAATTAAATAACAAACATGAATGATAAATAAATTTACTTATTAATTAAGGGGGCTTTATAAAATGTCTAATTACGTACAAGAGTGTATCGAACTTTGTAAGAAAAATAATCCAGGTGAAGTAGAATTTCACCAAACAGTTGAAGAAGTTTTATCTTCATTAGCACCAGTAATGGAAAAACATCCAGAGTATGAAAAAGCTGCTATATTAGAAAGATTAACAGAACCAGAAAGAGGAATAACATTTAGAGTTGTTTGGACAGATGATAATGGTAATGTACAAGTAAATAAGGGATACAGATACCAATTCAATAGTGCAATAGGACCATATAAAGGTGGTTTAAGATTTGCGCCAAACGTTTACCCAGGGATAATAAAATTCTTAGGATTCGAGCAAATATTCAAAAATAGTTTAACTGGTCTTCCAATAGGTGGAGGTAAAGGTGGAGCTGACTTCGATCCAAATGGAAAATCTGATGCAGAAATAATGAGATTCTGTCAAGCTTTCATGACTGAATTATATAGACATATAGGACCAGAAACAGATGTACCAGCTGGGGACTTAGGTGTTGGTGCAAGAGAAGTAGGATATATGTTTGGACAATATAAAAGATTAGTAAATAGATTTGAAGGTGTTTTAACTGGTAAAGGACTTTCTTACGGTGGATTACAAGGAAGAACTGAAGCTACTGGATACGGAATAGTATTCTTTGCAAATGCAATGTTAGAAGCAAACGGAGAAAAATTAGCAGGTAAAGAAGTTGCTATATCAGGATTTGGAAACGTTGCTTGGGGAACTGCACAGAAATTAAATGAATTAGGAGCTAAATTAGTTACAATATCTGGACCAGATGGATATATATATGATCCAAATGGAATAAGTGGAGAAAAAGTTGCATATATGCTTGAATTAAGAAACTCAGGTAAAAACGTATGTGCTCCATATGCTGATAAATTCCCAGGATCTACTTTCGTAGCTGGTAAAAAACCATGGGAAGTAAAAGCTGATTTATATATACCATGTGCTACTCAAAACGAAATATTAATAGATGATGCTAAAACTATAGTTGCTAGTGGATGCAAATTCGTATGTGAAGGATCAAACATGTCTTCAACTAATGAAGCAATAAAATACTTACAAGACAATGGAATAATAGTAGGACCTTCTAAAGCTGCTAATGCTGGTGGAGTTGCTTGTTCTTGTATAGAAATGGGTCAAAACTCTGGTAAAACTGTATTTACTCCAGAACAAGTATATGCTCAATTAGAAAACATAATGGTTGGGATACATGATGCTTGTGC
This sequence comes from Terrisporobacter glycolicus ATCC 14880 = DSM 1288, assembly GCF_036812735.1. Lineage (NCBI taxonomy): Bacteria > Bacillati > Bacillota > Clostridia > Peptostreptococcales > Peptostreptococcaceae > Terrisporobacter > Terrisporobacter glycolicus. The sequence continues at coordinate 3,890,595 of NZ_CP117523.1, read as the reverse complement.
TAACGCTTCTCAAACTTATGGATTTGGATATAACTTAGTTGCTGGTGCAAACGTAGCTGGATTCTTAAAAGTAGCTGATGCTATGATGGCTCAAGGTTTAGTATAAAAATATAACAAACGTTTTCTTAGGAAAAGTATAAAGTTTAATATAAAGATAAAAACAGAAGATAGAAATATCTTCTGTTTTTTAATTGCTAAAAATATTGACATGAAAATGTAAAAGTGATAACCTACTAGAGATATGAAATACTTTTAAATTTAGTCCAGAGAGGCTAAAAAAGGAGGAAAATATGTTAAAATCAAGGAATTTAATCCAACCAGAAGACTTTTCTATTAAAGAAATAGATGAAATATTAAACTTAGCTGAGGATATTATAAAAAATCCATCAGCATATTCTCGCGTATGTGAAGGAAAATTAATGGCGACTTTATTTTATGAGCCATCAACAAGAACAAGATTAAGCTTTGAAGCTGCTATGAAACGTTTAGGCGGTGAAATAATAGGTTTCTCTGAACCAAATTCTTCATCAGCATCTAAAGGGGAATCATTAGGAGATACAATGAGAGTTGTATCTGGATATGTAGACCTTATAGTTATGAGACACCCTGTTGCAGGAGCGGCAGAAGAAGCTATTAAATACACGAGTGTACCATTCATTAATGCAGGAGACGGTGGAAATCAACACCCAACTCAAACCCTTACTGATTTACTCACAATAAAATCCCTAAAAGGAACTTTAAGTAATCACACAATAGGACTATGTGGTGATTTAAAATATGGAAGAACAGTTCATTCATTAGTAAAAGCAATGAATAGATACGAAAATAATAAATTTATTTTTATATCACCAGAAGAACTTAAAATGCCAGAATATATAAAAGAAAAAATTCAAAATAATTCATATTGCCAAACATCACATTTAGATGAATCTTTAAAAAATCTAGATTTACTTTATATGACTAGAATTCAAAGAGAAAGATTTGTTGATAGAGATGAATACGAAAGATTAAAAGATACTTATATACTAGATAAAGAAAAGATGGAGCATGCAAAAGAAGATATGTTTGTATTACATCCTCTACCAAGAGTAAACGAAATATCTACAGATGTGGATGATGATGAAAGAGCGGTTTATTTTAAACAAGCTACTTATGGTATGTATGTAAGAATGGCTTTAATTATGAAGCTATTAGGTGTAGATATAAACAATTAATAATTTATAGTTTTTAGTGAGATTAGAAAAGCGAATTTTGAGCAACGGAGTTACCTGAAGCGGTAGCGAAGGTATCTCGTTGGCGACATGAGCGAAGCGAATTTTATGGAGGATACAAAATGTACAAAGTAATTAGAAATGAGTATATTGGGGAAGAAATGTACTTAATGGAAGTAGAAGGAAATTTTAAAGGTGAAATGGGTCAATTTTATATGTTAAGAGCGTGGGATAATTATCCTTTATTATCAAGACCTATAAGCATTCATGATATAAATGAAAATAGTATAAGTTTCTTATACAAAGCTGTAGGAGAAGGAACAAAAATACTTAGTGAATTAAAACCAGAAGAAACAATAAAATTAGAAGGACCTTATGGTAATGGTTACGAAAAAGTAGAAGGAAAAGTAGCTTTAGTAGGAGGAGGAATAGGAGTTGCACCACTTTACCTAGTGGCTAAAAATATTCCGAATTGTGATGCCTACTTAGGATTTAGAAACGAACCTATATTAATAGATAAATATAATGAAGTTTGTAATGAGGTAAATGTTGCAATAGGAAATACATTTGTAACAGATATTATAGACATAGAAAAATACGATTATATATTAACTTGTGGACCAACACCAATGATGGAAAAACTAGTTAAAATGGTGGAAGGAACAAATACAAAATTATTCGTTTCTTTAGAAAACCACATGGCATGTGGCGTAGGTGCATGTTTAGTATGTACTTGCAAAACTAAATTTGGAAATAAGAAAACTTGTAAAGATGGCCCGGTATTCAGAGGAGAGGATGTGATTTTTAATGGCTAATTTAAATGTAAAATTTAAGGATCTTAATTTTAAAAATCCAGTAATAATGGCATCTGGGACGTTTGGATTTGGGAAAGAATACAATGAAATTTATGATATAGAAAAATTAGGTGGAATAAGCAGTAAAGGACTTACATTGAATCAAAAAGATGGAAATAATGGTATGAGAGTATTTGAAACTCCATCAGGAATGATGAATAGTGTGGGATTAGAAAATCCGGGGGTACAAGGATTTATAGATAAAGAACTACCTTTCTTCTCTGATTTAGATTTAGTGAGAATAGTTAATCTTGGTGGAGGAACATTAGATGACTATATAAAAGGTGCTGAACTACTAAGAGGAAGAGATGTGGATGTAATAGAGTTAAATATATCTTGTCCAAATGTAAAAGCTGGAGGAATGGCTTTTGGAATAAAAAATGAGGTTGCAAGAGAAGTTGTTAGAGAAGTTAGAAAAGTTGTAGATAAACCTCTTGTAATAAAATTATCTCCAAATGCTGAAGATATAGTAGGTATGGCTAGAGTATGTGAAGAAGAAGGAGCTGACGGAGTGTCTTTAGTAAATACATTCAAAGCTTTAGCAATAGATATAAATAAAAGAAAGCCTGTATTTGAAAATGTATATGCAGGATTATCTGGACCGGCAATAAAACCGATAGCTCTTAGAATGGTTAATGAAGTTTCTAAAAATATAGAAATACCAGTGTGGGGAATGGGTGGAATAACAAATGCCAATGATGCTATAGAATTTATAATGGCAGGTTCTTCTTGCATTCAAGTTGGAACGGCAAACTTTGTAAACCCAAGAATAGGACTTGAAATAATAGATGGAATAGAAAAGTTTATGAAGCAAGAAGGAATAAAAACTCTTGATGAAATAAGAGGAATTATATAAAAGTAGAGATAAAAATATAATATTTAATAAAATTACTAAAATTGAAGTTAAAAATATAAACATAACAAATTGGAGGAGTACAACATGAATAAAGTAGATGTAGTTGAAATATTAAAGAAAAGTGATGCACTATTAGAAGGACATTTTTTATTATCATCAGGAAAGCATAGTAATAAATATGTACAATGTGCAAAGGTATTAAGATTCCCTGAATATGCAGAGCAAGTATTAAGTACAGTTGTTGAGCAAATAAAAGACTTAGGAATAGATTTAGTAGTTGGACCAGCTATGGGCGGAGTAATAGTTTCTTATGAACTTGGAAGACAACTTAAAAAAGAATCAGTATTTACTGAAAGAAAAGACGGAGTAATGCAACTTAGAAGAGGGTTTGAAGTTAAACCAGGAGCTAAAATAATAATAGCAGAAGATGTTGTTACAACTGGTAAATCAACAATAGAAACTAAAAAATGCTTAGAAGCTTTAGGCGGAGATGTAATAGGAGTTGCTTGTATAGCAAACAGAACTAGCGAAGATATAGGAATGCCTATATACAGCGCTATAAAATTAGATATACAAGTTCATGAAGCTGATGAATGTCCTCTTTGTAAAGAAGGAAAAGAAGATTTAGTTAAGCCAGGAAGTAGAGAATTTAAAGAATTAGGAATGTAATTCATAAAAAATACCTAGATAAGTTATTATCTAGGTATTTTTTATGTTAAGATATGTGTAAATTGACAAAAATAAGGTATATATTATATAAGAATATAATTGTAAATTACTTCATTATAAAATTAAAGGATAGATTAGAGAAAAATAAAAAATAATAATAAATAGATTCAAATGAGAAAGGAAAGTAACTATGAATATTATAGAGAAAGATAATAAAATTATATTAGAAGGAATAAGTGACGATTTCGATCCACAACATGTGTTTGATTGTGGCCAGTGTTTTAGATGGTTAAAAGAAGAAGATAGTTCATATACAGGTGTAGTACAAGGAAGAGTTATAAATGTAAAAAAAGAAAATGATTTAATCATTTTTGATAATACTAATAAAGAAGACTTTGATAACATATGGTTTGATTATTTTGATTTAGGAAGAGACTATAGTGAAATAAAAAATGAATTAAAAACTATGGATGAATATTTAGAAAAAGCAACAGAATTTGGACAAGGTATAAGAATTTTACAACAAGATGGGTGGGAAATGCTTATATCTTTCATAATATCTGCAAATAATAGAATACCAATGATTCAAAGAGCTATAAATAACTTATCAGAAAAATATGGTGAGTTTATAGAAGAATACAGAGGTAAAAAATACTATGCTTTTCCAAAACCAGAGAAACTATGTAAAGCATCTGTAGAAGATATAAGAGCATGCCAGACAGGATTTAGAGATAAGTATATAAAAAGTGTCGCTGACTATGTTATTGAAAATAATGAAGATGTTTTATCTTATAGAGAATTGAGCACAGAAGAATGTATAAAAGAATTAGTTAAATTTAATGGTGTAGGACCAAAGGTAGCAGATTGTATTGCTTTATTTGGGATGCAAAAATATGATACATTTCCAGTGGATGTTTGGGTAAAAAGAGTTATGGAAGAATTTTATGTGGAAGATAATTTAAGTCTACCTAAAATAAGAAAGTTTGCATTAGAAAAGTTTGGTGATTCAGCAGGATTTGCACAACAATATTTGTTCTACTATGCGAGAGAATTAGGTATAGGTAGATAAGACGTAAGGAGATGAAAATAATGATATGGTTTTAAAAATCATTTTAGTACTCTTTTATATACTAAGTATTATTATTTCTATAAAACTTATATTAGAAAATAGGGATCCTTCAAAAACATTAATATGGATTTTGATTTTTATGTTATTTCCAGTTATAGGTATATTGTTTTATGCTATATTAGGAAGAAATATTAGAAAAATAAAAATGAAGAAAACCTATAAAATGGCAAATAATATGAAAAAAGAAAATCTTTTATTTAACTTGGATGAAATGAAAGAATTAGCACAAGGTCAAAGTACAATGATAAAAGAAGGAAAGCTACCCTATGGTAAGAATATAGACTTTAGAGTCTTAAGAATAGTTAGTTTATTACTTAATACAGGAATTTTCCCATTCACTATTAATAATAATGTAGAAATTTATGTGGATGGAAATGAAAAATTTGAAAATTTAATAAAAGATATACGAAATGCAAAAGACCATATTCATTTAGAATATTTTATAATTAAAGACAGTGAAATTGGAGAAAAAATAAAAAAAGAGCTAATAGATAAAGCTAAATCTGGTGTAAAAATAAGAATAATTTATGATGATGTAGGTTGTTGGAGATTTTGGTTTCATAGAAAATTTTTCAATGAAATGCGAACTTATGGCATAGAAATAATTCCATATTTAAAAGGTAAGATTACAATACCCATAGGAGGACAGCTTAATTATAGAAATCATAGAAAGATTGTAGTTATAGATGGACAAATAGGATACACCGGTGGAATAAATATAGGTGATGAATATATAGGTAAAAATAAAAAATTTGGATACTGGAGAGATACTCATATAAGAATAGAAGGAACATCAGTTTATATGCTACAGATGATTTTTTTAACTGATTGGTATTACAATACAAAAAAAGTATTATTAAAAGAAAATTTATTTCCTAAGTTAAAGGATAAAGGTAGCTGTATGATGCAAATTGTGGCTAGTGGTCCAGATTCAGATTGGGAGTCTATGCATTATGCTTATTTTTATGCTATATGTCAGGCTAAAAAAAGTATATATATAGAAACCCCATACTTTATACCAGATGAAAGTTTGTTAAAAGCTTTAAAATGCGCAGCTTTAAGTGGAGTAGAACTTATAATTTTATTTCCGGAAATTGCAGATCATAAAATTGTAAATACTGCATCCTATTCTTATTTTCAAGAAATATTAGAATCTGGTGGGAAGGTATACTTATATAATAAAGGTTTTTTACATTCAAAGGTTATAATTATTGACAATTTTATGGCATCTACAGGATCTGCCAATATGGATCTTAGAAGCTTTAAATTGAATTTTGAAGTTAATGCTTTTATATATGATGAAAATATTATTAATGAAATAAAAGATGACTTTTTAGAAGATTTAAAACATGGAAAAGAGTTAAAACAGAATATGTTTGAAAATCGAAAAATAGTTAATAAAATAAAAGAATCAGTTTGTAGATTATTTTCACCAATACTATAAAAAATAGGGAGTATATCAGTATGATATATCCCTATTTTTTATTATACATTTTAATTTCCAACACAATTATTGATAAACTAATATTAATATAGGATATATAAAAATATAATATAAAATCGCAAATATTGTCACTAAATGGTATATTAATATTATTCATTAGGAAATAACTTTCTGTGGTACTATTAATTTTTTCAATTTACTTTTTATTATATAGATTGGATATTGAATGAAGACAATTTTGACTGCAGTATATTATAACAAAAAGTTGTATATATTTTGTTTTACAATTGAAAGAAAGATTTGAATATGATAACATAAATGGTAGTAAAAATATTGGAATAATAAGGAAAAATATATATGAATATAAATTTTTTTATAAAACAATGTATAAAAATGGGTGTACAGAATGTTTTACTGCCTATAGTTTATAAAATATATAGCAGAAATCCTGTTAATAATAGTTTAGTTATTTTTGCAGATGCACATCATAAAGAAATACCTTATAGCATGAAACTAATGAAAGAGAAATTTGAAGATACAAATTTCAAAGTTGAAGAATGTTATGCGGACTATCAATCTAATTCATATATAAAAGTTATTTATGAAATGATTAGATTTATGAAACTATATGCAACAGCAAAATATGTATTTATTTGTGATAATTTTTTGCCAGTATCTTCTTGTAAAAAAAGAAAAGATACTGTGGTTGTACAATTATGGCATGCAGGTGGTATATTAAAAAAATTTGCTTATGATACAGATGATGATATACCTAATTACTATAAAGGAAATGTATTTAAAAACTATGACCTTGTAACTGTTAGTGATGAATGTTGTATACCGATATATGAGAGTGCTATGAAGTTGGATAAAGGAGTAGCAAAAGCCACGGGATTAAGCAGAACAGATTCATTCTTTTTAGATTCACATATACAAAATTGCCGTAAATTGTTTTATAAAAAGCATCCAGATGCAATAGGCAAAAAAATAGTTTTGTGGGCTCCGACATTTAGAGGAAAAGCAAATAATCCTTTTATATTAGGAGAGGACTATATAAATGAATTAGGGAAAAAAATAGGCAAAGAGTGGTATGTTTTGACTAAAGTACATCCACATTTAGACTCTAAAAGTCGTATTTCTAATACTGATATACATACAGAAGAGTTATTATTAGTTATAGATATATTGATAACTGATTATTCTTCAGTTATTTTTGATTATATATTATTAAAGAAACCTTTGATTTTATTTATACCAGATTATGATGAATATAAGCAAAAAAGAGGTTTTTATATACCACTTGAATCTATTCCTGGACGAATAGTTAAAGATGGAAAAGAACTAGATAAAGAATTATTAAATGAATATAATAACTTTAATGTTGAAAAAATCAGGCAATTTTCAAATCAGTACATGAGTAAATGTGATGGAAACTGTACTGAGAGATTATTCGACATGTTATTAAAGGAATTTAATTAAATTTATATTTAGTTTTTACAAATACACAAAATAAAATAGACAAGTATAGTGTATAAGGGGGAAAGGTTAAATGATTTCAGCAGTTATATTTGCAGGTGGAGTTGGTTCTCGTATGAAATATTCAGACATACCAAAACAATTTATAGAGGTAGAAGGAAAACCAATTATAATTCATACATTAGAAAAATTTGACAATCATCCACAAATAGATAAAATTGTAGTTTCATGTTTAGAAAACTGGATTCAAATACTAGAATGGGAAATACAAAAATATAATTTAGAAAAAGTTGTAAGCATAGTAAAAGGTGGCAGTAATGGTCATGAATCCATACATAATGGATTAGTAGAATTAGAAAAAAATTCATCAGAAGATGACATTGTATTAATCTGTGATGGTGTACGTCCTATGATAACTGAACAGCTTATAACAAATTGCATAGAAGAAACTAAAAAATATGGTACAGCAGTACCTGTAACTCCTAGTATAGATTCTGTATTAGAAAGTAATGATGGAGTTTTCTGTAATAAAAATTATGAAAGAAGTACAATGTATATAACCCAAGCTCCACAAGGATATTATATGGAAAAAATAATGTGGGCACATGATGAAGCAAAAAGAAGAAATATAGATGCACCAACATCATCAAGTGAATTATTAATAGAACTAGGTGAAAAGGTACACTTATTCATAGGAGAACGTCAAAATATTAAAGTTACCACACCAGAAGATTTATATACTTTAAGGTCTAGTTACTATTATGATCACTATAAAAGTTTTGCTAAGGAGGAATTGAAATTTGGATTATAAAATAAAGTCAAATGTTAATGAATTTGTATACAATGATGCTTATGAAATTACACAATCAGAAATTCCATGGGAAAGTTTTAATAATAAAACTATATTAATTACTGGAGCAGGTGGGTTTATAGGATATTATTTAACATTATCATTACTTTTAAGAAATGATTTACATAATCAAAATTTAAAAGTAGTTGGAATGGTACGTAATGAAAAGAATGCATCGGCTAAATATGGAAAATTATTAGACAGAGATGATTTTAAATTAGTAATACAAGATGTTTGCAATGAGTTTGTTATAGATGAAGAAGTAAATTATATTGTACATGCGGCAAGCAATGCAAGTGCATGGCACTTTGAAAATAAACCAGTTGAAACAATAAATGCTAATCTTATAGGAACTATGAATGTTTTAGAATTTGCAAGAAAAAATAGTGATTGCAAAGTATTATTCATATCAAGCTTGAAAGTTTATGGAAGTGTTCATGATGGATCAAAAGATTTAAAAGAAGATAATATAGGATACATAGATCATACTTCATATAAAAATTGTTATGCACAAGGAAAAAGAGCTGCAGAAACATTATGTGCTACATATAATAAGGAGTATGGATTAGATATTAAAATAGCAAGGCCAAGTTATATTTACGGTGCAAGTAAATTAGACGATGATCGTGTATGGGCGCAGTTTTTTGCTAATGTAGTAAAGAAGCAAAATATACTTTTAAAAAGTAATGGAGCTACAATGAGATCTTTTTGTTATGTTACAGATACGGTATCAGCTTTGTTGACTATCTTATTAAAGGGTGAAAATATAAGACCATATAATATATCATCTGAAGAAAATAATGTAACAATACGTGATTTTGCTAAAATGTCAGTAAATGTTTTTCCAGAAAGAAAGTTATCTTTAAGTTTTGCTAATAAAAGTGATGAAATTGAACCTATACAGTCTTATTTTTCAGCAACTCCTGAAATATTAAACAATAACAGGTTAATGAGTATTGGTTGGCTACCTAAAGTTAATTTAAAAGAAGGTATTATAAGATCAATAAATACTATTGAAGAACAAAATAAAGACGTGTTATTAATGGAAGGGAAATAGGGATGTTATTAAGAGAGTTTTTAAATGAGTTTGAATTAGACTATGCTCAAGCTCCAACGAGGGTTAAAAAATACCCTTTTGGTCAATTGTGCAATAAAGAGATTGTATTAATTGGGGATGGAAATGATACATTTACGCGTTCGGTTGTATATTCTTTTTTAAATTTAAATGATCAAAAAGACTTAAATATTAAAGTTACTTTAGTACCAATAGGTAATATTGATAATAATATTTATAGAAGTGAACTTATAAATAGAGAAGATTTTTTTGTAAAAGAGTTAAATGATATAGATGAATGTGAACATGTAATTTTAACTGGGCTATGTAATAAAGAAATAAAATCAAATGCTAGTGAATATATGCATATTATAGATAACTATACAAGTATATTTGAGAAAATTAGCAAAATTTCTTTTGAACGATTAATTTTTATGTCTGATTATCGTGTTAATGGAAAAATACCTAATAAAATGATAGCATCTGAATATGAAAAATTTGATAATATTAATAATTTTGAACAAATGATTCTTCAGAGTTTAGAATCATTATGCATATGTTATAGTAAAGAAAATAACTTTAATTATACTATAATACGAACAGCTATGGCTTATGGTGCATGTGTCGATTTCAATGGTAATTTTTTAAAAGAGTTCGTAAAAGATGCAAATGAAAAAGAATATGTTAATTTGGATGATAGACAGTTTTCATTTATATATATTAGTGACATTTTAACAGCTATTTTTTATGCATTAAAAAAATGTCCTACTAATAAAATTTATAATGTTGATGGATTACAATCTACAGTATCTAGTACAGAAATATTAACATTATTAGTAAATAACAACTTAGTTAAAGCTGATATAAACATTATTAATAAAAATCATAAAGATTTTGAACAATATGATTTTAGTATTAATAGTCTGAAAATAAGACATTATAAATGGTGTCCAAAAGTATGCTTAGAAGATGGTTTGATTCTTATGGTAAAGAGTATTTACAATAGGGATGAAACTTTTATATTTGATAATACATACCATGGTAAGTTAAAAACTGTACATGAAATTTTATTAGCGTACATATTGGAAATTGACAGGATTTGTAAGAAACATGATATAAAGTACTTTTTAGCAGGAGGAACATTATTAGGAGCAATTAGACATAAAGGATTTATACCATGGGATGATGACGCAGATGTAATGATGTTAAGAGAAGATTATGATAAATTTCTTAAAGTGGCCCAAGATGAATTGCCTTCAAATTTATTTGTTCAAAATCCTAGAACTGAAGAATTAAACCATCATGTATTTACAAAGATAAGAATGGATAATACACTATTTGCAACTAGACATACAGGTAAATTTATGAAAATGCATAATGGTATTTTTATAGATATATTATCGCAAGATAATACATCAAATAATAAATTTATTCAGAACTTGCATATATATGCTACTTTAATTACAAGGTCAATGGTATTCAATAAATGGGCTAATAAAAAAATGAAAACAGGTGGAAAACATCCTGTGTTGTGTAAAATAGGAAATTTTATGAAGAATAAATGTTCATATAAATTTTTAGAGTATTTACAAGATAATATTATAACTTTATTCAAAAATAGTAAAAAAGCAGAGTACTTATATGATGGAATGGGAAGAAATTTAAGAAGAGGAGTATTCCCAAAAGAATGGTTAGATGAAGTTATTTATGTAGATTTTGAAGGATATAAACTACCTGTACCAAAACACTATGATGAATATCTTACATATTTATATGGAGATTATATGCAAATGATTCCTGTTAGCCAAAGAAGAACAAGTCACAGCATAGTACTTATGGATTTAGGTGAATATACAAACTTTAAACTTATTAATGAAAATGTAGATTAAGAAATACATTACAAGGATAAAATATTTCTATATATTCAGATGAAAATAAATGATAGAATCTTAAATAAAAAGATAAATCTAAGCAGTAGAAAATTAATTGGCTGGATTTATCTTTTTATTTAATTATTTAGATAAAAATGGTTTGAAATTAATATATATTCCTAAATTCGCCAATAAAGTGATTATAATTTAATGAAAAGAAGCTGTTAAATTGTAAAAGTGGAGATTATATAACTTATATTTTGACAGTTATTTTTATGGTTTTTGTTTTATAGAATATATCAGAATACAGTTGTTGTTTTAGTTGTATAGATAAAATATAATGTAACAAAGTGATGGTATAGCAATGTAAGTATGTAATTAATATATAGAAAAAAACAGGACTAAGAAGTAGAGGTATAAATTTATGCTAAAACTAACTAGTCTACCAATATATAATAGATTAACAATTAACAACAAAAACAAATTTTAATCGCTATATCATGAAAAAGTGAGTATTTATTGCTATTGAAGAAAAAGAAGAAATAAAGCTTTATTACTCGGTGTCTAATTATACAGAGTGATTTAAAATGTATAATAAATTAATAGAAAATACCTACGGAGCACGGTTTAAATGCAAATAACTATTAAGTACTAGTTGGATTTTGTATAGATGAAAAAATCTATATTTTGTTATCAAAATCCTGAATTGTTATCATGCTATAAAAAAAGCGGATTTTCATATAATAAGGTGAATTTTGGAAAAATATGTTATAATAATAGTTGCCTGGTTGATGAATTATTTATAAATATGAAAAAATTATAAAATTGAATTACTATATAAAAATAGCTAATGATTTATTTGAATTTAGTGATTATAACGGTTGTAAAAGAATTTATAATGATTTAAAGAATTATCAAAAAGGAATTTAGACAAAGATATATTTGTTAGAGGAGAGAAAAAATATGGGACGATTTATTAATGATGTTAAAAAATATTATAATTATACTATTTATTCAGCTAAATCAGAACTTAAAGCAGAAGTATCAAATTCATATCTAAACTGGGTTTGGTGGGTATTAGAGCCTTTGTGTTTTATGATGATTTATGCTTTTATATTTGGCGTTGTATTTAATTCTAAAGAAGAACATTTTTTAGTGTTTATATTTGTTGGTATAACAGCCTGGGATTTCTTTAATAGAAATATGAAACAAAGTATTACAATGGTTAAGAAAAATAAGGCGATAGTATCTAAAGTATATATACCTAAATTTATACTTATACTTTCAAAAATGTGTGTAAATGGGTTTAAAATGTGTATTTCACTGGGAATTGTAATTATTATGATGATTATAAGTAAGGTTGAAATAACACCAAATGTATTGTACTTTATACCTATAATGATGACTCTTTTAATAATTAATTTTGCTTTTATGACTATATTATTACATTTTGGGGTATTCGTAGAAGATCTGTCTAATGTAGTAAACATTGTATTAAGGGCAGTATTTTATATGACTGGGATTTTCTATTCAATAGAATCTCGAATTGATTCTCCCTATTCAGATATATTATTAAAATGTAACCCAATAGCATTTATACTATCTTCATTAAGAAAATGCTTGCTATATGGAGAAACTCCATCAAGAAAGTTATTGCTACTTTGGATGATTATAGGAATAATAATATCAGTAATAGGAGTAAAAACAATATACAAAAACGAAAATAGTTATGTGAAGGTGATATAATGTCAGAAAAATCAATAGCCATAGAAGTGAATGATTTAAGTATTACATATAAAAGTTTAAAAGCTTATTCAATAAAAAGAAATTTATTAAAACTAAAAAAAGTAGATGTGAAGAAATTTAAAGCAGTAAATGATGTTTCTTTTAAAGTTGAGGAAGGTCATATATTAGGAATAATAGGTAAAAATGGAAGTGGTAAATCCACGATGTTAAAAGCACTAGCTGGTATATTCTCTCCAGATGAAGGATCAATCAATTTACATAATAAATCAGTATCACTATTATCAATAGGTGTTGGGTTTAATAAAAGTTTATCAGGAAGAGAAAATATTATGTTATCTGGAATGCTACTTGGATTTTCAGAAGAAGAAATAAAAAGTAAAATGAATGAGATAATAGAGTTTGCGGAACTTGGACAATTTATAGATATGCCTGTAAAAACATATTCTAGTGGTATGTTTTCGAAGCTAGCTTTTTCTATTACGGCTATATTAGAAACAGATATAATGCTTATTGATGAGGTTCTAAGTGTAGGAGACCAAAAGTTTAAAAAGAAAAGTTATGCGAAAATGAAGAGTCTTATTTCTGATAGAAAAAGAACAGTAGTTATAGTTTCTCATAACATTTCTACTTTAAATGAGCTTTGTGATACTGTAATGTGGATGCATGATGGTGTAATTAAAATGATGGGGGAACCTAAGGAAGTTCTCGATCATTATGTGGAATTTATGAAGTAACTAAGTTTACCCTTTCTAATATGAAAGGCGTAAACTTTTTTTATATCATAAAATATAAAATAATATGGTATAAAAACAAAGTTTAATGATAAATATTTATATAGAAATAAAGGTTCAAAAATAGGTTGAAAATTTTATGAAAATGGTTTATTATTATCTTGTTAGCACTCTAAGATATAGAGTGATAAAAATAATAATAACTAAATTTAATAATACAATTCTATTTTAGGAGGGATAAATTATGAAAATAAGACCTTTAGCAGACAGAGTAGTAATCAAAAAAGTTGAAGCAGAAGAGAAAACTGCAAGTGGTATTATTTTACCAGGTTCAGCAAAAGAACAACCACAAATGGCACAAGTTATAGAAGTTGGGCCAGGAGGCTTCGTAGATGGAAGTGAAGTAAAAATGGAAGTTGAAGTTGGAGATAAAGTAATATACTCAAAATATGCAGGGAATGAAGTTAAAATAGACTCAGAAGAATACATAATTTTAAGACAAAGCGATATATTAGCTGTTATTGAGTAAAAATTAGGAGGGTATGAAGATGGCAAAGGATATTAGATTTGCGCAAGATACAAGAAAAGCATTAGAAACTGGTGTAAACAAATTAGCTGATACAGTTAAGGTAACTCTTGGACCAAAGGGAAGAAATGTTATATTAGACAAAATGTTTGGAGTACCTCTAATAACTAATGATGGTGTTACTATAGCAAAAGAAATAGAATTAGAAGATAGATTTGAAAATATGGGTGCACAGCTTGTTAAGCAAGTTGCTACTAAAACAAATGATGTAGCAGGAGACGGTACAACTACTGCTACAGTTTTAGCACAAGCAATAATAAGAGAAGGTTTAAAAAATGTTACTGCTGGAGCTAATCCAATAATACTTAGAAAAGGGATACAAAAATCAGTAGAAGCTTCAGTTGAAGAATTAAAGAAACAATCAAGAACAATAGAAACTCAAGAAGAAATAGCTCAAGTTGGAGCGGTGTCTTCGGGAGATGATGAAATAGGTAAATTAATAGCTGAGGCAATGAAAGTAGTAGGAAAAGAAGGCGTTATAACTGTAGAAGAGTCAAAGACTATGAATACAGAATTAGAAACTGTTGAAGGTATGCAGTTTGATAGAGGATTTGTTTCTGCATACATGGTTACAGATGTAGATAAAATGGAGGCAGTTTTAAATGATCCTTATATATTAATAACTGACAAGAAAATATCTAATATACAAGAATTATTGCCAATACTAAATCAAATAGTGGAACAAGGTAAGAGATTATTAATAATAGCAGAAGATGTGGAAGGTGAAGCATTATCTACATTAGTTCTTAATAAATTAAGAGGAGTTTGTGAAATAGTTGCAGTTAAGGCTCCAGGATTTGGTGATAGAAGAAAAGAAATGCTTCAAGATATAGCTATTCTTACTGGTGGTGTTGTAATATCAGAAGAAGTAGGGTATGACTTAAAAGAAGCTGATTTAGATTTATTAGGTAGAGCTTCATCAGTTAAAGTAGTAAAAGATAGCACTACTATAGTTGGTGGTCATGGAACAAAAGAAGATATACAAAATAGAGTTAATCAAATAAAACATTTAGTAGAAGTTACAACTTCTGATTTTGATAAAGAAAAATTATTAGAAAGATTAGCTAAGTTATCTGGTGGAGTTGCAGTAGTTAAAGTTGGTGCAGCTACAGAAGTAGAAATGAAAGAGAAGAAATTAAGAATAGAAGATGCTTTAAATGCAACTAGAGCTGCTGTTGAAGAAGGTATAGTTGCTGGTGGTGGTACTGCATTAGTTAGTACAATACCAGTTTTAGATAAACTAGTTGAAACTCTTGAAGGAGAAGAGCAACTAGGAGCTAAAATAGTAAGAAAAGCATTAGAAGAACCATTAAGACAAATAGCTATAAATGCTGGTCTTGAAGGTGCAGTAATAGTTCAAAATGTAATAGCAGAAGATCCTGAAATAGGATTTGATGCATTAAACGAAAAATATGTAAACATGATAGAATCTGGTATAGTTGACCCAACTAAAGTTACTAGAAGTGCTCTTCAAAATGCAGCATCTATAGCAGGAGTATTCTTAACAACAGAAGCTGCTGTTGCAGATATTCCAGAAAAAGAAGATAAAGCTGCACCTATGGGAGCAGGAATGCCAGGAATGATGTAATATAATACAATTTAAACAAAGGGGGAACTCATAGAGTTCTCTCTTTTTTATTACAAATATATTTTTAAGCAAAGATAATATAACCACTTTTACGCTTAAGAAAATAGATAGTTTGATTTATATTGTTGGTGATTTATAGAATCAAAAAGTTTTAATTAATAAATAGTTGTGTTTTAAATAAAATATTAAGGTATAATTATATATAAATAAAACAAGAGCAAAAGAGGGGAATTATGGACTTAAAAAAATTATTAAATGATGTTAAGGATAGTAACATAGAAATAGAAGATGCCTTAGAGAAATTAAAAGATTTGCCTTTTGAAGATATAGGATATGCTCATATTGATCATCATAGAAGTATAAGAAATGGATATCCAGAAGTAATATATTGCAAGGGGAAAAGTGATGCTCATATTTTAGGGATTATAGAAAGAATGAACGAAAAAGGTAGTAATATTCTTGGAACAAGATGCGAAAAGACTACTTATGATAAAATCATTAAAATATATCCTAATGCAGAATATGATGAATTATCAAAGATATTAAGAATAAAAAATGAAGAAATAAAAGATCAGGGTAAAGGAACTATTTTAATTGTGACAGGAGGTACATCTGACATACCTGTGGCCAATGAAGCATACTATACAGCTTTATTCTGTGGAAATAAAGTAGAAAAATTATATGATGTAGGAGTTGCTGGAATTCATAGACTATTAGCTAATAGACATATGATTGAAAATGCTAGAGTCATTGTGGCAGTAGCTGGTATGGAAGGAGCTCTTCCTAGTGTAATAGGAGGCTTAGTAGATGTACCAGTTATTGCAGTGCCTACATCAGTTGGATATGGTGCAAATTTTGATGGACTAGCGCCACTTTTAGCTATGTTAAATAGTTGTGCTTCAGGTATATCTGTAGTAAACATAGATAATGGATTTGGAGCAGGATATCTGGCATCTACTATTAACAAATTAAAATAATAATTGTTATTACTTAAATAAGTAAAATAAATATATATGAAAGAATAAATATTATATAAAAGTTGTAACCTGAAGAAGATGTTTTTATTAATGTGAAAATTAAGTAACAATCTTATAATAGTAAATTAAATAAAGTAAAAACATAATTTCTTATATAAATAATTATAGTAATTAATTCCAATATGTTAATTAAAGAAGCTTATATGGCAATAAATATAATAGCTAATGAAGAAAATCGTAAAAATTTGTTGACACAAGCGAATTATTTTGGTAAATTATTATTCAAACATAAGGCGAATAACGAAAATTTTTAAAACAAAATCACTCGTATATACTCAGAAATATGGTCTGAGAGTTTCTACCGAGAAACCGTAAAAATCTTGGCTATGGGTGAAATTATTATATATATTTGAATATATTAGCTGCTTAATAATAGGCAGTTTTAAGTCATATATTCAAACCTGTATAGTGATTTCACTTTTTAGTAAAAAGATGGAAACTATACAGGTTTTTTTTTATAAAAAATTAAATGTTCAAATATAAAGTGGGTTAAATTGAAAGGAGATTAGTATGGCTACAATAATAAAAGAAGGATTAACTTTTGATGATGTTTTATTAATACCTCAAAGATCAGAAATATTACCAAAAGAGATAAATACACAAACATACTTAACTAAGACAATACAATTAAATATACCTTTAATGAGTGCTGGAATGGATACTGTTACAGAGTCAAAAATGGCAATATCTATGGCTAGACAAGGTGGTATGGGTATAATTCATAAAAATATGTCTATTGCAGAGCAAGCTTCAGAAGTAGATAGAGTAAAAAGAAGCGAAAGTGGAGTAATTGTGGATCCATTTTACTTAACAAAAGACCATACGATTCAAGATGCTGACAATATAATGGGAAAATTTAGAATATCAGGAGTTCCAATAATTGACGAAGATAAAAAGCTTATTGGAATAATAACAAACAGAGATATTAAGTTTGAAAAAGATATGTCTAAAAAAATAGAAGATGCTATGACTAAAGATAATCTAGTAACAGCTAGAGAAGGGGTTACTTTAGAAGAGGCTGAACAAATTCTTAAACAACATAAAATTGAAAAATTACCAATAGTAGATGAAGATAATCATTTAAAAGGTTTAATAACAATAAAAGATATAGAAAAGAAAATTCAATATCCAAACTCTGCAAAAGATAAAAAAGGAAGACTTTTATGTGGAGCAGCAGTTGGTATAACAGGAGATGTATTAGATAGAGTAAAAGCATTATATGAAGCTAAAGTAGATGCTATAGTTTTAGATAGTGCACATGGACACTCAAAAGGTGTTATAGAAGCGGTTCAAAAAATAAAATCAGCATATCCAGACTTACAAGTAATAGCAGGAAATGTAGCTACAGCTCAAGGTTGTGAAGACTTAATAAAAGCTGGAGCTGACTGTGTAAAAATAGGTATGGGTCCAGGATCTATATGTACTACAAGAGTAGTTGCTGGCATAGGGGTTCCACAAGTAACAGCAGTTATGGATTGTGCAGAAGTTGCTAAAAAATATGGAGTACCAGTAATAGCTGATGGTGGGATTAAATTCTCTGGTGATGTAGTTAAAGCTTTAGCTGCTGGAGCAAATGTTTGTATGATGGGATCTTTATTTGCAGGAACTGATGAAAGTCCAGGGGAAACAGTTCTTTACAGAGGTAGATCATACAAAGCATATAGAGGAATGGGTTCTATAGCGGCTATGGAAGACGGATCAAAAGATAGATATTTCCAAGATGGTGCTAAGAAATTAGTTCCAGAAGGTGTAGAAGGAATGGTTCCTTATAAAGGAAAAGCGGAAGATATAGCTTATCAAATGATAGGTGGTTTAAGATCAGGAATGGGTTACTGTGGAGCACCTACAATAAAAGACTTACAAGAAACAGCTCAATTTGTAAAAATAACAGCGGCTTCTCTAAAAGAAAGTCATCCACATGATATAACAATAACAAAAGAAGCGCCAAACTATAGTACACAAGGAGATATGATGTAATGAAGCATGAATTAGTATTAGTTGTTGACTTTGGAGGTCAATATAATCAGTTAATAGCAAGAAGAGTAAGAGAGAATAACGTATATTGTGAGATAATACCATATACTACAGATATAGAAGTTATAAAAGCTAAAAATCCAAAAGGGATAATATTTACAGGAGGACCTAATAGTGCATACTTAGCAGATTCTCCAACAATATCAAAAGAAATATTTGAAATAGGAGTTCCAATACTTGGAATATGTTACGGACATCAAATAATGTCACATGTTTTAGGTGGCGTTGTTAGAAAAGGTAATACATCTGAAAAAGAGTATGGAAAAACAGTTATAACATATAATGAATCAAAATTATTTGAAGGAATGTCAACTAATACAGTTTGGATGAGTCATACAGATCTAGTTGATACTGTAGCAGAAGGATTTGAAGTAATAGCCTATACAGCTGATTGTCCAGTTGCAGCAGTAGAAAACAAAGAAAAAAATCTTTATGGAGTACAATTCCATCCAGAGGTTGAACATTGTTTAGAAGGAGATAAAATACTTAAAAACTTCTTATACAATGTTTGTGAAGTAAGTGGAGATTGGACTACAGATTCATTTATAAATGATAAGATAAAAGAGTTAAAAGAAACAATAGGTGATAAAAAAGTATTGTGTGCTTTAAGTGGTGGAGTTGACTCGTCAGTTGCAGCAGTGCTTGTTCATAAGGCTATAGGAGATAACTTAACTTGTGTATTCGTTGACCATGGATTACTTAGAAAAAATGAAGGTGATGATGTAGAAAGAATATTCAGAGATAAGTTTGATATGAACTTAATAAGAGTTAACTGTGAAGATAGATTCTTAGGAAAATTAAAAGGTGTAACAGAGCCAGAATCTAAGAGAAAAATAATAGGTGAAGAGTTCATAAGAGTATTTGAAGAAGAATCAAATAAACTTGGAAAAATGGACTTCTTAGTACAAGGAACTATATATCCAGACGTTGTAGAAAGTGGACATGGAGAAGCTGCTACAATAAAATCTCATCACAATGTTGGTGGAATACCTGAAGATATAGAATTCCAAATAGTAGAACCATTAAGAGAATTATTCAAAGATGAAGTTAGAAAAATAGGTTTAGAACTTGGAATAGAAGAAGGATTAATATTTAGACATCCATTCCCAGGACCAGGACTTGGAATAAGAGTTATCGGTGAAGTTACAAAAGAAAGATGTGACATCTTAAGAGAAGCTGATGCTATATATATGGAAGAACTTAAAAAAGCAGGTTTATACAAAGAAATATGGCAAGCATTTGCTACATTACCAGACGTAAAAACTGTAGGAGTTATGGGAGATGAAAGAACTTACGCTTACTTAGTAGGTATAAGAGCGGTAACATCTTCTGACGGAATGACTTCTGACTGGTACAAAATGCCATATGACGTTTTAGAGAAAATATCAAACAGAATAGTAAATGAAGTTGATGGAGCAAACAGAGTTGTTTACGACATAACTTCAAAACCACCAGGAACTATAGAGTGGGAATAATATAAACAAAAAAGACAAATAACTTATGGTTATTTGTCTTTTTTTATTTTTTTGTAATTAATTTATAAACTTATTGAAATAATATTATTATAAATGCCAAAACTTTATAAAACATAGATACATACAGAATTATTAAAATGACAGGAGGCATAATATGAATTATAAAAAAATTGTAGCATTAAGTTCAGCCATACTGATAGGTTTAATAAGTATAGTGGGGTGTACAAGTAAAAAAAATAACACAGAAACAAAAGACACTAAAAGTATGAAAATAGGAATGGTTGCCGATGTAGGCGGGATAAATGACGAATCTTTTAACCAAAGTGCATGGGAAGGATTACAAAAAGCACAGAAAGAATTAGGAGTAGAAGTAAAGGTAATAGAATCAAAACAGGCTTCTGAGTATATTGGAAATATAGAAACTTTAGCTGATGATGGAATGGATTTGATTATAGGTGTTGGTAATACTATGGTAGAAGATATTAAAACTCAAGCAAATAATTATCCAGATATAAGTTTTGCTATAATAGATGAAACTTATGACACAATACCAAAAAATATAACGCCTATATTATTTAAAGAAAATGAAGCTACTTTTTTAGCTGGACTAATAGCAGGAAAAATGACAAAAACTAATAAAGTTGGTTTTATAGGTGGAATGGAAAATCAGATTATATATAGATTTTTGTATGGATATGAATATGGTGTAGATAAATCTAATGATGAGGCAGATGTACAAGTCCAATTTGCAGGAACCTTTGCAGATGCAGCAAAAGGAAAATCCATAGCAAATCAAATGTATTCAAATGGTGTAGATGTAATTCTTTCCGCAGCAGGAGGAACAGGTGTAGGAGCTATAGAGTCAGCTAAAGAACAAAATAAATACGCAATTGGCGTAGATAAAGATCAAAGTGATTTAGCACCAAAGAATGTTTTAACATCAGCTTTGAAAAAAGTTAATGTTGGTGTATATGATACAGTTAAAGAATTTAAAGATGGAAAACTAACTGGTGGACAAGCTAAAATATATGGATTAAAAGAAGATGGTGTTGGTATACCTGAATCTACAAAGAATTTAGTTCCTCAAGATGTGCTAGACTATGTAAATACTATGGCAGATAAAGTTAAAAATGGAGAAATAAAAGTTCCAAATACAGAAGAAGAACTTGATAAATTAGACTAAAAATTAGAGATAAGAAGTTAAAACTTCTTATCTCTAATTTTTATGTAAAGTAAATATTTTATAATGAAATATATTGAAATATTTTTATATAAATAATACAATCACAAGAACAATATATATTTTATTAAGAGGTGGATAATGCTAGAGATAATAGGAATGACAGTAGAAGATGCTAAATCTATAGAAAAGTGTGGTGCAGATAGAATAGAACTTGTAAGTGCATTAACTGAAGGTGGCTTGACGCCAAGTTATGGGCTTATAGAAAGTGTAGTAAACAGCGTAGATATACCTGTAAATGTAATGATAAGACACCATGCCAGTGGATTTGTATATAGTGAAGAGGATTTGAAAATAATGAAAAAAGATATACAAGTAGTAAAAAGTTTAGGCGCTAATGGCGTAGTTTTAGGGGTTTTAGATGATAAAAATAATATTAATGAACAACATTTAATTGAACTTTTGAATGAATGTGATGGGTTAGATGTAACTTTTCATAGAGCAATAGATGATACTGACTTAAATGAAAGTATGAAAATACTTAAAAAATATAAAAAAATAACAAATATATTAACATCAGGAGGTAAAAAAAACATAACTGAAAATATAAATGAAATAAAAGATATCATAGATGAAGAAAAAAAAATAAATATACTTTTAGGTGGAGGATTAAACTTTGACAATGTTGATAAAATAAAAAAATCCACAAAAGCTACAGATTTTCACTTTGGTACAGCAGTAAGAGTAGATAATAATCCTTTTAAAGGTATAGATGAAGAAAAATTGAAAAAATTAGTATGCTTAATAAAATCATAGATTAATTTAAAGAGAAAGTATCAAACTTTCTCTTTTTTATGAAAAATGACAGATAATATAATAAAAAGTTCGCATTTATTATATAAATAACTATAAAATGATATGAAAAATGAAAAAATGTTCGTAAAAAAGCGAAAATGTATATTGACAGTAAATATATGAGATGTTATTCTATTATTGTACTTATAAAACACGAACGAAAAAGTTTATTTTTTGTAGAAAATAAGCTATATATGGAACGTTAATCAAATATAATATATGAAATAGGGTGATGATAATTATGGAAATGACATCAAAAACAAAAAAAGAAAATTTACTACAGAAAGTTTTTAAATTAGAAGAAAATAATACAGACACAAAGACAGAAGTGATGGCAGGAATAACTACATTTATGACAATGGCATATATATTAGTTGTTAACCCATCTATACTTTCTCAAACGGGGATGGATCAAGGAGCAGTATTTGTTGCAACAGCTTTATCAGCAGCAATAGCAACTTTCTTTATGGGATTTTTAGCAAATTATCCAATAGCATTAGCTCCAGGTATGGGATTAAATGTATTCTTTGCTAATACCATAGTTTTACAAATGGGATATTCGTGGCAATTTGCTCTTATGGCAGTATTTATAGAAGGACTTATATTTATTTTACTTACAGTAACAAATTTAAGAGAAAAAATAATTGAATGTATACCAACAAACTTAAAATATGCTGTAACAGCAGGTGTTGGTTTATTTATAGCTTATATAGGATTAAAAAATGCAAGTATAATAGTTGATGGAAGTTTAGGAAATTTACATGATCCATTAGTTATATTAACATTATTCGGATTATTAGTAACAGGAGTACTGGTTGCTAAAAATAAAAAAGGTGCATTATTAATTTCTATAGTAGTAATATCTGTTATAGGCATGGGCCTTAAATTAGTGGGTCTACCAGAAGGTATAATGTCGCTTAGCATACCTTCATTAAAACCAGTATTTTTACAAGCATTCTCAGTAAATCCTAATGAAATATTTAGTTTAAATATGGTAATAGTAGTATTTACATTATTATTTGTTGACTTATTCGATACAGTAGGGTGCTTAGTAGGTGTTGCTGAAAAAGGAAATCTTTTAGATGAAAATGGAAATATACCAAAAGCTAAAGAAGCTATGTTAGCTGATGCTATAGGAACAACGACAGGAGCTTTACTTGGAACATCAACAGTAACTTCATTTATAGAAAGTGCATCAGGAATTGGTGAAGGTGGAAAAACTGGTTTAACTGCTGTGACAACAGGAATACTATTTGTTTTATCATTATTATTTTCTCCATTATTTGTTGCAATACCAACACAAGCTACTTCAGCTGTATTAATAATAGTTGGTGTAATGATGGCAGGATCACTTAATAAAATTGATTTTTCTGATTTTACAAATGCAATACCAGCATTTATAACTTTCTCATTTATGCCACTTACAAATAGTATTGGAGACGGTATTATATTCGGTATATTATCTTACACATTATTAAAATTAGCTACAAATAGAAAAGAAGAAGTAAACTTATCAATGATAATTCTATCGTTCTTGTTCATTATAAAGTTCGTACTTTTAGGATAAAAATTTAAGATTATAAAAAATAAGCCTAGATATATTTTCTAGGCTTATTTTTTTATATTATTTAAGTAATTTTTGACTTTACTTAATTCTAAAAATTCATCTTCAGTTTCCAAATCTCTTTCTAATAAACTTATACATTTAAGCATATCTTCAATTTCATAATCTTCTGTAATATTATTTATATCTTCATATAAACTAGTTAGAAGTTCAGAAGAACTTAAATTTATATGTCCTTTATTAAATGCACTCAAATTGAATTCTATAAAAACTGTATTAAATAATTCATTATCACACATATTATCTAGTAGTTCACGAATTTCATTATTTTCTATAAACTCGCTGAATATCTCCATTTTCATACCAATCAAATAGTATTTTAAAGTGTTATGTATCAGCGCTTTATATGAAGTTAAAAATGTTGTTAGAGTATTTCTAGAAATATTTTTTTGGAAAAGAATTTTTTCTTTATGGGCATTTTCATAAAGTGTAACTTTGGCATTTATATAAATGTCATCTAATGATTTGAATCTATGATTCAAATTAGAATACTCTTTTATTAATTTATTTGAAAAAATAATATTATAATTATCTATATTTATCATGTTTAAGAAACCTCCTTTTTATTTTGAATATATCTTTAATTATTATAGCATATGTGTTAATTATGATGATGAAAATAAAGTGCTTGTGTACATTTGTTATAAAAATAACTTAATAATTCGACATATAACATATATTTATAAAAAAATAAAAATAAAAATATGAAATTCTATTGACAAAACATTAATATTATTATACTATTAACATATAATAGTTCGTATATAATAAGAGGTTGTAAAAAATATTTACAATCGTAAATTAAGGAGGAGTATAATGAAAGTAGCAGTAGTTATGGGATCTAAGTCAGATTATCCTAAATTAGAAGAGGGAATAAATTTCTTAAAAAGGCATAGCGTTGAAGTTATTGTTCGTGTTTTATCAGCGCATAGAACACCAAGAGAGTTAGAAGCGTTTATACAAGGAATAGACAATGAAGTTGATGTAATAATAGCAGCAGCAGGAAAAGCAGCTCATCTACCAGGTGTAATAGCAGCAAATACATTAATTCCAGTAGTAGGATTGCCAATAAAGTCTTCTACAATGGATGGGCTAGATTCACTCTTATCAATGGTACAAATGCCAAGTGGAATACCAGTAGCCACTGTTACAATTGACTCTGGTTTAAATGCAGTGTTAATGGCAATGCAAATAATGAGTATAAAATATCCGAAGTTAAAAGAGGATTTAAAATTATATAGAAAAGAAATGGCAGAAAAAGTTTTAAATGATGATGAAAATTTAAGGGGGTAATTAACATGTTATTATATGAAGGAAAAGCGAAACAAATATTTAGTACAGAGAATGAAAATGAGTTTATAGTTTATTACAAGGACGATGCTACAGCATTTAATGGAGAGAAAAAAGCAGAAATAGCTTCAAAGGGAATATTAAATAATAAAATTTCAACTATTATGTTTGAAGAGTTAGCAAAAGAAGGAATAGAATCACATTTCATAAAAAGCCTATCTGATAGAGAAATGCTAGTTAAAAAAGTGGAAATATTACCGCTAGAAGTAATAGTAAGAAATATCACAGCAGGTTCATTCTGTAAAAGATATGGAGTAGAAGAAGGAATAGTGTTAGACACACCGATATTTGAAATGTCATATAAAAATGATGATTTTGGAGATCCACTATTAAATGATGATCATGCAGTTGCATTAAAATTAGCGACTAGAGAAGAAATAGATTTTTTAAGAACTCAAACTTTAAAAATAAATGAAATAATGAAGAAATTCTTCCTAAAAATGGATTTAAAACTAGTTGATTTTAAACTTGAGTTTGGAAAAGATGTAAATGGAAAAGTAATATTAGCAGATGAAATATCTCCTGATACTTGCAGACTTTGGGATGTAAATACTAATGAAAAGTTAGACAAAGACAGATTTAGAAGAGATCTTGGAGATTTAGTTCAAGGTTATGAAGAAGTACTAGCAAGGTTAAATAAATAATTTAGGAGGATTTCACATGTGCGGAGTTGTAGGGATTTACTCTAAAGATAAAGACATATCAAAGCAGCTATATTATTCATTATATTCTATACAACATAGAGGACAAGAAAGTTGTGGAATGGCAGTATCTGATGGGGAAGAAATAAACTATTACAAAGATATGGGACTTGTAGGTGATGTTTTTACACCTAAAAAGTTAGAACAATTACAAGGTAATATGGGAATAGCTCATGTTAGATATTCAACAGCAGGTGGTAGTGCTTTTGCTAATTGCCAGCCATTAGTAGGAAGTGTAAGAAAAAGAAGACTTGCATTAGCTCATAATGGAAACTTAGTAAATGCTCAAACATTAAAAGATATGCTTGAAGAAGATGGATATATGTTTACAAGTAATTCTGATACAGAAGTAATCCTTTATATCCTTGCTAGATACTATAAGGGGAATATAGTAGAAAGTTTAAAACTTACAATGGACTATATAAAAGGAGCATATTCACTTGTAATTATGAGTGACGAAGAATTAATAGGAGTTAGAGATCCGTTTGGATTTAGACCTTTAATTTTAGGTAAAAAAGATGACCAATATATTTTTGCATCAGAAAACTGTGCCATAGATATATTAGGTGGGGAAGTAATAAGAGACGTGGAACCAGGGGAAATAGTAGTAATAAAGGACGGAGAATTAAGGTCATATAATTTCAGTGAAAATTATAGAACAATGAAAAAAAGTTGTATATTTGAACATATTTACTTTGCTAGAAATGATGCAACTATAGATGATGTGAATGCTTATGAATTTAGAGTTAAGTCAGGAGAAATACTAGCACAAGACGATGTTATAAATGCAGACATGGTAGTTCCAGTACCAGACTCAGGGTGGCCAGGTGCAATAGGATATGCAAATGCTAGCAAAATTCCAGTAGCTGAAGGTTTAGTAAAAAATAGATATGTAGGAAGAACATTTATAAAACCTACTCAAGAAGAAAGAGAATTAGGAGTTAAGATAAAGCTTAATCCTTTATCAAGAGTTATAAAAGGAAAATCAATAGTTCTAGTAGATGATTCAATAGTTAGAGGAACAACATCTAAATTATTAGTCAAATCACTTAGAGAAGCTGGAGCAAAAGAAATACATTTAAGAATAACATCACCTCCAGTTAAATATTCTTGCTATTACGGAATAGATACACCAAACAGATCTAAACTGATAGCATCAAATAAAACTATTGAAGAAATGATAGAGTATATAGGATGTGACTCTTTAAAATTCTTAGATATAGAAGGAATGCTAGACGCAGTTGATGAACCATTTAACTTCTGCAAAGCTTGTTTTGATGGAGATTATCCAGTTAAGAAAATAGACAAGGGGGAAGCAACATCATGCTAACTTATGAACAATCAGGTGTAAATATAGATGAAGGAAATAGAGCTGTAAGCTTAATAAAAAATAAAATTAAAGGAACTTATGATAAGAACGTAATAGGTGACTTAGGAAATTTCAGTGGATTATATAGTTTAAAAGACTTTTTAACTATGAAAGAACCAGTTTTACTTGCTGCAACAGACGGTGTTGGAACGAAGCTTAAATTAGCTCAAATGATGGATAAGCATGACACGGTAGGTATAGACTTAGTTGCCATGAGTGTTAATGACTTAATTTGCCAAGGTGCTAAACCATTATTATTTCTAGATTATATAGCAATAGGAAAATTAGTTCCTGAACATATAGACAAAATAGTTGAAGGTGTTGCCAATGGATGTAAAATGTCAGGATGTGCATTAATAGGTGGAGAAACTGCTGAAATGCCAGGAATGTATACTGAAGATGAATATGATTTAGCAGGATTTGCTGTTGGTATAGCAGATAAAGAAAAAATAGTATGTGGAAAAGATGTTAAAAAAGGTGATGTGTTAATTGGAATATCATCAAGTGGAGTACACAGTAATGGATTTTCATTTGTAAGAAAGATATTTTTAGATACTTTAAAATGGGATTTAAATGATTATAAAGAGGAGTTAGGAATGACTTTAGGTGAAGCACTTTTAACTCCAACAAAAATATATGTTAAATTAGTTTTAGACTTAATTGAAAAACAAAATATAAAAGCTATAGCTCACATCACTGGTGGTGGAGTAATAGAAAATATAACTAGGGTTATACCAGAAGGATTAGGGT
The DNA here is from genome assembly GCF_036812735.1 of Terrisporobacter glycolicus ATCC 14880 = DSM 1288. Classification (NCBI taxonomy): domain Bacteria; kingdom Bacillati; phylum Bacillota; class Clostridia; order Peptostreptococcales; family Peptostreptococcaceae; genus Terrisporobacter; species Terrisporobacter glycolicus. The sequence continues at coordinate 3,862,155 of NZ_CP117523.1, read as the reverse complement.
TAAACATAAAAACTGATTCTTGGCAAAAACCACCTATATTTGAAATGGTAGAAAAGCTTGATATGGTTGACAAAAGAGAACTTCATAAATCTTTTAACATGGGTGTAGGTTTAGTCTTAGTAGTTGATAAAGACGAAGCACAGGATGTTGTTAATTATATCAATAATAACAATTTACAAAATGAAGTTGAAATAGATGAAAAATACACTGAATTAATGAAAGATAAAGCTTATATAATAGGTGAAGTTGTAGATAATCATGAAGGTGTTGAACTATGGTAAAAATAGGTGTTCTAATTTCAGGTGGAGGAACTAATTTACAAGCTGTTATAGATAATTGTGAAAATAAAACTATAAATGGTGAAGTAAAAGTAGTGATTTCTAACAAATCAGAAGCTTTCGGACTTCAAAGAGCTAAAAATCATAATATAAAAGCTGTTTTTGAAAATGAAGAAGATAAAATAATTGAAATATTAAAAGAAAATAAAATAGATTTAGTAGTTTTGGCTGGTTATTTAAAAATAATCAGTCCTAAACTGGTAAATGAGTATAAAAATAAAATAATAAATATTCATCCATCACTAATACCAGCTTTTTGTGGTAAGGGATATTATGGAGAGAAAGTACACCAAGGTGTAATTGATTATGGAGCAAAAGTAACTGGAGCAACAGTTCATTTCGTTGATGAAGGAGCAGATACAGGTCCAATAATTATGCAAAAAACAGTAGTAGTAGAACAAGATGATGACGCAAAAAAATTAGCATCAAGGGTACTTGAAGTTGAACATGAAATACTTGCAAAAAGTATAGCAATGTTCTGTGAAAATAAGCTAACTGTTCAAGGTAGGAGGGTTTATATAAATGATTAAGAGAGCATTAGTAAGTGTAACAGATAAAACTGGAGTAGTAGAGTTTTGTACAGAATTAAATAAATTAGGATATGAAGTAATATCTACAGGAAATACTTTTAAAATGTTAAAAGAACAAGGTGTAAAAGCTATACAAATAGATGAAGTAACTAAGTTCCCAGAAATATTAGATGGAAGGGTAAAAACTTTAAATCCATATATACATGGTGGAATTTTATATAAAAGAGATAATGAAAATCATGTGGCAACTGTAAATGAACACAACATAAACTCAATAGATTTAGTAGTTGTAAATCTATATGATTTTGAAGGAACTTTAAAAGCAGGAAAATCTCATGAAGAAATGATAGAAAACATAGATATAGGTGGACCATCTATGATACGTTCTGCTGCTAAAAATTATAAAGACGTGGCAGTAATAGTAGATGTAAATGATTACCCTATGATAATAGAAAAATTAAAAAGTGATTCCTTAACTTTAGAAGATAGAAAAAAATTATCTTACAAAGCATTCTCTACAACAGGTAGATACGATGCTCTTATATCAAGTTACTTTGCAGGAGAAGTTAAGGATGAGTATCCAGAAATATTAAATTTAACTTTCCAAAAAGAACAAACATTAAGATATGGGGAAAATCCACATCAAAATGGTGTTTTATATAGCCAACCTAACGCTAAAAACCCAATATTAAACTTTGAACAATTAAATGGAAAAGAATTATCTTTCAATAATATAAATGATTTACATGGTTGTTTAGAATTAATGAGAGAATTTAAAGATAGCGAAGAAGTAGTTTCAGTAGCAATTAAACACACTAATCCATGTGGTGTAGGTCTTGGAAAAGATGCTTATGAAGCGTATACAAAGTGTTATGAAGCAGATAAAGTTTCTATATTTGGAGGAATCCTAGGAATAACATCAACTATAGATGCACAAACTGCCAAGAAACTAAATGAAATATTCTTAGAAATAGTTGTAGCTTATGACTTTACAGAAGAAGCTTTAGAAATCTTAAGAGGAAAGAAAAATTTAAGAGTTTTAAAATTAGCTAAGTTAGAAGATAGCTTACAACCTTATGATATGAAATACTTAGATGGAAAATTATTAATTCAAGATAAAAATACTACTTTAGCATCAAAATATGAAACAGTAACAACTGTTGAACCGACTAAAGAACAATTAGCTGATATGGAATTTGGAATGAAAGTAGTTAAAAATATGAAATCAAATGCTATAGCTATAGTAAAAGATGGAGAAACTTTAGCTTTAGGATGTGGTCAAACATCAAGAATATGGGCATTAAAAAATGCAATAGAAAACAACCAAGATAAAAACTTCGAAGGTGCAGTACTTGCTTCAGATGCATTCTTCCCATTTGATGACTGTGTAACTCTTGCAAATGAAGTAGGAATAAAAGCAATAGTTCAACCAGGAGGATCAATGAAAGATCAAGACTCTATAAATGCTTGTAATAAATTTGAGATGACAATGGTGTTTACAGGAATAAGACACTTCAAACACTAGGAGGTGTAAAGGATGAAAATTTTAGTTGTTGGTGGTGGCGGAAGAGAACACGCTATTTGCTGGAAGTTAAGCAATGAATCTAATGTGGAAAAAATATATTGTGCACCAGGTAATGCAGGAATAGCTAATGTGGCAGAGTGTGTAACTATAGGAGATAACGATATAGACGCTTTATTACGATTTGCTAAAGAAAATAAAATAGACTTAACTATAGTAGGACCAGAAGTACCTCTTGTAGCAGGTATTGTGGATGAGTTCGAAAAAGAAAATTTAAGAGTATTTGGGCCAAATAAAAAATGTTCGAACTTAGAGGGAAGTAAAGCTTTCTCTAAAGAGTTTATGATAAGACACAATCTTCCTACTGCAAAATACAAAGAATATACAGATTTAGATAAAGCAATGGCTGAAATAGATGAATTTGGATATCCAGTAGTTATAAAAGCAGACGGTTTAGCAGCTGGTAAAGGTGTTGTTATTCCAGAAAATAGAGAAGATGCTATAGCAACTTTAAAAGAAATGATGTCTGACCATAAATTTGGTCACGCAGGAGACAAAATAGTAATAGAGGAGTTTTTAACAGGTGTGGAAACTTCAATTCTTGCTTTTGTAGATAATGATACTATAGTTCCTATGGTAAGTGCAAAAGATCACAAGAAAGTTTTTGAAAATGAAACTGGATTAAATACTGGAGGAATGGGAACATTCTCTCCAAGTGAAATATATACAGATGAACTAGCTAAAGAAATCCAAGAAAAAATCTTAGATAAAACTTTAGAAGGATTTAAAAAAGATAATTTAGAGTACAAGGGAATTCTATTCGTTGGTCTTATGATAACTGAAGAAGGACCTAAAGTTTTAGAATACAATGTAAGATTTGGGGACCCAGAAACTCAGTCAGTATTATTTAGACTAAATACTGATTTAAGCAAAATAATGACAGCAATCATAGATAACAATCTTAAAAATATAGAAATAAATTACTCAAAAGAAGAAGCAATATGTGTAATGCTTACTTCAGGAGGATATCCTGAAGCCTATGAAAAAGGGAAAGTAATAACAGGGCTTGAAAATTTAGATTCAGATATAGTTGTATTTCACAGTGGAACTAAGTTTGATAAAGATAACATAGTGACAAACGGTGGGAGAGTAATAGGAATAACTGCAAAAGGAAGTTCCGTTAAAGAAGCATCTGATAAAGTTTATGAAAATATTAAAAAAATAAACTTTGAAGGAATGCATTATAGAAAAGATATATGGAAATAAATTTTCAAATTTGGAGGAATGTTAATGAACACTATGGATTTACAAAGAACTGTAAGAAGAGTTTTAGTTGAGAAAAGACCAGGATTTGACTTAGAAGCTCAAAGTTTAAAAAAGGATTTAATAGAAAGTTTACACATAGATACAATAGAAAACATAAGAGTTTTAAATAGATATGATGTGGAAGATCTAAACGAAGAAGTTTTTGAAAATGCAGCAAAAACTATATTCTCAGAAACTAACTTAGACATAGTTTCTTATGATGAAGTACAAGATATAAATGAAAATGATAAAGTATTTGCTATAGAATACTTGCCAGGCCAATATGACCAAAGAGGAGACTGGGCAGCTCAATGTATACAAATAGTTAATGATGGTAAAAGACCAAACATAAGTACAGCTAAAATGTATATATTAAGTGGAAATATAAGTGATGAAGATTTTGCAAGAATAAAAGCATACTGCATAAACCCAGTTGATAGTAGAGAAGCTGAGTTAACAATACCAAACACTTTAGCAATGGAAGTTGAAGTACCAACAGCTGTGGAAATCTTAGATGGATTTGTGGATTATTCAGTGGGGGAATTAGAAAACTTCTTAAATAATCAAGGATTAGCGATGACTTTAGCTGATTTACAACATGTTCAAAACTACTTCAAAAATGAAGAAAGAAGAAACCCTACTATAACAGAAATAAAAGTTCTTGATACTTATTGGTCAGATCACTGTAGACACACTACATTTATGACTAAAATAGAAGACGTTAAAATAGAAGATGGGAAATACAATGACATAATAAAAGAAGCTTATGATATGTATTTGCAATCAAGAAGTACAGTTTATGTTGATAGACATAAAGACGTTTGTTTAATGGATATAGCAACTATAGCTATGAAACAATTAAGAAAAGAAGGAAAGTTAGAAGACTTAGATGAAAGTGAAGAAATAAATGCTTGTTCTATAAACGTGGATGTTAATGTGGATGGAAATATTGAAAAATACTTAGTAATGTTCAAAAATGAAACTCATAACCATCCAACTGAAATAGAGCCATTTGGTGGAGCTGCTACTTGTTTAGGTGGGGCTATAAGAGATCCACTTTCAGGAAGAAGTTACGTATATCAAGCAATGCGTGTTACAGGTAGTGCAGACCCTAGAACATCTTTAGAAGATACATTACCAGGTAAGTTAATGCAAAAGAAAATAACTACAGAAGCGGCTAATGGATACTGTTCTTATGGTAACCAAATCGGTTTAACTACTGGTCAAGTTGCTGAAGTTTATGATGAAGATTTCGTAGCAAAAAGAATGGAAGTTGGGGCAGTAATAGCTGCAGCACCAAAAGAAAATGTAGTGAGAGTTAGACCAGAAGCTGGAGACATAATAATTCTTCTTGGTGGTAAAACAGGAAGAGATGGATGTGGAGGAGCTACTGGTTCATCAAAAGAACATAGTGAAGAATCAATAAAAACTTGTTCAGCAGAAGTTCAAAAAGGTGATGCTCCTAACGAAAGAAAAATCCAAAGATTCTTTAGAAATAAAGAAGTTGCTAGGATGATAAAAAGATGTAACGACTTTGGAGCAGGTGGAGTAAGTGTTGCCATAGGAGAAATAGCTGACAGTTTAGATATAAACTTAGACTTAGTTCCTAAAAAATACGACGGATTAGATGGAACAGAACTTGCTATATCTGAATCACAAGAAAGAATGGCAGTTGCAATAGATCCATCAAACAAAGAAAAGTTCATAGCACTAGCTGGAGAAGAAAACTTAGAAGCAACTCATGTTGCAACAGTAACTGACACAGGATATTTAAGATTAACTTGGAAAGACCAAACAATAGTTAATTTAAAAAGAGAATTCTTAGATACAAATGGAATAAAACAAACGACTGATATTCATGTTAACAAAGTAAATGAAGAAGAAACATTCTTTACAAAAGGTAATGTTTCATGTGAATCAAACTCTATGAAACAAAAATTTGAAAAAGCTTTAGCTGATTTAAATATATGTTCACAAAAAGGTTTAGTTGAAAAATTCGACAACACAATAGGTGGAAACACTGTATTAATGCCTTTTGGAGGAAAACATCAAGCAACTCCAGCACAAGGTATGGTTGCAAAAATACCAGTACTAGGAGGAGAAACAACTACTTCAACTATAATGACATTTGGATATAATCCTAAAATAGGAAAATGGAGTCCATTCCATGGTGCTTTATATGCAGTAGTAGAATCTATTTGTAAATTAGTTGCAATAGGTGGTAACTACAAAACAACTAGACTTACTTTACAAGAGTACTTCGAAAAATTAGGAAAAGATGCTACTAGATGGGGTAAACCGTTTGCTGCTTTACTTGGAGCATATTATGTTCAAAATAAATTAGAAATACCTGCAATAGGTGGAAAAGACAGTATGTCAGGTACGTTCAAAGATATAGATGTGCCTCCAACATTAGTTTCATTTGCAGTTGATACAGTAGATGCTGATTATGTAGTATCTCCTGAATTTAAAAAAGCTAATTCAACAGTAATTGAGTTAATAACTAATAAATTAGAAAATGATGTACTAGACTTTGATGAGTTAAAAAGAAACTTAGACAAAGTGAGAACTTTAATTCAAGATAAAAAAGTTTTAGCATCTTATGCTTTAGGTTATGGTGGATTAGGTGAAGCTATAGCAAAAATGGCATTTGGTAATAGAATAGGATTGAAAGTAGAAGAAGGCGTATGTACTGAAAGTTTATTTAATGCTGCTTATGGAAATATGTTACTAGAAATAAATGAAGAAGATTTAGCTTTATTAGATGGATACAACTATAGAGTAGTAGGAAGAACTTTAGAAGGACCAAGTATATTAGTTAAAGATGAAAGAATATCTTTAAATGAATTATACAAAACTTTCGAAAGTACTTTAGAACCAATATTCCCAACAAAAGCTAAAGAAATTAAAGACAAAATAGAAACTATAAGCTTTGTAACAACTGGTGAAAGAGCAAAATCTGTTTCTTCAATAGCTAGTCCAAAAGTATTTATACCAGCATTCCCTGGTACAAACTGTGAGTACGATTCAGCAAGAGCTTTCGAAAGAGCAGGAGCTAAAGCTAGTGTAAAAGTATTCAAAAACTTAACTTACAAAGATATAGAAGAGTCTATAGAAACTATAGTAAATGAAATAAAAACTTCTCAAATAATAATGTTGCCAGGAGGATTCAGTGCTGGTGATGAGCCAGATGGATCAGGTAAATTTATAGCGACTGTATTTAGAAATCCTAAAATAGCAGAGGCTTTAAATGAATTCTTAACTAAGCAAGATGGTTTAATGTTAGGTGTATGTAATGGGTTCCAAGCATTAATCAAGTTAGGACTTGTACCTTATGGAGAAATAAGAGAAACGTCAGTAGATGCTCCTACATTAACTTATAACAATATAGGAAGACACCAAGCTAAAATTATAAGAACTAGAATATCTTCTAATAAATCTCCTTGGCTAGCTGGAACAGAAGTAGGAGATATACACAACGTAGCAGTATCTCATGGAGAAGGTAAATTCGTTGCAAATGAAGAAGAATTTAAGCAATTACTTGAAAATGGTCAAATAGCAACCCAATATGTTAACTTAAACGGTGAAGCAACATATGATATAGAATTCAATCCAAATGGTTCATACTTTGCAGTAGAAGGTGTAACTAGTATGGATGGTAGAGTATTTGGTAAGATGGGTCACTCTGAAAGAATTGGTGAACATGTGATGAAAAATATAATAGGTGAAAAGGATCAAAAGATATTTGAATCTGGAGTAAACTATTTCAAATAGGATTGATAGAATGGCTGTGGTACTAAAAATAGTATCACAGCTTTATTTTTGCAAAAAATGTCGAATAGTAACTGTGGATGTAAAATATTAAATATGATACAATTCAAGAAAATATTAAATTTATTATAAATATGGGTCATGGAGAGATGGACCAAGTGGAAGAGGTTAAACAATGAATTTGAATACTAACAATACAGAAAAGAAAAGAGTTTCATTAACTTTTTTCACACTAGGGATAATATCCTTGTTAATATTTCCGATAACTATACTACTAAGTAAGATAATTTATGTTTTAGAGAATCCAGATATTGTATTTATAACCCTAGGTGATAAATGGATATATGACTTATCATTTTTATCTAAATTTGCTACATTTTTTAGTGGAATTTTAGGGATTGTTTTATTAACCTTAGCTGCATACTTTTTTTCAAAAGAAGGTAATAAATAAGCTACTTAATAAAAATATATTTAATTAAGAAACTGTGTAATAATTAGTCATAATATTAGAATATTTGGCAAGAAGGGTCACCCTTAAATCATTGGTGAACATGTAGTGAAAAAGATCAAAATATCAAAATATATTTGAGTTTGGGGTAAACTATTTTAAATAAAATTAAGTAATAGGGAGTTAATTACTGTTGAAAATATACTAAAAGTATTTTGAATAGATAGTTAGTTCTTATTTTTATATTATCCATATGATAACAAAAATGCTATACGATTAAAAAATATAGTAGCTTAGAGTATTCTATATTAATTTATAATACAAATTACAATTCAAAAGATTTATACTTTACAATATAAATGATATTATGAATTAGAGAGAACTTATAATATAAGGAATATAGATTTATATGAGGTGTAATTAATTGATAAAAATAGTTATATGCGAAGATGAAAAAGAACAACATGAATTGTTGGAAAAATATATAAAAGAGATATTTGATGGATTATCTATTTTATATGAACTAAGAGTATTTAATTCGGGAGAAGAATTACTTGAAAACTATCCAAAAGATACGGATATACTTTTATTAGATATACAAATGGGTCAAATTAATGGAATGGATACTGCAAGAAAAATTAGGAAATTACATGATAAAGTAGAAATTATATTTATTACATCATTGATAGAGTATGTACTAGAAGGTTATGAGGTAAGGGCTTACAGATATTTAATAAAACCTGTAAAATATGATGATTTGAAAAATAATATAATAAATTGTATAAAAGAAATAGATATAAAAAATAAATACATCCTTATAAAAGAAGAAGGAAATAGAATTAAATTAGATATAAATGAAATAAGCTATATAGAAGTTCAAAAAGAAGATATAACAATACATACGCTAAATCAGATTTATGAAATAAAGGGTACAATGAATAATATTGAGAAAGAAATAGATTGTTGTAGATTTTTCAGGTGCCATAAGAGTTACTTAGTAAATCTAGATTATATAAAAAGTATAAAGCAATATGTTGCCATACTTGAAAATAAAGAAGAAGTTCCAATAAGCAGATATAGATTTAAAGAAACAAAAGACAAATTTTTTGACTTGATTGAGGATAAATTATGTTAGATTTTTATAAGATTTTATGTATTATGAATATGATTATATTTATATATTGCTTTTTTATATTGATGAATAGAAAAGGATATAGATATAAGTTTAAGCTTAATATTTCTTTTATATTAATTTTAATATTAACCATATTTTCTATAATGATGGGTATTCCTTTTGGAGGGGTATCTCTATGGGTTCTAATTCCAATAATACTTTTACTATTTTTGATTTCTAAGATTATATATGAAATAAATACAAAAAAATCTTTTATCAACTCTGTAATGTATAGTTTGGTTTATATTTTGATAGAATGTAGCATTTTCTGGATTTTATCTATGACTACCAATTATCTATCTGAGGGTATAGGAGCATTAAATCTTGGGGTAAATTCTTTGATTATTTTTGTAGGTGTTTATTTCTTTGATAAATTAGAAAAACTATATAATAAAAATAAGTACTTTTTATATATAGGTTTAACTATTATAATCAACATATTTATAATTATATTTGTAAATATATCAACTAGAAAAATAAATGATTTGTATAATATAGTGATGAAAAATAACATTGAATATAATAACATAATCAATACTGTTAAAATATCAGCTTTTATGGAGTCAGTGTTTCCTTACATTATATTTATAATAAATATAATACTAATGTCCATATTCTTGAATTCTGTAAAATCAGAAAAAGAAAAAGCTAAGATGCAATTTGTTAATGAAAAATTAGATATGCAGTACAAATATTATCTTATGGTTAAAGAATCGCAAGAAAAAATGAAACAAGTATATCATGATATGAATAACCATATGAAAAATATAAAATATTTGAAAGATGGAAATGAAGATGTAGATAAATATATTAATAATATAGAAAATGAAGTGCAAAGCAGTAAAAATATTTACAATAGTGGAAACGTACTTTTAGATATTATTTTCCATGAAAAAAGTAAGGACTGTATAAAAAATAATATTAATTTTAATGTGAGCGTAGATTTTAGTAAATGTGAATTTATGGAGATGATTGATATAAGTAGCATATTTTCAAATTTAATAGATAATGGAATTGAGGCTTGCAACAAAATCGATAATGATATGGAAAAATACATAACTATAAAAAGTACCTTTATAAAAGGGTATTTTGTAGTAAGGTGTGAAAATAGTAAGATTAATAAAGTACTATTTAAAGATAATAAGATTTTTACGTCTAAAAAAGATAAATTTCTTCACGGAATAGGATTGGAAAGTATAAAATCTTCAATAAAAAAATACAATGGAGAATTAAAAGTTAAAGATAGTGAGTATAGTTTTGTTGTCAGTATCTACATACCAGTTGAATAAAAATTAAATAGAAATTTTCAGTTAATAAACCATAAGAACAGATATTAGTATGCTAGTTGTCGGTAAAAAAATACCACTTGTCGGACATATATTGAACATGAATTTTAGAAATGTTACCTTTGATATAAGAAAGGTAGCATTTTTTTTGAGCAACAGAGTTGGCTGAAGTGGTAACGAAGCTATCTCGTTGGCGACATGAGCGAAGCGAATTTTGAGCAAAAAAGAAAGAGAGGGAAAGATTTGATTACATTTAAACTAGCAGTATCTTATATGAAAAAACAAAAAGGAAAAACAGTAGCATTATTATCAAGTATAGTACTTTCAGTTATGCTTATTTTTTCTATGAATGTAATTAGGGATTCAGGATATGATTCTCAAATACAAGAAGCAAAAGATTTACATGGAAATTATCAAGTATGGTTTGAAGGCATTGATATAGATAAAGCTAAACAACTAGAAAATGATAATGAGGTAAAGAAAAGTAGTAAGGTTCAATATTTATGTGAATCAGTTAATAAGGAAAATGGTGTTAAACTTGATTTAAATTCCTTTGATGAAGATTTTATAAGTTCCCTTAACTATAAAATGGTAGGTCGAGAACCAAGAAAAGATGGGGAAATAGTAATAGAAAAAGAAGTAGCAAAGCAAATGGGAATAAGTGATCCATTAAATAAAAATATTGATTTGATGCTAATAAATAAGTATATGGATGACAATGGAGCTAATGAAATTGAGAGTAAAAATAAAACTTTTAAAATTGTTGGTGTGATTGAAAAACCAGACAGGTATTACAGTTCATTATCTAGTTCAATTGGAGGAGTTAAGTCTCAAGCTTTTATATATAAAGAGTCAAGTCTTCCAGTAAAAATTAAAGAAACATACAAAGGAATAATATTTCTTAAGTCAGAAAAAAACACATCTAAGTTTTTAAGAAAAATGGAAAAGGAACTAAATCTTAGCTGGGATTATTTGCATGAAAATACTGAAGTTAATGCAGCTAAGCAATTAAAATATATGTCTAATATGAGTATTACAAATATTTTGAAGATGATACTTTTAGTTTTTGTATCTACTCTTGTAATATATAATATTTTCAACATTATACTACAGGATATGGTAATACAAATAGGACTTATGAGAGCAATTGGTATGTCAAAGAAAAAAATTAGAGCTCTGTTTACTCAGCTTAGTCTTATATATATACTTGTGGGAACTTTAATTGGTGTATTACTTGGAAGCATATTATCATATGTGGGAGTTAGATTAGTATATGGATACAGCTCCACATTGACTATAAGAAGTTTAAGCATAATTTATTCTTTTGTAGTTTCAACATTATCAGTATCCATAAGTAGTTTTATAGTAGTTAGAAAAGCATCAAAGATGTCCATAATTGATTCAATCAGATGTAGTGAGAAATATGAAAAGAAATCAAAAGGTAAAGGCATCAAAACAAATCGAACACATAAAAATATGATTAGAAGTATTGCAATTAGGAATATATGGAGAAATAAACCTAGAACTATTATAACTATGATTGCAATTACAATGGTTGGAGCCATGTTTATATTTAGTTTTGCCCTAAAAGATACACTAAAAACTAACATAGAGGCAGGCATAAATGGTGGTATTTTTGGAATGTCTTATGGCAGTGTAGACAAAACAATAGGTGGTAATTTGGGTGGTACGGAGAGTTTATTTTATAAAATTGATAAAAATATGATAAAAAAAGTTGAAAATATGGAAGGAGTAAAAAGTATAGAACCAAACTTTTTTAACTTGGACGGACATATTTTGCTTTCTAAAGATCAAATTTCAAAAGCATATGAGGATGAGTTAAATAGAAGAGGAACATCAGAGGATAATAAGGAATATTCACTTCTTATAAGAGGCTATAGTGATGACATGTTAAAGAGTAGAGAGGCATTTATTGAAGAGGGAGAAAACTTGATAAATACTAAAGAAGGTAAATATAAAAAAGTTATATTAGTAAACAACACTTATTCATTAGTTACTCATTCCTATGCAGCTAAGGTCATGAATGATGTAAAAGTGGGAGACGTTATTGATATAAAATTGCCAGTATACAAAGATAATATTGAAAAGTATGAAACAATTAAGGTTGAAGTTAGCGGAATTATGAATGAAAATTATGCAGCATCTCAGGATGGAAATGTTGGTGTAGTTGGGGCACAAGTTATATTTAGAGAAGATGACTATAAAGAATTAACAAACCAAAGGGAGCATAATAAACTTTATGTAACTACTGAAAAAGGTAAATTGTACCCAGTGGAAAAGGAATTAGAGAAGTTAATAAAGGATTATTCATTTTCATCAATAGGTGGTAAGGGTGAAGATATGAAATTTTATGGGGCACAACAAAGTTCAGAGGATAGGCTTTTGATAATATATCAGTGCTTAATTTTACTTATACTTTCTGTGAACAGTATTTTTATTATGAGAAGTAATATTATTGCAAGACAAAAAGAAATATCAACTCTAAGAGCTATCGGTATGAGTATTAAGGATATTAAAAAGACTCTAATAATTGAAAGTGAATTCTATGGATTGGTTGCATCTACAATAGGAGCTGTAATTGCAACACTATATCAGTATATAGGAATTTCTAACGCTAATAAAAGCCTTTTAGTAGGAGGTTTTGAAAGAACTATGGAGTTTAACATTCCTTGGAATCAGATACTTATACTATTTGCAATCTTCATAGTTATTGGATTTGTTGCAGTATATTTATCTAAAGATAAGATAGAAGGAACATCAATAACAGAGGGAATTTCAGAAAATGACTAAGTTTAGAAAGTATAAGATAAATGTAAGGGAGAATTGAATTATGAAAAAATTAATTATAAAAAATATAAAAAAGATATATGGAAAAAATGATAATAAAGTATATGCATTAAATGGTATAGATTTAGAAGTACAACCTGGTAAATTTACAGCTATAGTTGGACAAAGTGGATCAGGTAAAAGTACATTACTTCACTGTATGGCTGGACTTGATAAACCTACCTCTGGAAAAGTGCTTATAGATGACTTAGATTTATATACTCTAAAGGATGATAAACTATCAAAAATAAGAAGAGAAGAGTTTGGTTTTATATTTCAAAGTTTTAATTTAATACCTGTTATAAATGTTTATGATAATATAGCTCTTCCTGTTTCAATAGGTGGAGGAAAGATAGATGAAGAGTATATAGAGGATTTAATAGTTAAATTAGGGATAGCATCTCAAATGAATAAATTTCCTAATGAACTATCAGGTGGACAGCAACAGAGGGTAGCAATTGCTAGAGCACTGGCAAATAAACCTTCAATAATATTTGCAGATGAACCTACTGGAAATCTAGACAGTAAAACTACAGATGAAGTCATGGAATTACTAAAATTTTGTGTAGATGAATATAAACAGACATTAGTTATGATAACTCATAATAATGAAATTGCTAATAGTGCTGATAACATTATAAATATTAGTGATGGTAGAACTATATAAAAGGTATATGGGATAATAAAAATGTTACTACCTGAAGATATAGAGAAACAATTAAAAATTATAACTAATGTAGTTAGATTATAATCAACATGTTATTAAAAAGGAGCTAACTATTGTAGAATAAGTGCAAATAGTATTTAGTCTATAGTAGATAACTCCTCGAAAAAACAGAGGGTGTAGCCATTGACGACTATTGTAAAGAAAATATTACTTACACCAGCATTCCACGATACAAACTGTTATTATGATTTAACAAGAGTTTTCTAAAGAACAGAAGTTGTAGGTATGTACAACGTAGTAGTATCTTATGGAGAAGATAAATTCGTTGACAGTTAAGACGTATTTAAGAAACTACTTGAAAATTGTCAAATAGAAAGTAAATATGTTGATTTAAATGGTGAGGTAACTTACGATATAGAATACAATCAAAATGGTTTATACTTTGCAGTAGAAGGTATAACTATTGTTAATGGATTACGTTGAAAGAATTATTGAATACGCAATGGAAAACATAATAGGATAAAAAATCAAAAAAATTTGAATTTGAAGTCAACTATTTTACAACTTTTAAACATATTAATTACAAAAATAGTATATCTATAAGCTATCATAATCATAAGTTAAACATTAAAGAAATAAGAAAGTAGAGGATTTTAAAGGTGATAAAACAAATAATAGCAATAGGTATATCAGCAGTATTAATTATGACAGGGTGTTCAAGTAAGAACATTAGTAATAATAGCAACAATGATAATAATAAAAAAGAACCGAATCTTATATATTCTAATTTGATAGATAAGAAAACTCAAAATGAAGTAAGAGATATATTGATAGAAAATAAAATAGATAAAAAACAAGCTGATTATTTCATCAAATTGGTTCAAAACTATAACAAAATATCAAATATAAAAAAATTAGATACATCAAAACAAGGATACGCATCAATAGGAAGTTTAAAGGTGCCCTATGATGATGCTTATTTAGGGGAAAAGTGGAATTATAATAAATTAAATTATTCAGATTTTAATTGTAGATTAACGGCATTTACAATATTTAAGGACTATATTAAATCCGAAGGAAAATCTAAAGATGAAAATAGTAACTTGATGTTTGATTTGGATGCAATAGAAAATAATCCTATAAGTAATTTTAGTAAAGAAGATGTTGATAAATTTATTAATCTTTATGCATCTATACCTGTAGAGAACTCAAAAGATGCAAATAAACTTGTAGAATCCATAAAAAAAGAATGGAAAAATAGAAAAATATCATTTGTAGATAATCCAACAGTATCTATAGTAAGTGGATTTTTACACTATCCAGAAGATAAGCAGGTATTTATAGGGCATGTAGGTATTTCGATTAAGACAAAAAATGAATTATTATTTGTTGAAAAATATGGTTCATCCCTACCAATACAGGTTTCAAAATTTAAAGATAAATCTGAATTAAAATCATACTTGATGGATCGATTAGATGTTAATACAGCTGATAATAGAGCTGCAAAACCAATAATAATGGAAAATGATGAATTAATGGAATAATAAATTCTAAAGTGATGCTAATTAAAAAATTGCTTTAGTAATAAAAAAGGTGTACTTTAAAATGATTTTTGATCATTTAAGAGTACATCTTTTTTATTTTTTATATAGTAAAATAATGAATAGAAATTTAAATATATTAAAAAAACAAAACTTTTTATAAATACGACTCGTTATATAAGTGAAAGGAGGATGATGATTTGGCTCAAAAAGATGAAAAATTAATAAAAGAAATATTAAAAGGCAATGAAAGTGCGATGGAAATACTGGTTAAGAGACATTATGATCTGGTTCATAGTTATATATACAGAACCACAAATGATTACAATATATCCTATGATATAACTCAGGAAGTATTTATAAAAATGATGAAAAACATAGATAAATATAATTTAGATAGTGGTAAATTTAAAAACTGGTTATTAAAAATAGCAGTGAACACAACAAAAGACTATTTTAAAAGCAAAACATATAAACAAAGAAGTGAAAATTGTGATATAGAAAATTATCAAATAGAAGATAAATCCAATGTAATTGATATGATTTCTAAAAAAGAAGAAGCAATAAAAATAAAAGAGGCTGTTGAAAATTTACCAAAACTTCAGAGAGAAGCTATTTTATTAAAGTACTATAATGATTTAAAAATAAAAGAGATAAGCACTATAACTGGAGACAATGAAAACACAATAAAATCAAGGCTTTACAATGGAATCAAGAACCTTAAAAAATTACTTGGAGGTGATATATGTGAAGAAAAATCTAAACATTCACAGCATAAGATGTGAAAACATAGAAGATGAACAATTTGAAGAATTATTGGAAGCAGATTTAATAGATATAGAGAATTTTCTAGATAGTTATGCAGTAAATAAGGTTGATGAAGAAAAAATAGATTCAACAATTGATACATTAAAATCATATATGCCAACAGAAGAAGTGCAGCATGTTAAAGTACAGGAGCATCTTTTAGATAGAATAAAAGAAAATATAAGCTTAGTCAAATTTCAGTTTAGCTTAATCAGTAAAGTGTATTTTATTGCTTCCTTATTACTAATCCTTGTAGGAACTATAACTACAACAAGATTAAATTTAAGTGTATATTTGAGTGCAACTATAATTGCACCTATACCAATCTTGATTGGAATATTTGAAATAATAAAAGGAAGAGAAGAAAATGTGTGGGAGTTGGAGCTTAGTTATAAATACTCTTTAAGAGAAATTGTCTTCTCAAGGTTAATAATTATAAATGTAGTTTCTGTATTAATAAGCATCACAATGAGTCTTATTTTAAACAATGCTTACTCACAAATAAATTTAATAAAAATGATTAGCATATGGCTAATTCCTATATTTTTTATAGGATCAATATCTTTAATTATTACTTCTTTCTACAGAAGTATAAACAGTATTGCCTTATGTATATCAATATGGATTTTAGGTGCAATGAGTATTAGCGTGTATGAAACAATAGCAGATATAACTCATATTAATACATTTATGATTTTGTGTATATCTGTAATATTTACATTAGTATCAATGAAATTATTTTATAAGAAAAGTATTAATAGTATAGATACTAGAACATTTGATTTTTAGGGGGATTTTATGGAACTTATTATAAAGAATATAAGCAAAGAATTTAAAGATAAAATAGCTGTTGATAAATTTAGCGTAACTTTAAATAGTGGAATATATGGTTTACTTGGACCAAATGGTTCAGGAAAAACAACTCTTATGAGAATACTTGCAGACGTTTCTAGTGCGAGTAGTGGAGATATTTTAGTTAATGGAAAAAGTAAAAGTAAGCTAGGAGCTGAGTATAGAGATTTAATAGGGTATGTTCCTCAAAATATAGGGTTTTATAAAAATTTTACAGCAGAAAAATTTTTATATTATGTATCGGCATTAAAAGGTGTAGATAAAAATATTGAAAAAAGTAAAGTCGATGAACTTTTAAAATTTGTTAATTTAGAACAAGATAGAAAAAGAAGAATAGGAAAGTTTTCAGGAGGTATGAAGCAAAGATTAGGAATTGCACAAGCTCTCTTAAATGACCCTAAAATACTTATATTAGATGAACCTACAGCAGGTCTTGATCCAAATGAAAGGATAAGATTTAAAAACTTAATAGCTCAATTATCTAAAGGAAAAATAGTAATACTATCAACACATATAGTTTCTGATATAGAGTTTATAGCAAACGAAGTGCTTGTTATGAAAGATGGGAAACTAGTTGAAAAATCTTCATTAGAGGATATTTTATATACTATTAGAGGTAAGGTTTACACACTAAGTGTTAATGAATGTGATTTAGAAGAAGTTGAAAATGAGTTTAAAATATCTAGTATGATAAGAAATAACAGTGGGATTAACGTAAGAGTAGTTGGAGATAAGAAGCCTAATATAAATAAATTTAAATACATAGAAGAAGAGCCAAATTTAGAAGATGTATTTTTATATTATTTTAATGAAAGTGTCAGTATATAGGGGGGGATTTTGAAATGCTAGATTTGATAAAATTTGAGTTATATAAAATATTTTCTAAAAAGTCAGTACGCATAGTTTTGTTATTAACTATTTTATTGGGAATTTTTAATGTAGTTGCTGAAAGTGTATATGTTAAATATCAAGGGGTAGATCATATAGAGGATGTATATAGTGTTATGAAAGAGTACGAAGGAAAGGCTATTACAGAAGAAAGTGCGATTAAGGCAGAAAAGACGATAAATGATTTAAAAGAAAAGAAAAGTAGGGGAGAAAAACTTACTAAAAAAGAAATTGTTTATATGAATTATCTATACGATACAATGAGACCGCCATATTCCGCATATATAATAAATAACAAACTCTATACAGTAGATGAAATGAAAGATGAAATGAATAAATTAAAAAATGAAAATAAAACAGATACATATGAATATAAAAATCTTAATTTTATATATAAAAAAGTGAAG
Source organism: Terrisporobacter glycolicus ATCC 14880 = DSM 1288 (assembly GCF_036812735.1). NCBI lineage: Bacteria > Bacillati > Bacillota > Clostridia > Peptostreptococcales > Peptostreptococcaceae > Terrisporobacter > Terrisporobacter glycolicus. Next base: position 3,843,772 of record NZ_CP117523.1, on the reverse strand, counting down.
AATGTAGAAGAATCAAAATTTTATTTTTCTCATGGGTGGTTAAAAACTGCAGATTTTAGATCAATAGCAACATTGATAACAACGCTAATAGCAGTAGGATTAGCAGCAATATTTAGTGATGAATATCAAAGCAATAGTGCACAAATAATGTTAAGTTGTAAATATGGAAAGAATAAGATGGTTTTATCTAAGATGATAACCGGTTTAATATTCACAGCAACAATATTTATTATAATCAATGTTGTACATATGATTGGAGCCTTAATATATGATTTTAGAGGGTGGAATGCACCTTTAGAGTTATTCAAATACTATGCAAATACACCTTTCGACATGAGAGTTATTGATTTTTATATAACAGGATTAGGAATCAGTTTTATAGGCGCAATATTATATTCTTTAGTAACTATGTTAATGTCATTATTAGTAAAAAATAATATGATAGCTCTATTATTAAGTTTAGGTTTGTACTATATTCCAGCATTTTTTGGAAATTTCATCCCAATGGATTCAGTAGGAAGGGTATTTAGGGAAATAAACTTAGCAGAAGCTATTAAAATAGAAGGTATGTTTGTAAATCCTAGTACTTATAATATTCTGGGAACACCCGTATTATATTCAACTTTATTAATAAGTCTATTAGTTGTATTTATGCCAATTGTAATGTCTTTAATAAGATATTTTGGAAAAAGACAAACTATATAACTAACAAGTTATAAGATGATAAAAAATAGAGCAGTAGCAGACAAGTTATTGCTCTTTTTTATAAAAATAAATTATGAGTTATTAATAAAAGTCTATTTATATATAGGCTTATTTTTGAGCACATTTTTTATATGACAATTAATATAATAACCATTGTAAAAAAATTAAAAAAATTAGCACTCGATACTTGACAGTGCTAACAAAATGATTATAATAATAAGTAAGAAAACAAACAAAGAACAAATCATAGTAAATAAAAAATAATATTAAAATTTAAACTTATCTTTTTACTTAAGCAAAGTAATGAGATAAATGTAAGGAGGAATTGATTATGAAATTAGTACCAATGAATAACAATTTAGGATTTAGTTTATTTGATAATATGTTTGATGACATGTTCAAAGATCCATTCTTTACAAATAGTAGCACTACAAAACTTATGAAAACAGATATACAAGAAAAAGATAATAACTATATACTTGACATGGATTTACCAGGATATGATAAATCTGATATAAAAGCTCAACTTAAAGATGGATATTTGACAATAACAGCACAAAAGAATACCTCAAAAGAAGATAAAGATGAAAAAGGAAACTATATAAGAAGAGAAAGATATTGTGGAAAATGTTCAAGAAGTTTTTATGTAGGAGAAAATTTAAAAGAAGAAGATATAAAAGCAAGTTTTAACAATGGAATATTGAAACTTACATTCCCTAAAGAGGTAGGAAAAAAAGAAGAAGAGATAAAATATATTACTATTGATTAGAAATAAAAAATTTTAATTTTTATTAGCACTCAATACTTGACAGTGCTAATAAAAAGATTTTATAATTAAAATGGGAATAAATAGTAAGTATGCTAAAATTAAATTAAAGCCCTTAAAATGCAAGGTTATTTATTCCCCTACCTTGCATTTTGTGATTTGAAAATAATTAAAATTTATAAAGGTATAAGTTTAAGGAGGATAAACATGGAAATAACAAAAGGTAGTATTTCAATTGATACAGAAAATATTTTTCCAATAATTAAGAAATGGTTATACTCAGATAAAGACATTTTTATAAGAGAATTAATAAGTAATGGTTGCGATGCTGTAAGCAAATATAAACGACTTGTTTCCCTTGGTGAAGTTAAAAATTCTCAAGATGAAGAATACAAAATTACAGTATCAGTAAGTAAGAATAATAAAACTATAAAATTCAGCGACAATGGTATAGGAATGACGGCAGAAGAAGTAGACAAATACATAAATCAAGTTGCTTTTTCTGGTGCAGAAGACTTCTTCAATAAGTATAAAGATAGAATGGAAGAAACTGATATTATAGGTCACTTCGGATTAGGATTTTATTCAGCATTTATGGTATCTAAAAAGGTTGAAATAGATACATTATCTTTCCAAGAGGGAGCAGACCCTGTAAGATGGATATCAGAAGGTGGAACTGAATTTGAAATAAGTCCATCAGGAACAAGAGCTACAAGAGGAACTACAATAACATTATTCTTAGCTGAAGATAGTGAAGAATTTTTAAATGAATATGAAGTAAGAAGTATAATAAACAAATACTGCTCTTTCTTACCTGTTGAAATATATGTGGAAGATGAAGATGCAGAAGTTAAAGAAGATGAAGAAAAAGTTGAACCAACACCATTAAATGATACTAATCCATTATGGTTAAAATCACCTAAAGATTGTACAGATGAAGAATATAAAGAATTCTACAGAAAAGTATTTAATGTATTTGATGAACCATTATTCTGGATTCATTTAAATGTGGATTATCCGTTTAACTTAAAAGGAATTCTTTACTTCCCTAAATTAAATAATGAGTTTGAACTAGTAGAAGGTAAGGTAAAACTTTATAACAATCAAGTATTCGTAGCAGATAATATAAAAGAAGTTATACCAGAATTCTTATTATTACTAAAAGGTGTAATAGACTGTCCAGACTTACCACTAAATGTGTCTAGAAGTTTCTTACAAAATGACAGAGATGTAAGCAAAATATCTAAACATATAGTTAAAAAGGTTGCAGATAAGCTTAAATCTTTATGCAAAAATAATAGGGAAGAATATGAAAAATTCTGGGATGATATACAAATATTCATCAAGTTTGGTTGCTTAAAAGATGAAGGTTTCTATGACAAGGTAAAAGATTATATCTTATATAAAGATATAGATGGAAAATATATTACATTAACAGATTACTTAGAGGCAGCAAAAGAAAAACATGAAAACAAAGTTTTCTATGTAAATAATCTGGATCAACAATCTCAATATGTTAAACTATTTAAAGATTATGGATTAAATGCAGTTGTACTAGATAGCACAATAGACAACAACTTTATTTCGTTTATAGAATACAAAGAAATGGGAACTAAGTTTAATAGAATAGACTCAGATTTATCAGACGTACTAAAAGACAAAGATAGTGAAGAAAATAAAGAAGAAGATGAAAAAATAACTTCATTATTCAAGTCTGTTATAAATGAAAGAGTAGAAAAATATTCAGTGGAAAGCCTTAAAAATGAAGAAACACCAGCTATGATTTTAGTATCAGAAGAATCTAGAAGAATGATGGAAATGCAATCTAGATTTGCTGGAATGAACTTTGGTATGGATTTAAAAGAAGAAAAAACTTTAGTTATAAATAAGAGTAACCCATTAGTAAAAAAATTAGTGTCACTAAAAGACAATGAAGATAAAAAAGAAGAAATAGATGTGATTTGTAATCAAATAGTAGATTTAGCTCTACTTGCTAATAAAGAATTAAATGCAGAAGAACTAGATTTATTTATAAAAAGAAGTAATTCTTTAATGAGTAAAGTGATAGCTTTATAAATCATTATTAATATAAAATGTAAAAAACTCCCTCTTAGTGTTTTAAGAGGGAGTTTTTTAGCAACGAAGTTGCCTGAAGAGATATCGAAGGCATCTCGTTGGCGACATGAGCGAATCAAATTTTTTATTAAGCTAATGATTTTAATATCATAGTATAAGCAAAATTCTTTTGCGTATTAATAGAATCATCATCACTTAAATTAATTTGTTGAAAGTGATTAGCATTGATTTTATTTATAATACCCATGGAAGAACTTATAAGTACATATCTTTGATAATCTCTGCTTAAATCCTTATTAATAATATTTTCATCTATTCCAGTATTAATTACATAATCCAATAAATTATAAAGTTGAGTTTTCAACTCTAAAATTTCCTCAAAATCTTCTTGCAGTATACTATTTAACTCTTTTGGAATAACTTGATTATATAATATTCTTAAAGAGGGAAAGATGAATTTTCCGCTGCTAATGCTGTAATGAAATAAATGGTTACACTGCTCTTTAAAAGTAGAGACTTCTTTTATAGCTTCTATAGTATTTATAATATCTATTTTAAAATTATAAATTATTGATCTTGCTATAATTTCATCCTTACTTTTAAAATATTCATAAATTGTACCTTTTCCAATTCCAGCAGCTTTTGCAATATCAGACACCTTAATATTTTCAATATTACTGTTATCAGTGATTATTTTTTTAAAACCATCAAATATTAGCAATTCTTTTTCTGCATATTTTCTGCTCATATTTAGTCCTCCTCATCGATAATTATCTGTCTTAATTCTTTGCGACGATGGAATATATCGTATAAAGTAGGAACAACAAATAATGTTAATAGGGTAGCATAGGCTAAACCGCCGATAGTTACTATCGCTAAAGCTTGAGACATTTCAGCGCCCATGCCAACACCAAGGGCCATTGTAGACATGGCAAGTATTGTTGTTAAAGCAGTCATGAGTATAGGCCTCATACGAGTACGTCCAGCCTCTATAAGAGCTTCTTTTTTATTTAATCCACTTATACGCAATTGATTCACATAATCCACAAAAACTATACCGTTATTAACAACTACACCAGCAAGAACTAAAAATCCTAGCATGGATATAACGCTTAATTCTTGGCCAGTTATAATTAATGCTAGTAAACCACCAGTAAATGCAAGAGGTATAGTAAACATTACTATAAATGGCGACAATAATGATTGGAATTGTGCGACCATTATTAAGTAAATAAATGCTATGGCAAGAGCAATCATTTTAATTAAATCACTAATCGCTTGATTAATAGATTCAGTTTCACCACCCATTTTTATTTCATAGCCAGTAGGCGATTTATAATCATCTAATTTTGATTGAACTTCCTTACTTACTAAACCAATATTGTGTTTAGAATCAATACCAGCTGTTACGGATATATACCTAGTTTGATTATCGTGATTTATAGATGTAGGAGTATCAGTCATTTCTATAGATGAAATATCTTTTAGCTTTACTGAAACAGATTCAGTTCCTTTTGTTCCTGTGATTTCAACATTTTTTAATTTATCCAAATTTGAAGTATTATTATTAACAATAATTACTGGATAGTCTTCAGAATTTATTGTTAAAGTAGTTGAAGTAGTTTCTGTTGATAATTTTGCGGAAACTTGCTGGAATACTTGAGCCACTGTTAATCCATACTTCATAGCTTTATTTTTGTTGATTACAATTTTCTCTTCCTTAGTAGTTACACCCATACCACCATTTATGTCAGTAGTACCTTCTATCTTGGATAGCATACCTACCAAATCATCAGAAATTTTCTTAAGCTCATCTAAATCGTCACCTTTAACAATTATTTGTAACCCAGATTCTCCTAAAGAAGAGGTATCCATAGATGAAGACGAGACTGTGACTTCACAGTTAAGAGATTTTGTTTTTTCTTTTATTTCTTCTGAAATCTCATCATTTGTTTTCTTTTTATCATCTTTTAAAATAACGTAAGCAGACATATTATTAGGGTTATTTGAAGAAGTACCAAATGACATGGTACCAGATGAATTCATGGCTCCAATGCCTTTTACATCCTTAATTGTTAAAACTTGTTGCACTACTTGATCAGTAATATGTCGAGCTTCATCTTTTGGAAGAACGCTATCTAAATTAATAGTTGCCATCATTTGTGGTGAATCCATTTTTGGCATAAATGATGTTCCTATTTTGGCTGTTGCAAAAGCAACAACTATTAATAATGCTACAGAAAAACATAAAACAACAGGTTTAAATCTTAAGCATAGTCTTAATAATTTTTCATAGCCATCAACTATTTTATCAAATAAAGGATGAGACTTTTCATCTATATTGGATAATAAATTTGATGCCATACACGGTACTAAAGTTAAGGCAACAATTAAACTTGCAATTAAGGAGTATGCTATTGTAAGACCCATATCTGTAAATAATTGTCTAGTTATACCTTCTGTAAAAACAATAGGTAAGAATACGCAAATAGTAGTAAGTGTGGAAGCAAATATTGCTCCAGATACCTGTCTAGCGCCATACACGGCAGCTTTAAATTTACCCATTCCTTTATTTCTTAGTCTATAAATATTTTCAATAACAACTATACTATTATCAACTAGCATACCAACTCCAAGGGCTAAACCTGATAAAGAAATAATATTTAATGTAACGCCACTAAAGTACATCAAAACAATAGCAAATAATAAACTTATAGGAATACTAAATGCAATTACGATAGTTGGTTTTATACTTTTTAAGAATATTAGTAAAACAATAATTGCTAGTATACCACCGTAAATTAGGTTATCAAGTACGCTAGATATAATAAAATCTATATAAACACCTTGGTCCATTAAAGAAAGAATATGTAATTTATCATTACTATTATTTAAATCCTTAATTACTTTATTTATTTCTTTACACACTTTAGTAGTTGAGGCAGTACTAGTTTTTTGGAAAGATAGCATAACACCAGCATTTCCATTTATGTTTGTATAACTATCTGATGAGTTGTCTGACATTTTTACATTGGCGATATCTTTAAGATGAACATCACCAATTCCATCCATAGAAAATAATATTAAATTTTTAACTTCATTTATAGAAGTGAACTTATCTCCCACTTTTACAGAGTATTCAGTTTCGTCATCTGATATATATCCAGCAGGCATGGAAAAGTTCTCTGCTGTTAGAATTTGATTTATTGTTTCTGGAGTAATTTTATCTGTTATATCTGCTGATTCTAAAGCTTGTTTTCTAGCTTCATTCAACTGAGTTTCAGCAGATTTTATTTGTGATTCATTTACGGAAAGTTGTACAGTAGCTTTTGTTAATTCTTGAGAAAGAGTAAGTTTAGCACTTTCCAATTCTTTTTGTTGTTTTTTTAATGTTTCTAGTGAGTCTACTGCACCTACACCTTGGCCTGCATTTGATATGGCTTTTTCTAAAGATGTTATAATAGATTCTAAATTTGATATATCTTGTTGTAATTGTTCCTTATCAACAGCAGAATCTTCTGGTAAATCATTAAGTTGTTCTTTTAAATCTTTTAGTTTTGATTTGGTATTATTTAGCGTGGTAGTCGCACTAGCAATATATTTTTCTAGATCTTCCTTGCTAGAACCGGTTGAATTTAAAATACCAGCCATACTTTCTAATTGATTTATACCAGATTGAAGTTGACTACTAGCTTCAAGCAGCTTTTTCAATTGAGCATTGCTTTGTTTTTCTAGGGTAGCTTTTCCCTTTTGTATTTCTGAGTTGGTGTTATTAAGTTGACTTTGCTGCTTATCTAATTCAGAAGTAACGCTTGATTTTAGTTCTTTATTTAATTGGTCGATTTTATCTTTGTTTAAAGATACTTTTAATTGTTTTTCTACTAAACCAACACCTGTTACAGATGCAACTCCATTTATACGCTCAAACTTAGGAATTATTTCATTGTTAACATATGTAGAGACTTCTTCAACATCCATATTGTCAACATCCACACTTAATGTCATAACAGGCATCATGTCTGGGTTAAGTTGCATTAAAGTAGTTGATCCGACACCATCTTCTAAAGAATCTTTAATTAAATCTATTTTACCGTTTAGATCTAACATTGCAGTGTCCATATTTGTATCCTGATTAAACTCTAGAATTACTACACTGTAGTTTTCGTTTGAAACGGAAGTTACGTTCTTAATTCCGCTTGTAGTTGAAACAGCTTGCTCAATTGGCTTTGTTACTGTTGTTTCGATTTTTTCTGGGCTAGAGCCAGGATATGTAGTCATAGCAATTACATAGGGTAAATCTATGCTAGGTAATAAATCCGGGGTCATTTTTGTAAAAGATACAAATCCTAACATTAGTACCATAACTACAGAAACAAATACAGTCAAAGGTTTTCTTACGCTGAATTTTGGCAGCAAATATTTCACCTCTTTCTTAATTATAGAACCGACTAGTCGGTCAGATATTTTTAATTGTAGTCATATTGAATATTAATTTCAATAAAATGGTAAAATTATTTCGTTTTATTTTTAAGAGTCATATCTATAACTTATATCATTATATACTTAATAAGCATTTAAAGAAGGTATGGGCTCATATATATAGATATACAATAGATCAAGAAATAATCAGGAGGAGATTATATGAAAATGTATATGAAAGGGAATAAACGTTCAAAAGAAACGAGTAATCCTATTCCGAATACAATAGCCTATGCAACTATTAAAAATTTTTTAGTATCAAAGGATTTTGCAGAAACAAGAGAGGAGTATTGTATTGGGAAATTGGATAAGAAGCAAGTGAGTCAAATAATGACAGATATAAAATGGTTATTTAGGAATTATAAAGAACTGGAAGTTTTAGCAATAGAAGATAATAATAAAGCTATAAGGTTTATTTTATAAAGAAAAAGGAAATGATACAAAATATCATTTCCTTTTTCTTTATATTAATGATAATTAACTAACTTTTTTGAATTTCTCAGTTTCACTTTTTTCTTTCTTAACTCTCACCATAAAGGCAATAAAAAATGCTATAGCAACAACAACACCAGTTGCATTAGAGAATGTAGCATTTAATTTAAATCCTTCTGGAGCTTGTAATATATAAGCTACAGATACATAACTCATGAATATTGCAGGTATTACAGCTATCCAATAATTTTTCTTATTAACTAATAAGTAAGCAGCACCTGTCCATAAGAATATCATTGCTAATGTTTGATTAGACCAAGCAAAGTATCTCCAGATTATATCAAAGTTTATTTGAGTTAATGCAACACCAACTGCAAATAAAGGTAAAGCTAACATAAATCTATTTTTTAATCCATCTTGCTTTATTTTTAAAGCATCAGCTATTGTAAGTCGAGCGCTTCTGAAAGCAGTATCACCTGAAGTTATTGGGCAAGCAACAACACCAAGAACAGCAAGAATAGCACCAGCAGGTCCAAGTAATGCTTTTGATACTACGTTAACTATTTCTGCAGGTTGTCCAGCAGCAGATATAGAAGCGCTATCTCCGAAGAATGCTATAGTAACAGCACACCAGATTAAAGCAACAATACCCTCAACTATCATTGATCCAAAGAATACTCTTCTAGTTTCAGATTCTCTATTTATACATCTAGCCATCATAGGTGATTGAGTAGCATGAAACCCTGATATTGCACCACAAGCTATTGTAGTGAATAAGAATGGGAATATAGACAATCCGCCTGGATGCATATTTGTAAGGCTTAATTCAGCCATTTGCATAGAACCATTGAATTGGCCTACTATCATAGCGACAAATAAACCAGCAGCCATTAATAGTAATGCAGCTCCGAATATTGGATATAATTTTCCTATAACTTTATCAACGGGTAACACAGTAGCAACTATATAGTAAATTATTATTAACACTAACCATATATTTTTGTTTATACCAGTCATAGAAGTTAATAAACCAGCAGGTGAAGTTATAAAGACAGTACCAACTAAAATAAGAAGCACTATTGAGAATGCAACCATTATAGTTTTCATATTTTTACCTAAGTATATTCCAACTATTTCTGGTATAGAAGTACCATCATGTTTCATAGATATAACACCTGATAATAAGTCATGAACAGCTCCGGCAAATATACAACCAAAAGTTATCCATAGAAATGCAACTGGTCCGAATAAAGCTCCAGATATGGCTCCAAATATTGGTCCAGTACCAGCTATGTTAAGGAATTGAATTAAGAAAACCTTATGCCAAGGCATTGGCATATAGTCTACACCATCTTCAAGCCTTATAGCTGGAGTTTGAATAGAATCATCGTATCCTACAGTTTTACTTACATATGTTCCATATGTAAAGTAACCTATAACAAGGATAGATACACACGCTAAAAATGTAATCATTTTAGTCCCCCTTCTAATAATTGCTATATAAATTTTGTCAATAAGGAAACGTTTTTATATATGAATTTTCTATATACTGACATCTTTTATTTTAGGTAATATATAATACTTAGGCAATAGGTAAAAAATGTAAAATTGCCTATTTGTTGATAAAATATGTATTTATCAATAAATAAAATTATAATTTAACTTTATAACTGTATAATAATAAAAAATGTTGTAGTATTATATAATTAATTGATAGCTATAACTTAGGAAGGAAATAAATATGTTTGGATATGTTAGAATAAATAAAATGGATTTAACTTTTAGAGAGTTTGAAGATTATAAAGGATATTACTGTGGATTATGTAAATACTTAAAAGAGAATCATGGGGAAATATCTAGGCTAGGTTTAAATTATGATATTACTTTTTTAATTGTGATTCTTACAGCTATTTATAAACCTAAAACTAGTATTGTAGAAGAAGTTTGCATAGTTAGTCCCTTTAAAAAGAAGAAAAAAATTATAAATGAAATAACGGAATATGCGGCAAGTATGAATACATTATTAACATATTATAAATTAGAAGATAATTTATTAGATGATAAAGGAATAAAGGATATTTTAGCTTATAATATTTATAAGGGAAAATTAAAATTGTCTCATGAAAAGTACCCTAATAAATCAACAATTATTAAAGAACAAATGAACTTACTTAATCAATTGGAGAAAGAAGAAAATTGCAACATAGATAAAGTATCCAATACTTTTGGAGAGCTCATGGGAGAAATCTTTTCTTATAAAAATGATGAGTATGAAGAAGATTTAAGAAGGGTAGGCTTTAATATAGGGAAATATATTTATATATTAGATGCTTACGAAGATTTAGATGCTGACTATAAAAAGGGGAGGTATAATCCTTTTATAGAATATATAGACAATAAAGAAGAATTAAAACTGAAAGTTGATAGATTAATTAGTATATCTTTAGGCTTATTAGCAGCATCAATCGATAACTTAAATTTACAATTAAACAGAGGAATTATAGAAAATATAGTTTATTCTGGTGTATATTTAAGGTATAAAAATATATTAGAAAAAGGATGTGGGAATAATGTACAGTAATGTTTATGAAAATGACTGTTTTATGAAAGCAAGGAGAATGATTGAAAATAAAGATTTTAAAAAAGCATATAATTTTTTACAGAGCATAAATGAAAAATGTAGTGAGTGGTATTACCTAACAGGATTATCTGCTATGAATATTGGATACTATGAAGAAGGAGAAGACTTTCTAAAAAGAGCTAAGTTCATGGATCCTAATAATAAAGAATATGTTTATTCTTATAATAGATATAATAATTATAGAAATGATTATGACAGACGTTCTTATAACTACAATAGAAATAGACGTTATGACTCACCTGGTTGCTGTTGTTGTTGCTGTGATGATGACTGTTGTAGCAACTTATGTACTTTATTTGTATGTGATTCATGCTGTGAATGCTGTGGAGGAGATTTATGTACTTGTTTCTAGGAGATGATGAATAATCATGAGTAGAAAAATTGCCTATAGTGGTATATTATTATCCTTAAATATTATTTTATTGTTGTTGGTTAATATAATACCTATAAATACTTTATTTCTTTTGGGTTTGGCATCTTTGCCAATAGCCATCGTAATTATGGAATATGGACCTAAAGTAGGGATTATATTTTATATAGGATCTGTTTTGTTGAGTTTTATGATTATGACAAACAAAGCACAGTGGATATTATATATTTTTACATTTGGTATTTATGGTTTAGTAAAATATATAATAGAAAAAGATAGAAGCTTTATTCAAGAATATATATTAAAATTTTTAGTTGCAAATATACTTATAATATTTGCATATATAATCTTAAAACAATTTGTATATATTCCGGTTAATATTTTTACCATATTAATATTTGAAATAGCTTTTATAGTTTACGATTTTGTATATTCTCAATTTATAGACTTTTATAATGATGAATTTAGAAGATTTGTAAAAAGATAGATAAAGGAGACTATTAAGCATTTTTATAACTTTATAGTCTCCTTTTATATTATAAATTGAAATATTTTTTTTGAGATTCATTTAATTCCTTATCACAGGAAGGACAATTATAAGTTTTTTCATCTCCTATAAATTTACCGTCATCTTCATTAAATTTCATCTTTATTTTTTCTGTAATTCCTATTTTAGTTAAATCTTTTCCACATTTTTTACAATTATGAATAGAGCATATATCCTCTAACAATTCTGTAGTAATATTGTTAATATTACTATTACAACTATTACAGAAAACTTTATTGTCTCTTTCTCTGTTTAATTCCTGGGACTTGCTTTTATCTTGAGAAAAAGCAAAACTTATTTCTTCATATACTTTATAACCTGATTTAAGTATGTTTGTATTACAGTGAGGGCAAAGGAAAATAGGGAAGTAATCCTTATGATTTTTTTCTTCTTTTACATCTGATGATTTATTTTCGTTAATTTCTATATTTTCCTCGCTTAATTTGTAGTCACCATCTAAGTAATTGTAAACATCATGACTTTTATAATCTTTTGATACAGCTAAAAGATGTTCTTTAATAGATGAATAACTTTTGTTTTTAGATGGAATATTTAAGTCTATAACATTATTATCTATTGCATACTTTAAGATAGATAAGTAGTTAAATTTAGCAGCATAAAAAAGTACCATTTCATCTAGTTTTTTTTCGCTAACTTTATCTGAAAAATCAATCCAGATATCAGGAGAATCTAGATATAGTTTTTTGCTTATTTCATCTAAATCATTATATATATCGCTAAAGCTTAGTGTTTTTTTGTTGATTTTCAAACTATCATCCTCCGTACAAATAATATACTATAAGCCTATATCAAACCTTTTTACATTGCAACCCAAAGAATATACAATATCTTTTCTTTCTACGATTACTTGGGCTTTGTCATTTAAACTCTTATCTTCTATCATATGATTTAATAACTCTTTAGTTGGATTTATAGCAATTGGATTACCAACGCGCTTAAGCATATTAATATCTCCATTAGTATCTCCGTAAGCATAAGATTGGCTTAAATCTATATCATACTTTTCAACAAAACTATCTATAGCTACATTTTTGCTTTTTGCATCCCACATAGGAATTACTGTTCCATTAAATTTTCCATCTTCAAATATATAATCACTACCAACATAATCTGAAGCACCGTATTTTTTAGCCATTTTTTCAACTAAGAAATTTGGGCTACCAGATATGAATATAACTTTGTGTCTATTATCCAAATGCCATTTAATTCTTGAACGAGTATATTTATAAACACGTTCAGCTTTTAATGCAATAACTTGATCGCTAGTAAAATCTATACAAGACTTATCTACATTTTGTAGTGATTTAACATACAAGTCACAGATTTCTAGTAGATAATCATCATAATTTGCTTGTCTTTTATCCCAATCTAAAAAAGTATCTCTAGCATGAGCAACCCAAGCTTTTTGATCAACTATTTCGTATTTAATAAGCTTTTTGAAATGCTCTACCATTAGGGAGTCTCTGTAGATAGTTCCGTCAATATCAAAAAAAGCTCCTATATTTTTCATTGAATCACCTCATCTAAGTATTTACTTTATTATATTATAAAATTCAATTTTGTTGTAAACTATAATTATAAATAGAAAATAAAATATGAATTTTAACTATTTAGTAATTATAAAAGTATTAAGGACGTGATTTGATGACATTTGATTATGCCAAAGTAACAAAATCTAGACTTATGGGAAGTATGGGTCTTACTATTAAATATGAGAATAATGACAATAATATATACCAGTATTTTTTATTAGATGGAGAAGGACTAGGAATTGCTGATTATGTTAGTTTAAAAAATCCTACATCAAAAGAAGCTTGCAACGAGGAAGAACGATTAATGGGTGGCTTAGGAGAGAGCAGGATACTAGTTAAAGAAGAAGTAGCTTTATTCTTAATAAATCATTTTGGTAGTAAAAATTTAGAGTATGGTAAAGAATTACCGGGAGACACAGAAGAGTACATAGATATAATAACAAATTATGAAAGTAATTTAACTCTAAATGAAGTTTATCCTATTATAAGTAAAAAGGTTGACCATGAAGTTGAATTTATAAATTATATGACAATGAGATTTATAGCTAGAGATAGAGAAAGTTTAAAATATTTTTCTGGTAGTGAAGAAATATCAAATAATCATATAACAAAAATTAATGGAGCTCTTTTAAAGAATAAAGTAACTAAAAGAAATGAAGAAGTATATATTAGTGAAGCTTTATATGAGGACGAAGATGGATATTATACTTGTAAGATAGCTTTTAATATATGTAAAGAAAAAGATAATTTTAGAATTAAATCTTTATTAGTTACAGATAAAGAACCTATATATGATTTTGAAGTTTTTGATGAAATATCAAAATCTGAATTTATAGATGTTTACAAAGTTAAAAATAAGGATGAATTTCTAATGGAATTTTATAACGACAATCCATTTATGTTAAAAAGCGAAATGGAGGAAGGAGTATTCTTTACTAGATTTAATTTTAATAATAATCATGTAAAAAAAGATATTTATGTAATAAATAATGATATAAAATCAATATATTATCAGTTAGGTGATGAATTCTTTGTAGGAACTTACTCTGAAAGAGATCGAAAATACATTAATAAGTTACTAATGACTAAATATAAAGAATATTTAAAAGTTGATGAAAGTTATTTCTTTGAAGAAAATGTTCTTTATGACTTTGTCGAATCTGGATCAGATGATTTTGAGGATTTTTTAGATTAAAATTACATAAACGTAATATAGTTGTAAGGTAAATCCATAGGTGTTTTTTATAGAATATTGTAGAATAAAGACATAACTTGATAAAACAAAATATTTTATAAATATGAAAGGGGTTATAAATATGAAAAATATATCTATAAAAAGCAAAGGAATAATATTTAATTTAATAACAGTAGTAGAAATTATAACTGAAGTTATATTTGGTGTACGTTTTAATAAAAAACTATCATCATTAAATAATTGTCACTAAATATGAAATTTATAATAAATTTAATAAATAATATAAAATATGCTTTTCTAGAGTCAATTTAGAGAAGCTTTTTAATTGTAAGGAAATTATATGTTATATGTTTTGTGTATAACATATAATTTTCAACTTTATGACTTGAGCAATGGGGGAAGCCATTGGCGACATGAGTGAAGCAAATTTTTTATATTAAAATTAAAGATCCATATTGGTATAAAAAAAGAAGGGCAATACTAGTATAACTAGAATGCCCTTTTTTGTATTTATAATATTGGGGGAATATTATGAGGAATACATTTAATAGTGTAGACAAATTTAAAAATTTTATAACACCTTTTTAAAAAAAATAAAAAAACCCCTAATTTATAGGGGTAACATTGGTCTTTTAATATTATATTTGATTACATCTCTTCCTCATCGAACTCATCCATATTAACAGTAGGTATATTTTGCATCACTCCAGGATACATCATATTAGGTGGCATTGCCCCAGGGAACATCATACCAGGATACATCATATTAGGTGGCATTGCCCCAGGAAATATCATATTAGGAGGAAGCATACCAGGATACATCATATTAGGTGGCATCATAGGAATCATAGGTATGTTATTCATTTGATTATTCATGTCATACATATTATTGTTGCTTTCAAATTCTTCTTTCATGTTGTTGTTAGGCATATTCTCATAAGGATTAAATTGTTGATTATCTACATATTGATTAGAATATGTTGAATATTCAGGGTTTATACTTTGATTAAAGTTTCCGCTTTGGTTGTTATTCATAACATAAGGATTCATGTACATTAAAGGATCTATATATGGTTGAGGGTATATATAGTTTGGATCTATGTTATCACTCATTCTATTAGGATACATATTATTATAATTCATTTTAATATGAACTCTCCTTTCAATTTTTCATATAATAAATTTACTAATACTACTAATATATATATTAAAAAAAAATCTAGATATGAGTATTTTAGAAATAGTTACAAATCTAAAAAAATATAAAAAAAGGTTGCACAAATAGGACAAATATCATAATATTAATATATGAACAGTTGTTCATATATTAATATTTAGTTGGAGGAATGCAAATGAAAGATATTATAAATAGATGCGAAAGTACCTGTGTACATGAAGAGGTAATATGTAAGGTAAAAGATAAAATGCCTGAAGATGAAAAACTTTATGATTTAGCAGAGCTATTCAAGGTCTTTGGCGATACTACGAGAATAAAAATTTTATACGCTTTATTTGAAGAAGAAATGTGCGTATGTGACATAGCAGATCTTTTAAACATGACTCAATCGGCAATATCTCATCAGTTAAGAGTTTTAAAACAAGCTAGATTAGTTAAATTTAGAAAAGAAGGCAAGATTGTTTATTATTCATTGGATGATAATCATATTAATCAAATATTTAACTGTGGTTTATGCCATATAGAGGAAACTTATAATAGATAGGGGGTATAATAATGTTGGCGGCAGTATTGATAAAAAAAGAGCTAATGCTAAATGGATTAACATGTGCTCACTGTGCTGAAACTATAGGAGAAGCTGTAAAAAATATTAATGGAATTGAAAGTAGCAATATGAATTTTATCAGTAAAAAACTAACTTTAGAAATTGATTCTTCTTATGATGAAGAAACAATAGTAAGTGAAGTTATTTCTCTTATTGATTCAATAGAACCAGGCCTTGATATTCAAGTACTTGATAAAAAAGTAAGCATAGGTAATAAAAAAGAGTTAATGTTAAATGGATTAACATGTGCCCATTGTGCAGAAGTGATAGGTGACAAAGTAAAATATTTAGAAGGAATTCAAAGCAGTAACTTGAATTTTGTAAATAAAAAATTAACACTAGAATTAAATTCTCGAAAAAATGAAGATAAAATAATAGAGGATGTTATTGGTTTGATTGATTCAATAGAACCAGGTCTTGATATTCAAGTGGTTGGGAATAAAAATAAGTCACATATAAAGAAAGATATTATTTTAGGAGGACTTAATTGTGCTCACTGTGCAGAAGTAATAGGCAATAAAGTATCTTTACTAGATGGAGTTAAAAGCTCTAATATGAACTTTGTAAATAAAAAACTATCTGTAGAAATAGATAATACAAATGAAAATATTACGATAAAAAATATAATAAACATAATAAATGATACAGAACCAGGACTTGATATACAAATTGAAGGAACGAAAGAAAATAAGAAAGCTAAAAAAGAAAGTAGAGTAATAAGAGATAATAATAAATTAGAACTTTTAAAGATATTATTAGGGGCGTTTGTATTTATATTTGCATTTTATGAAGAAATGATGGGAGTAGAAAGTAAATATTCAATATTAATATTCTTAGTATCTTATATATTAGTAGGTGGAGACGTTGTATATAAAGCTTTACGAAATATGACAAAAGGTAGAATATTTGACGAAAACTTTTTAATGACAGTAGCAACAGTTGGTGCAATTGCAATAGGCGATTCATCAGAAGCTGTTGGGGTAATGTTATTTTACAAAGTAGGAGAATATTTACAAGAACTTGCAGTAGGAAAATCAAGAAAATCTATTTCTGATTTAATGCAAATAAAACCAGATGTGGCAAACTTAAAAATAGGTAACTCTATTAAAGTTGTAGATCCAGAAGAAGTAGAACTTGACGATTTTATAATAGTTAAACCGGGTGAAAAAGTACCTCTAGATGGTGTAGTAGTAGATGGAAATTCTATGGTAGATACATCTGCATTAACTGGAGAGTCTGTTTTAAGAACTGTTAAGTCAGGAGATGAATTATTATCAGGATTTATTAATAAAAACTCTTTATTAACAGTAAAAGTAACTAAAAGTTTCTCTGAGTCTACTGTGTCGAAAATACTAGACTTAGTGGAAAATGCAAGTAGTAAAAAGTCTAAAACAGAAAACTTCATATCTGTATTTTCAAAATACTATACACCTATAGTAGTTATATTAGCTACATTAATAGCAGTAGTTCCACCAATATTTGTTCCAGGAGCAATGTTTAGTGATTGGTTACACAGAGGATTAGTATTTTTAGTTGTATCATGCCCATGTGCTCTAGTTTTATCCATACCACTAAGTTATTTCAGCGGAATAGGTGTTGCTTCTAGAAATGGTATATTAATAAAAGGAAGTAACTACCTTGAAGCTTTAAGATATGTTGATACAGTAGTATTTGACAAAACTGGAACATTAACAGAAGGTGTATTTGATGTTGTAAAAGTTAATTCTGTTGGAATCTCAGAAGAAGAATTAATTAAATATGCATCTATTGCAGAAGCTAATTCAAATCATCCAATTGCTAAGTCTATTTTAAATTACTATAATAAAGAAATTAATTTAAATAAAATAGAAAGGTATGAAGAAATAGCGGCTCATGGAATAAAAGTAAAATATGAAAATGAAGAGATATTAGCTGGAAATGAAAAGTTAATGACAGCTAACAATATAAGCGTAAATAAAAATGAAGAAATAGGAACAGTAGTTTATATAGCAGTAAATAATCAATTTAAAGGATCTATAGTTATTTCTGATAAAATAAAATCAGATAGTGAAAAAGCTATTAAGGAAATAAAAGGCCAAGGCATAAAAGAAACGGTTATGCTAACTGGAGATAATAAAGAAGTTGCTGATTCAGTAGCAAAACAATTAAAGGTAGATAAAGTATATTCAAATTTATTGCCAAATGAAAAGGTAGAAAAAATAGAAGTTATATATGAAGGAAGAAATGAGAAAGAAAAAATTGCCTTTGTGGGAGATGGAATAAATGATGCTCCAGTTCTTGCTCGTGTGGATGTTGGTATAGCTATGGGTGGTTTGGGATCAGATGCAGCTATAGAAGCAGCAGATATAGTTATAATGACAGATGAACCAAGTAAAATAGCTGAAGGAATAAAAATATCTAAAAAGACTTATAAAATAGTATGGCAAAATATTATATTTGCATTAGGTATTAAAATTATAGTTATGATATTTGGAGCTTTAGGTATGGCAAGTATGTGGGAAGCAGTATTTGCTGATGTAGGGGTTGCTTTAATTGCAGTGTTAAATGCAATGAGAATAATGAAATAAAATATTAAAGTACTACTTTGTTGTATTATGAATGTAAAATTTATATGTACAAAGTAGTATTTTTATTTTCTTATTAAAAAATAATAAACTTTGAATATAAGTTTTTGCTATTATTACATAATAAAAATAGGAAATTGAAGAAAAAATATAGTTAAATTAAAGAAAGGAGATTACTGTAAAAATGATTTAAAAACCTTATGATTTCAATTATAAATCAAATGTTATAATAAATAGGATTTAATAATAAGTCATAAAACGTCAATGATTTTATAAAAAAACTTTAAAAAGGTATTGACGGTATTTTATTATGATGATATAGTATTACTTGTCCTTAAGACAGGGACAAAACATCAACAAAAAACTTCTGAAAAAAGTTGTTGACAAGACAAAACAGCTTTGATAAAATGAAAAAGCTGAAACAAGCAAAGAACTTTGAAAATTAAACAGTAGGTTAACAATAAATTAATTCTTTAAGAATTAAACTGAAACAACAAACAAACCAAGCCAGATATTCAGATAATGATTAGTCTGAGCGATGGACAACTTTTTTATGAGAGTTTGATCCTGGCTCAGGATGAACGCTGGCGGCGTGCCTAACACATGCAAGTCGAGCGATTCACTTCGGTGAAGAGCGGCGGACGGGTGAGTAACGCGTGGGTAACCTGCCTCATACACATGGATAACATACCGAAAGGTATGCTAATACAGGATAATATAAGAGATTCACATGTATTTCTTATCAAAGCTCCGGCGGTATGAGATGGACCCGCGTCTGATTAGCTAGTTGGTAAGGTAACGGCTTACCAAGGCGACGATCAGTAGCCGACCTGAGAGGGTGATCGGCCACATTGGAACTGAGACACGGTCCAAACTCCTACGGGAGGCAGCAGTGGGGAATATTGCACAATGGGCGAAAGCCTGATGCAGCAACGCCGCGTGAGTGATGAAGGCCTTCGGGTCGTAAAACTCTGTCCTCAAGGAAGATAATGACGGTACTTGAGGAGGAAGCCCCGGCTAACTACGTGCCAGCAGCCGCGGTAATACGTAGGGGGCTAGCGTTATCCGGATTTACTGGGCGTAAAGGGTGCGTAGGTGGTTTCTTAAGTCAGGAGTGAAAGGCTACGGCTCAACCGTAGTAAGCTCTTGAAACTGGGAGACTTGAGTGCAGGAGAGGAAAGTGGAATTCCTAGTGTAGCGGTGAAATGCGTAGATATTAGGAGGAACACCAGTAGCGAAGGCGGCTTTCTGGACTGTAACTGACACTGAGGCACGAAAGCGTGGGGAGCGAACAGGATTAGATACCCTGGTAGTCCACGCCGTAAACGATGAGTACTAGGTGTCGGGGGTTACCCCCCTCGGTGCCGCAGCTAACGCATTAAGTACTCCGCCTGGGGAGTACGCTCGCAAGAGTGAAACTCAAAGGAATTGACGGGGACCCGCACAAGTAGCGGAGCATGTGGTTTAATTCGAAGCAACGCGAAGAACCTTACCTAAGCTTGACATCCTTTTGACCGATGCCTAATCGCATTTTTCCCTTCGGGGACAGAAGTGACAGGTGGTGCATGGTTGTCGTCAGCTCGTGTCGTGAGATGTTGGGTTAAGTCCCGCAACGAGCGCAACCCTTGCCTTTAGTTGCCAGCATTAAGTTGGGCACTCTAGAGGGACTGCCAGGGATAACCTGGAGGAAGGTGGGGATGACGTCAAATCATCATGCCCCTTATGCTTAGGGCTACACACGTGCTACAATGGGTGGTACAGAGGGCAGCCAAGTCGTGAGGCCGAGCTAATCCCTTAAAGCCATTCTCAGTTCGGATTGTAGGCTGAAACTCGCCTACATGAAGCTGGAGTTACTAGTAATCGCAGATCAGAATGCTGCGGTGAATGCGTTCCCGGGTCTTGTACACACCGCCCGTCACACCACGGAAGTTGGGGGCGCCCGAAGCCACTTAGCTAACCCTTTTGGGAAGCGAGTGTCGAAGGTGAAATCAATAACTGGGGTGAAGTCGTAACAAGGTAGCCGTATCGGAAGGTGCGGCTGGATCACCTCCTTTCTAGGGAGAATTAACCTACTGTTTAATTTTGAGGGTTCTTTAAAACTCTTAAAAAATAATATTGACAACATTCGACAAAGTGATTATAATATATTTTGTTGAAAAAGCATATGGGGGTGTAGCTCAGCTGGGAGAGCACTTGCCTTGCACGCAAGGGGTCAGGAGTTCGATCCTCCTCATCTCCACCATTAGTACTTATTTAATAAGTGCTTTAGTACTTTGAAAACTGCATAACATTTAGTGATATGACATTATATAAAGAAGAAGATAAACTTCTTAAAAAATATATCATATAAAGAAGATAACTTTTAAAAATATCAACTTTAAGCAAAGGGATTTGTCTGAATGTATATGAAGACAAAGACTTTGGCGCTAATTTTTAATAACTGGTCAAGTTATTAAGGGTGTAGGGCGAATGCCTTGGCACTAGGAGCCGATGAAGGACGCGATAAGCTGCGATAAGCTTGGGGGAGTTGCACGTAAACTGTGATCCCAAGATTTCCGAATGAGGAAACTCACTTAGAGTAATGTCTAAGTATCGTATAGTGAATACATAGCTATGCGAGGGGAACCCGGGGAACTGAAACATCTAAGTACCCGGAGGAAGAGAAAGAAATTCGATTCCGTAAGTAGCGGCGAGCGAACGCGGAACAGGCCAAACCAGTGAAGTTTTCTTCACTGGGGTTGCGGACATATCATAACGAAGAGGCTATTGTAGACGAAGAGAGTTGGAAAGCTCCGCTATAAAGTGTAAAAGCCACGTAGTCAAAACAAGAAGACTTCAGATATGATCCAGAGTACCACGGGACACGTGAAACCCTGTGGGAAGCAGGAGGGACCATCCTCCAAGCCTAAATACTACCTAGTGACCGATAGCGTATAGTACCGTGAGGGAAAGGTGAAAAGAACCCCGGGAGGGGAGTGAAAGAGAACCTGAAACCCTACACTTACAAGCTGTAGGAGCACATTATTTGTGTGACTGCGTACTTTTTGTAGAACGGGCCAACGAGTTACGTTACCTAGCAAGGTTAAGCACTTAAGGTGTGGAGCCGCAGCGAAAGCGAGTCTTAACTGGGCGTATAGTTAGTTGACGTAGACCCGAAACCGGGCGACCTATCCATGGGCAGGTTGAAGCGAAAGTAAAATTTCGTGGAGGACCGAACCCACGAGCGTTGAAAAGCTCGGGGATGACCTGTGGATAGCGGTGAAATTCCAATCGAGCCCGGAGATAGCTGGTTCTCTCCGAAATAGCTTTAGGGCTAGCCTCAAGATTTAGAGAAACGGGGGTAGAGCACTGAATGTCCTAGGGGGTATTGCACTTACCGAAGACTATCAAACTCCGAATACCGTATTCTTATGCTTGGGAGTCAGACTGTGGGTGATAAGATTCATAGTCAAAAGGGCAACAGCCCAGATCGTCAGCTAAGGTCCCTAAATGTACGTTAAGTGGTAAAGGATGTGGGATTGCACAGACAACCAGGATGTTGGCTTAGAAGCAGCCACTCATTTAAAGAGTGCGTAATAGCTCACTGGTCGAGTGATCCTGCGCCGAAAATTTCCGGGGCTAAAACGTACTACCGAAGCTACGGCATCATTTATGATGGGTAGGAGAGCTTTCTATATGGATTGAAGCATTACCGTAAGGAGATGTGGACTGTATAGAAGTGAGAATGTTGGCATGAGTAGCGAGATGTGGGTGAGAATCCCACAGGCCGTAAACCCAAGGTTTCCAGGGGAAGGTTCGTCCGCCCTGGGTTAGTCAGGACCTAAGCCGAGGCCGAAAGGCGTAGGTGATGGACAACAGGTTGATATTCCTGTACCACCAATAACCGTTTGAGAAATGGGATGACACAGTAGGATAAGCTAACCGCACTGTTGGTTATGTGCGGGCAAGTATTGAGGCAGTTCAGGTAGGCAAATCCGCCTGAATAATGCTGGAGTACGATGCGGAGCGAAATTTAGTAGCGAAGTAGCTGATTTCACACTGTCGAGAAAAGTCTCTATCGAGGTTAAAGGTGCCTGTACCGCAAACCGACACAGGTGGGTGAGGAGAGTATCCTAAGGCCAGCCAGAGAACTGTTGTTAAGGAACTCGGCAAAATGACCCCGTAACTTAGGGAGAAGGGGTGCCATGGAAACATGGCCGCAGAGAATAGGCCCAAGCGACTGTTTACCAAAAACATAGGTTTCTGCTAAGTCGCAAGACGATGTATAGGAGCTGACGCCTGCCCGGTGCTGGAAGGTTAAGGGGATCTGTTAGGGTAACCGAAGCAGTGAACTTAAGCCCCAGTAAACGGCGGCCGTAACTATAACGGTCCTAAGGTAGCGAAATTCCTTGTCGGGTAAGTTCCGACCCGCACGAAAGGCGTAACGATTTGGGCACTGTCTCAACAACAGACTGGGTGAAATTGTAATACCGGTGAAGATGCCGGTTACCTGCGACAGGACGGAAAGACCCCATGGAGCTTTACTGTAGCTTGACATTGAGTCTCGGTGCTACATGTACAGGATAGGTGGGAGGCTATGAAGCATGGACGTCAGTCTGTGTGGAGCCATCCTTGGGATACCACCCTTGTAGTACTGGGATTCTAACCAGCTGCCTTGAATCAGGTAGTGGGACACTGTCAGGTGGACAGTTTGACTGGGGCGGTCGCCTCCTAAAGAGTAACGGAGGCGCTCAAAGGTTCTCTCAGTACGGTCGGAAATCGTACGTAGAGTGTAAAGGCAGAAGAGAGCTTGATTGCAAGACATACAGGTCGAGCAAGGACGAAAGTCGGACTTAGTGATCCGGTGGTACCGCATGGAAGGGCCATCGCTCAACGGATAAAAGCTACCCTGGGGATAACAGGCTGATCTCCCCCAAGAGTCCACATCGACGGGGAGGTTTGGCACCTCGATGTCGGCTCATCACATCCTGGGGCTGTAGTAGGTCCCAAGGGTTGGGCTGTTCGCCCATTAAAGTGGTACGCGAGCTGGGTTCAGAACGTCGTGAGACAGTTCGGTCCCTATCCGTCGCAGGCGTAGGAAATTTGAGGAGACCTGTCCTTAGTACGAGAGGACCGGGATGGACGTACCGCTGGTGTACCAGTTGTTCTGCCAAGGGCATAGCTGGGTAGCTAAGTACGGAAAGGATAAGCGCTGAAAGCATCTAAGCGCGAAGCCTACTTCAAGATAAGATTTCCCACCGTAAGGTTAAGACCCCATGAAGACTACATGGTTGATAGGTCAGAGGTGGAAGTGTGGTAACATATGTAGCTTACTGATACTAATAGGTCGAGGACTTGACCAAAATAAACCTAAAGGTTTATATCGCCAACTAAATCTTTGATTATATAATTATAAGGAAGATTTCGGTTGCTAAAAATAGTTAATGAAAACATTAAATGTTAGCAGTTTTGAAAGTACTAACAAAAGTTAATACTTAAAAACATTTTGAGCAACGGATTTTTCTGAAGCGTTAGCAAAGAAATATCGTTGACGATATGAGTGTAATGAATTTTATGTGGTTATTATAGCAAAGAGGATACACCTGTTCCCATTCCGAACACAGAAGTTAAGCTCTTGAGCGGCGATGGTACTTGGAGGGCGACCCCCTGGGAGAGTAGCACGTAGCCACGTAAGTTGCTGGTATGGCTCAATTGGTAGAGCAGCTGACTTGTAATCAGCAGGTTGTAGGTTCGAGTCCTATTACCAGCTCCATAGATGGCTCATTGGTCAAGCGGTCAAGACACCGCCCTTTCACGGCGGTAACAGGGGTTCGATTCCCCTATGAGTCACCATGCGGGTGTAGCTCAATGGTAGAGTTCCGGCCTTCCAAGCCGGCTGTGAGGGTTCGATCCCCTTCACCCGCTCCAATTTAATTGATTCCCGGGACCATAGCTCAGCTGGGAGAGCACCTGCCTTACAAGCAGGGGGTCACAGGTTCGAGCCCTGTTGGTCCCACCATTAAAACATATAAATGCGGCCTGGTAGTTCAGTTGGTTAGAATGCCAGCCTGTCACGCTGGAGGTCGAGGGTTCGAACCCCTTCCAGGTCGCCATAATGACTCATTAGCTCAGTCGGTAGAGCACTTGACTTTTAATCAAGGTGTCCGGAGTTCGAATCTCCGATGGGTCACCAATTATTCATAAAAACCATGTATAAATTTATACATGGTTTTTGTTTTAAATATAATAAAGTATATTATACGAATCAGAGCTTATTTTTATATAAGCTCTATTTTATTTATTAAGGAATTATAAATTATTTAAATTATTTTAAATGGGTAATATATATTAATGAATAAATTTTATAATAAATGTTTATACAAAAGGTCAATAATAGAATTATTATGGTATAATTATTATTGTAATTATACGGAACGGATGTTCTAAAGGAGTGAGGAGATATGGATTTTGAAATTCAATCAGCTTTTAAGCCAACAGGAGATCAGCCAGAAGCAATAAAAGAGATTGTTACTTCAATTAATAAGGATGAAAAATTTCAAACATTACTAGGGGTAACAGGTTCGGGTAAAACTTTTACTATGGCAAATATAATTAGAGAGGTAAAGAAACCAACCTTAATCCTGGCTCATAATAAAACTTTAGCCGCTCAATTATATAGTGAGTTTAAAGAGTTTTTCCCTAATAATGCAGTTGAATACTTTGTAAGTTATTATGATTACTATCAACCAGAAGCTTATGTAGCATCTAGTGATACATACATAGAAAAAGATGCAAGCATAAATGATGAAATAGATAAACTAAGACACTCAGCCACAGCATCCATATTAGAAAGAGATGATGTAATAGTGGTATCTTCTGTTTCTTGTATTTATGGTATTGGGGATCCTGATGATTATAAAAAACTTATGTTATCCATTAGAACAGGAATGGAAATTGATAGAGATACCCTTATAAGAAAATTAGTAGATATACAATATGAAAGAAATGATATTAACTTTGTTAGAGGAACTTTTAGAGTGAGGGGGGATATTTTAGAATTATTCCCAGCAAGCGATGATGAAAAAGCTATAAGAATAGAATTTTTTGGGGATGAGATAGATAGAATAGTTGAAATTGACTATGTTACAGGGAAAATTTTAGGAACGAGAAATTATATAGCAGTATTCCCAGCATCACATTATGTTACCACTCCAGAAAAAGTTGCTCATGCAGTGGAGGCTATTGAAAAAGAGCTATCAGAAAGAGTTCAATATTTTAAAGAAAATGATAAATTGATAGAAGCTCAGAGAATTGAACAAAGAACTAAATATGATATAGAAATGCTTAATGAGATAGGTACATGTCAGGGAATTGAAAACTATTCAAGACATATAACAGGAAGAGAAGAAGGTGAAAAGCCTTATACATTAATGAGTTTCTTCCCGGATGATTTTTTATTAATAGTAGATGAATCTCATGTTACTATTCCTCAGGTTAGAGGAATGTATGCAGGAGACCGCTCAAGGAAACAATCATTAATAGAAAATGGATTTAGATTACCTTCTGCTTATGACAACAGACCTTTAAATTTCTCTGAATTTGAAGAAAATATAAATCAAGTACTATTTGTTTCTGCAACACCAGGGTCTTATGAAATAGAACACTCTACAACTGTGGCACAGCAAATAATAAGACCTACAGGCCTACTTGATCCGATTATAGAAGTAAGACCAATTGAAAATCAAATAGATAATTTAGTTGGAGAAATAAACAAGGTCGTTGAAAAGAAAGAAAGAGTATTAATTACAACTCTAACTAAGAAAATGAGTGAAGATTTAACGAACTATTTAAAAGAGATAGGAATAAAGGTTAAATATTTACATTCAGATATAGATACACTGGAAAGAACTGAAATAATTAGAGATCTAAGATTGGGTAAATTTGATGTATTAGTAGGTATAAATTTACTTAGAGAAGGTTTGGATATACCAGAAGTTTCTCTAGTTGCCATATTAGATGCAGATAAAGAAGGTTTTTTAAGATCCGAAACTTCACTAATACAGACAGTAGGGCGTGCGGCTAGAAACTCAGAAGGTAGAGTTATAATGTATGCTGATAAGATTACACGTTCTATGTCAGCAACTATTGAAGAAACTAAGAGAAGAAGAGAAATACAGTCTCAATATAATGAAGAAAATGGAATAACTCCTAAAACTATTGTTAAAGAAGTTAGAAATAGTATAGAAACACTTAAACCAGCTGATGAAGAAGTTGTATTTGGAATTGCTGAAAGTGAAGATGAATATGAAGTTCAAAATAATATAGAAACATTACAAAAAGAAATGATGGAAGCTGCACAAAATTTACAATTTGAAAGGGCGGCCCAGTTAAGAGATAAGATAAAAGAGTTGGAAGAAAGGATAAAGAATTAATGGAAGATAAAATCATTATAAAAGGTGCGAAAGAGCATAACCTTAAAAATGTTAGTATAGAACTTCCTAGAAATAAGTTTATAGTTTTCACAGGGCTATCGGGTTCTGGAAAATCCTCTTTAGCTTTTGATACTATTTATGCAGAAGGTCAAAGAAGATATGTGGAAAGTTTATCGGCTTATGCTAGACAGTTTTTAGGTCAAATGGAAAAACCAAATGTGGAATATATAGAAGGGTTATCACCAGCAATATCTATAGATCAAAAAACAACATCAAAAAATCCTCGTTCTACAGTGGGTACTGTAACAGAAATTTATGATTACTTAAGGCTTTTATTTGCAAGAGTTGGAGATGTACATTGCCCTACATGTGGCAAACCAATATCTCAAATGACTATACAAGAAATAGTAGATAAAGTAATTGAATTACCTGAAAGAACCAAGATTCAAATTTTATCTCCTGTAGTAAGAGGTCAAAAAGGAACTCACAAAAAACTTATAGAGAGTATTGCTAAGGACGGATTTGTAAGAATAAGAGTTAATGGAGAAAATCAGGAAGTAACAGATGAGATTAACTTAGAGAAAAATAAAAAACACAATATAGAGGTTGTTGTAGATAGAATAGTTGTAAAAGATGGGATAGAAGGAAGGCTTGCTGATTCAATAGAAACAGCTGTGAAATTATCTGATGGACTTGTTATAGCTCAAATAGTAGATGGAGAAGAAATTTTATTCTCTACTAAATTTGCTTGTCCAGAACATGGAATAGGAATTGAAGAGTTATCACCAAGAATGTTTTCATTCAATGCTCCTTTTGGTGCTTGTGATGTATGTAAAGGTTTAGGAGAAAGTAGAGAAGTTGATCCAGATCTTGTTATACCAAACAAGGAATTAAGTATTAAACAAGGAGCTATAGCAGCTTGGGGAAGTGTAAGTACAAGTGATGATACATATTATAGTAAAATGGTACAAAGTTTAGCAGAGCATTTTAATGTATCTCTAGAGACGCCATTTAAAGATTTGCCAGAGGACTTTGTTCAAGAATTACTTTATGGTGAAAATAATGTAATGGTTCAATTTATATTTGATTCAAAATTTGGAGGAAGAAGAGAATATAAAGCTCCTTTTGAAGGTGTAATAGTAAATCTTGAAAGAAGATATAGAGAAACTAACTCAGAGTATTCAAGAGATAAAATAGAAGAATATATGGCTGAAACACCTTGTCCAAAATGTAAAGGTAATAGGCTTAAAAAAGAAGTGCTATCTGTTTTAATAGGTGGAAAAAACATAATGGAGGTTACAGATTTATCTGTAAAAGAATTATTAGATTTTGTTCAAAGCTTAAAATTAAGTGAAAAAAATAAATTTATAGCACATGAAATTTTAAAAGAAATAAATGAAAGAGCATCTTTCTTAAAAGATGTTGGACTTGAATATTTAACTTTATCAAGAAAAGCAGGAACTTTATCAGGAGGAGAAGCACAAAGAATTAGGCTTGCAACTCAAATAGGTTCTGCTTTAGTTGGAGTTTTATATGTACTTGATGAGCCAAGTATAGGACTTCATCAAAGAGACAATGAAAAGTTAATAGGAACTTTGAGGCATTTAACTGACCTTGGAAATACGTTAATTGTAGTTGAACACGATGAAGATACTATGAGAGAAGCCGATTACGTGGTAGATATTGGTCCAGGGGCAGGAATTCATGGCGGAGAGATAGTAGCTCAAGGTACTTTAGATGAAATCTTAGAAAATCCTAATTCAATGACAGGATTATATTTAAGTGGTAAAAAAGTAATAGAAATACCTAATAGCACAAGAGAAGGTAATGGAAATTTTATAGAAATTAAAGGCGCCACAGAAAATAACTTAAAAAATATTAATGCAAAGATACCTCTTGGAAAATTTGTATGCATAACCGGTGTATCAGGATCAGGAAAAAGTTCATTAATCAACTCTATTTTGTACAAAGGCGTAGCAAGTAAAGTTAATAGATTAAGACAAAGACCTGGAAAACACAAAGAAATTAAAGGTATTGAAAATATAGATAAAATAATAAATATAGACCAAAGCCCAATAGGAAGAACTCCTAGATCAAATCCTGCAACTTATACAGGCGTATTTGATCAAATAAGAGATTTATTTGCAACAACAAATGAAGCTAAAGCTAGAGGATACAAAAAAGGAAGATTTAGTTTCAATGTTAAAGGTGGTAGATGTGAAGCCTGTAAAGGTGATGGTATAATAAAAATAGAAATGCATTTCTTACCAGATGTTTATGTACCTTGTGAAGTATGTAAAGGAGAAAGGTACAATAGAGAAACTCTACAAGTTAAGTATAAAGATAAAACTATAGCAGACGTCCTTGATATGAATGTAGAGGAAGCTTTAGAGTTCTTTGAAAATATACCAAATATAAAAAGAAAGCTTGAAACATTAATGGATGTTGGCCTTTCTTATATTAAACTTGGTCAACCTTCAACTCAGTTATCAGGAGGAGAAGCGCAAAGAATTAAACTAGCAACAGAATTAAGTAAAAGACCAACAGGAAAGACTTTATATATACTTGATGAGCCTACAACAGGACTTCATATGGCAGATGTTGATAAGTTGATTCATGTTTTACAAAAGTTAGCTGATACAGGAAATACTATAGTTGTTATAGAACATAACTTAGATGTTATAAAAACTAGTGATTATATTATAGATTTAGGACCTGAAGGTGGAGATAAAGGTGGAAAAATAATCGCTACTGGAACTCCTAAAGAAGTATCTAAGGTGGAGGGATCTTATACTGGTCAATTCCTAAAAAAATACTTTGAATAAGTTTTAAATTTAAATATTCTCAAAGACTAAATATAAACTTCTAATTTTTATGTATATAAAGATTAGAAGTTTTATTATAGAATGAATTATGTATAAAAATTTAGAGAAAGTTAGTACATGAAGCAGTAACAAAAATGATTTGCTTACGCAGTGGCTCAGCCTAAGCGAATTTTGATTTCGGAGGAATATAAGTGTTTGATATACAAGAACAATTAAAAAAACTACCAGCTGAACCTGGAGTATATTTAATGAAAGATGAAAATGATAAAATAATATATGTTGGAAAAGCGGTCTCATTGAAAAATAGAGTAAGACAGTACTTTCAATCATCAAAAAATCATTCTTCTAAAGTAAAATCAATGGTTAAAAATATAAAGTCATTTGAATATATAATTACTGATTCAGAGCTAGAAGCATTAATTTTAGAATGTAATTTAATTAAAAAATATAGACCCAAGTATAATGTTTTGCTAAGAGATGACAAGACTTATCCTTATATAAAGGTAACAGTAAATGAAGATTTTCCAAGGGTATTAAAAGTTAGAAGAGTTATTCGAGATAAGGCAAAATATTTTGGACCATATACAAATGTGGAAGCTGTTAATGATACTTTAGATGTTATAAGAAATATTTATCCTATAAGAACTTGTAATGTGGATATTGAAAGGGCTATTAAAAATAACATGAGGCCGTGCTTAAACCTTCATATAAAAAGATGTGTTGGACCTTGTACTGGTAATGTTTCAAAAGAAGAATATAATAAAATGATAGAAGAAATACTATTATTTTTATCTGGAAAAGAAGAAACTTTAATAGAAATTTTAAAAGAAAAAATGAATAAATGCTCTATGGAATTTAATTTTGAAGAAGCGGCTTTATATAGAGATAAAATAATAAATCTTCAAGATATGATGCAAAAACAAAAAATTGATGTATCTACAGAGGATGTTAATCAAGATATTATTGCTATGGCTTATAATGATGAAGAAGCTTGTGTTCAATCTTTCTTCATCAGACATGGAAAAATTGTTGGAAGAGAGCACTTTATATTAGAAGGTACAAAAGATTCTAGTAAGGAATCTATACTTAGCTCTTTTGTAAAACAATTCTATATGAAAGCAGAATACATTCCAAAAGAGATTATTATTGAATGTGAAATAGAAGACCAAGTAGTTCTTGAAGAGTGGTTATCTAATATTAAAGGTCAAAAAGTATTTATAAGAGTTCCGCAAAAAGGAGATAAAAAGAGTCTAATATCTATGGTGAAGAAAAATGCTATGGAATACTTAGAAAAATTCTCTAATTTAAATAAAAGAAAATATGAAAGAAGTGAAGGAGCTTTAATAGAGCTAGCGGAAGTTTTAGGTTTAGAAGAATCACCAAGAAGAATAGAATCTTACGATATATCTAATATACAAGGTGTTGACTCCATAGGTGTTATGGTTGTTTTTACAAATGGACTTAAAGATAAAAAAGAATATAGAAGATATAAAGTAAAAACTGTAGAAGGTCCTAATGACTATGACTCTATGGCGGAAATTTTAGATAGAAGATTGCAAAAAGGAGATTTTGCTGATTTAATATTATTAGATGGTGGAAAAGGTCAAGTTAGTGCTGTACAAAAGGTTTTTGATAAATATGGAATAGATATTCCTTTGTGGGGAATGTATAAAGATGACAGACATAGAACAAAAGGATTAATATGTGCTTCTAAGGAAATTGAACTTGATAAAACATCAAATTTATATAGATTTGTTGCTAGCATTCAAGAGGAAGTTCATAACTATGCTATAAGTTATCATAGAAGCTTGAGAAATAAATCATTAACAAAATCCTCTTTAGATGATATTCCTGGTGTGGGAGAGAAAAGGAAAAAAGCTCTATTATCTCATTTTAAAAGTATTGAAGATATAAAAAATGCATCAGTGGAGGAATTAGCTAAGGTAGAAGGGTTAAATAAAAGTGTAGCAGAAAATATTTATGATTATTTTAGAAAGGGAGAGTAAATAATTGATAGAAACAGTAAAAGACATAGTATCTATATCTCAATTAATTGAGGATTTAAATTTAGAGATAGTATATATGCCAAAAGGTAAGGAATACTACGTGGAGTCAGAAGATGTAAATAGAACGGGTCTGCCATTAGCTGGATATTTTGAGTATTTTCCATATGAGAGAATTCAAATAATAGGAAGAACAGAATATACTTATTTTCAAAATATAAAAAAAGAAAAAAGGGAAAAAATACTAGATAAGTTTTTCTCTTATGAAATTCCTGTATTAATAGTTACAAGAGACTTGAATATAGATGAAGATATAATAGCAAGTGCTAAAAAATACAACAGAGTAGTTTTAAGTAGTAAATGCAATACTACAAGATTTATAAATAGATTATCAAATTATTTAGATAACAAGCTGGCACCTCATGTTACTATGCATGGAGTTTTAGTAGATGTATATGGTATAGGTGTGTTGATAAAAGGTGAGAGCAGCATAGGTAAATCAGAAACTGCCTTAGAATTAATACAAAAAGGTCATAGACTTGTAGCTGATGATGCTGTTGAAATTAGAAAGGTGGATGACAGTAGATTAGTAGGGCAAGCACCTGAAATATTAAAACACTATATGGAAATCAGAGGAATAGGCATAATAGATGTAAAAAGTTTATATGGTGTTGGAGCTATAAAAAATCAAAAAGCTATTGATATAGTAATTGAACTAGAAAATTGGAATCAACAAAAGTATTATGATAGATTAGGTTTAGACAGGGAATATGAAGAAATACTAGGAAGACAAGTTGAAAAACTAGTAATACCTGTTAAACCAGGAAGAAATACTTCTATGATAATTGAAGTTGCAGCCATGAACTTTAGACAAAAGGGAATGGGTATAGATGCAGCTCAAGAATTTACACAAAAATTATCTAAGGTAATTGATAAATAAAAAAGAGAGTTATGAGATTTTGTGAATTTCATAACTCCCTTTTAGTTTTAATTAATATGCAAAATATTAATTATTAGCACTCAGCATCTGCATATACATTACTTTTATCATAGTACTCAGTGTGAAGTAATTCATGAGACTTGTGTCCGCCTCTTTCGCCTAGGAAATCATCATATAATTTGATGATATCTGGGTTAGCATGAGAAAGACGTTGTGGTTTATTCGCATCTATTTCATATAAAGCTTTAGCTCTTGATTTAACTTTATCATAATCTCCACCATGATAAGGTTGACCAGCACCAGCAACACATCCACCAGGACAAGCCATGATTTCTATTACATGATACTTGCAAGTTCCAGCTCTTAATTCATCCATTAATTTTCTTGCATTTCCCAAACTACTTGCAGCAGCTACATTTACTGTATGACCAGCTATCTCTAAAGAAGCTTCTTTTATACCATCCATACCTCTAACAACTGTAAAATCTAGAGATGGAGCTTCTTCTTTAGTTATATCATGATAAGCAGTTCTAAGTGCAGCTTCAAGAACACCACCAGTAGCACCAAATATATCAGCAGCTCCTGTAGAGTATCCAAGAGGGCTATCAAATTCAGCTTCTTCTAAGTTAGCTAAATCTATACCAGCTTCTTTTATCATTCTAGCTAATTCTCTAGTAGTTAATGATAAATCAGTATCTAAATATCCGTCTTGACCTAATTCTTCTCTTGAAACTTCATATTTCTTAGCAACACAAGGCATTATAGACATAACTATAACTTCATCAGGTTTTTTATCTAAAGCTTTTTCAGCAAAGTAATGTCTAGCTATTGGAGAGAACATACTTTGTGGAGATTTACAAGTAGATAAGTAACCTAATAAATCTGGATATTCATGTTCCATAAAGTTAACCCAAGCTGGACAACAGCTAGTTAATATAGGAAGTTTTTCACCTTTAACAAATCTATTTACAAACTCATTAGCTTCTTCCATTATAGTTAAGTCAGCTGCAAAGTTAGTATCGAATACATAATCGAATCCTAAAGCTTTTAATGCAGCAACCATTTTTCCTGTAGATATAGAACCTGGATCTAATCCAAATTCTTCACCTAAGCCAACTCTTACAGCTGGAGCAGTTTGAACCATAACTGGTTTTTCTTTTTGGCCTAAAGCAGCCCAAGCTTCAGCAGTATTATCTTTTTCTATTAAAGCACCTGTTGGACATACACTTATACATTGTCCACAGAAAGTACAGTTAGTATCAACTAAATCAACACCGTAGAAAGTAGAAACTTCTGTACCAAATCCACGGTTGATGCCAGATAATACACCAACTGTTTGAACTTCATTACACATAGTTTCACATCTTCTACATAGTATACATTTTGCATGATCTTTAACTATAGATTTAGTAGAAGTATCAACAGGAACATAAGATTGATGTCCATCAGAGAATCTTACATTTCTTATTCCTAGATCTGCAGCAATATCTTGTAATTCACAATTTCCGCTCTTAATACAAGATAAACAATCTTTTGGGTGGTCTGATAACATTAATTCAACAACATTTTTTCTATATTTTAATGCTTCTGGTGAATTAGTATTTACAACCATACCTTCTCTAACTAATGTACCGCAAGCAGGAACTAATCCTCTTCCAGCGCTAACCATACATACACGACAAGATGCACAATGGTTATCAAATTTTATATCATCCATATGTAAATGACATAGGCTTGGTATTTTAACATTTACTTGCTTTGCAGCTTCTAATATTTTTGTATCAGAAGGAACTGAAACAGCTTTGCCATTTATAGTTAAATTAACTAAACTCATTAATAAACCCCTCCTTAGCGTAATTATCTTTTAACAATTGCACCTTTCTTACATTTTTCTATACAAGTACCACATTTAATACATACAGCAGTATCTATTATATGTTTTTCTTTCTTTTCACCGCTTATTGCATCAACTGGACAGTTTTTAGAACATAGTCCACAACCAATACAATCATCAGTAATTACAAAGTCTAACATAGAGCTACATTTTCCTGCTGGACATTTATGATCTTTAACGTGAGCTACATATTCATCATAAAAACAATCCATAGTACTTAATACAGGGTTAGGAGCGCATTTTCCTAGACCACATAAAGCGGTGTTTTTCACAGTTAATGCTAAATCTTTTAAATCAACTAAGTCTTGCTCGCATCCTTTACCTTCACAGATTTTGTTTAATAATTCATATAATCTCTTTGTACCTATACGACAAGGAGTACATTTGCCACAAGATTCCTCAACAGAGAAGTCTAAGAAGAATCTAGCTATTTCAACCATACAGTCAGTTTCATCAAGAACAAGCATACCACCAGAACCCATCATAGAGCCTATAGAAGCTAAAGACTTATAGTCTATAGGAGTATCTAAATCTTTAGTAGAAATACACCCACCAGATGGTCCACCAGTTTGAACAGCTTTAAACTCTTTATCATGTAAGATACCGCCACCTATTTCATAAACGATCTCTCTAAGCGTAGTACCCATAGGAACTTCAACAAGCCCAACGTTGTTTACTTTTCCGCCTAATGCGAAAACTTTAGTACCTTTAGAATCTTCAGTACCGTAAGAAGTAAACCAATCAGATCCTTTAGTTATTATAACTGGAACATTACCGAATGTTTCAACGTTATTTAAGCAAGTAGGAGCATTCCATAAACCATGTTTAGAAGAAGAGAAAGTCTTCATTCTAGGCTCACCACGTTTACCTTCTATAGAGTGCATTAAAGCAGTACCTTCACCACAAACGAAAGCACCAGCACCATATTTTAATTCAAGTTTGAAGTTAAAACCGCTACCCATTATGTTTTCACCTAATAGCCCAGCTTCTTCAGCTGCAGCTATAGCTATTTTTAATCTTTCGATAACACGAGGGTATTCAGCTCTTATGTATATATACCCTATATCAGAACCAATAGCATATCCACAGATTGCCATAGCCTCCAATACATTATGAGGGTCACCTTCTAATAAAGATCTATCCATAAAGGCACCTGGGTCACCTTCATCAGCATTACATACAACGAATTTTTTGCCGTTAACAGGAGGGTTTTTAGCAGACGCTTCCCATTTCACCCCTGTAGGGAATCCAGCTCCACCTCTACCTCTAAGTCCTGAAGTTTTTATTTCATTAACAACTTGCTCAGGAGTCATTTCATTTAAAGCTTTTCCAAGACCTAAATATCCACCATTAGCTAAATATTCCTCAAGACGTTCTGGGTGTATAACACCAAGATTTCTTAAAGCTATCTTTTCTTGTTTTTTATAGAAAGACATATCTTTTTCATTATTAACTCTTAAGTTATCTAATGAAGGCTCTTCAAATAATAATCTTTCAACAACTATATTATTTTTTATATGACTTTCAACAATTTCCTTAGCATCTTCTGGAGAAAGATGTACGTAGAAAACATTATCAGGATAAACTTTTACTATAGGACCAACAGCACAGAATCCAAAACATCCAGTTAATTCAACTTTAGCTACATCTTCAAGACCAGCTTTTTTTATTTCATCTTGCAAAGCTTCTAAAACTTTTATACTACCGGAAGAAGCACATCCAGTATCACCACAAACTAATATTTCTCTTTTTGCAGGAATACCATCAACGCCGTCTTTTTTTCTTAAATCAAGAAGAGGTTTGTACCCTTCAACAGCAGATTTTAACTCAGTATAAGAATTAATTCTTTTCATGTATTATCCCCCCCTAACAGCTCATTTCTACTTCTTTATAGTCGTTTATTATACCTGAAACATCATCAGGTGTAACTCGGCTATATACTCTACCATCAACAACAACAACAGGAGCAAGTCCACAAGCACCTACGCATCTTAAACACTCAATAGTGAATTTAAGATCAGGAGTAGTTTCTCCAGATTTAATTCCCAATTGTTTTTCGAATTCTTCAAGAACAGCATTTGCTCCTTTAACGAAACAAGCAGTTCCTAGGCAGACATTAATTTTGTGCTCTCCAACTGGAGTAGTAGAGAAATAAGAATAGAAGCTAACAACACCATATACTTTGGCAGGAGAGAGACTTAATTTTCCTGCTATATAAAGTTGAACTTCTTTTGGTAGATAGCCAAATATACCTTGAGCTTCTTTAAGTACATATATTAATGCACTTTCATCAGCCTCAGGAAGAGCAGCGATTAAGCTATCCAATTCATCAAATAATTTTTTGTTTTGTGAAACAAAATTGCACATGCAAATTCCCCCTTTTCATTTTGAAGTTAGTCATAGTAAATAATTAACAGCAAAAACTTAAAATACATTCTATAAATTTTGAGAGGATGTATTTATAAAATTAGCTAACTAAAAATTTATAGAGTTAAAAATTTAACATTTAAAAATTTCTATAAAAATATATTAAAAATACCAAAATAGAAAATTTTGTAATTCTACTTTATATTATAGTATAAGAATATATTAAAAAGCTAATGAAAAATTATAATTCAAATATAGAATAATTATAAAAAAAACAATAAATTTAGAGTTTGTTTTAAAAAAATAAGGAAAATACTAAAAAAAATCAATTATTGAATTAAAAAATTAAGTGGACTATAATAAATAAATTAAATATTAAAGAATAATTTAAATATTCTGAAAAAACAAAATGAATATGATAATAACATATTATCTAAAGTAATAAATTATTTATTTTTATTATAAAAGTATAAATTAATTGCAAAATATTGTTAAATAAATAACATACATAACTATCTAATATATTGAAAACATTATGAATGAAGACAGTGAAAATAAAAATAAATGTCGAAAATTACAAAAATAAGCAATGAAATATATAAAAATATGGATTTTAATAAATAAAAATTGACAAAAGAACTCAAATGATGAAAGTAAGTAGTTATATATATATGTATATAATGTTAATAAATTGATTATTCCTTAATTTAAAAAATCCTTTTAATCATGTGGTCAATATATGTGAGAATTTCTTCTACTTGAAATAGTTGAGATAAAAAAAGATAGATGTAATAAAAATCACATCTATCTTTGAGGAATTTTAAATTAAACTATTAAAATTATGCTTGGTTTACAGAACCGAATAGTTCCATTTTTTCTTTAACGCATGCTTTTATTGCATCAACGCCTGGAGCTAATAATTTACGAGGATCAAATCCTTTACCTTGTAAATCTTTTCCTTCTTCTATATATTTACGAGTAGCTTCAGCAAATACAACTTGACACTCAGTATTAACATTTATTTTAGCAACACCTAAAGATATAGCTTCTTTTATCATTTCTTCTGGTATTCCACTTCCGCCGTGTAATACTAAAGGCATAGAACCTGTAGCTTGGTTTATTTTTCCTAAAACTTCGAAGTTTAATCCAGTCCAGTTTTCAGGATATTTACCATGGATATTTCCTATACCAGCAGCAAGGAAATCTATTCCTAATTCAGATATAGCTTTACATTCTTGTGGATCAGCGACTTCACCAGCTCCAACAACACCGTCTTCTTCTCCACCTATAGAACCTACTTCAGCTTCTACAGATATACCTTTTGAATGAGCTATTTCAACTAATTCTTTAGTCTTCGCTACGTTTTCCTCAAATGGATAATGAGAACCATCGAACATTACAGAAGAGAATCCTGCTTCTATAGTTTGTTTAGCTCCTTCATAAGAACCATGGTCTAAGTGTAGAGCCACTGGAACTGTTATGTTTAATCCTTTTATTAAACCATTTACCATTCCAACTATTGTATCGTATCCACCCATGTATTTTCCAGCACCTTCAGATACTCCTAAAATAACTGGTGAATTATTTTCTTGCGCAGTTAATAATATTGCTTTTGTCCATTCTAAGTTATTTATATTGAATTGACCTACTGCGTATTTTCCTTCTCTAGCTTTAACTAGCATTTCTCTTGCAGAAACTAACATATTTAAACCTCCAAATTTTAATTAAGTTTAAAATTTATAAAACCTACCCATCAAATATATTATATAACTAAAATAAAAAAGAGTATAGACTAAATTATAATAAGCAAAAATTTAAATTATAATATATAATAGTGATTATGTTATTTTAATATGGAAATAAATGATTTATATAAAAATACTTCTTAAGGAGGTAAATAAAATGGCAAAAAAATTAAGAATAGATAAAATTCTTTCTAACTTAGGATATGGAAGTAGAGCAGAAATAAAAGTTTATTGTAAAAAAGGATTAGTTAAAGTAAATGATAAAGTAATATCAAATCCCGGAACACAAGTTGATACTGATGATGATAAAA
Organism: Terrisporobacter glycolicus ATCC 14880 = DSM 1288; assembly: GCF_036812735.1. Taxonomy (NCBI): domain Bacteria; kingdom Bacillati; phylum Bacillota; class Clostridia; order Peptostreptococcales; family Peptostreptococcaceae; genus Terrisporobacter; species Terrisporobacter glycolicus. The sequence continues at coordinate 3,804,167 of NZ_CP117523.1, read as the reverse complement.
TAGAATTTAATAATGAAGTAGTAAGATATAGAGAATTTGTTTATATAATGATGAACAAACCAGATGGATATTTATCAGCAACTTTTGATAAGAGAGATCCAATAGTTTTAGATTTAATAGATGCATCTTATTTGACATTTGAACCTTTTCCTGTGGGAAGATTGGACAAGGATACAGAGGGACTTTTAGTTTTAACTAATGATGGCCAATTGGCTCATAGAGTATTATCACCTAAAAAGCATGTACCTAAAACGTATTATGCAAAAATTGAAGGTATAGTAACGGAGGAAGATGTAAAGGCTTTTGAAAAGGGTGTAACATTAGATGATGGATATGAAACTATGCCTTCTCAACTTAAAATTCTAGAAAGTGGAGAAACATCTGAAATAGAACTCACTATACATGAAGGTAAATTCCACCAAGTAAAAAGAATGTTTGAGAGTGTGAGCAAAAAAGTAGTATACTTGAAAAGATTGTCTATGGGCAAATTAAAACTAGATGAAACATTAGATCTAGGTGAATATAGAGAATTAACTGATGAAGAAGTTAAACTGATAGAAGAAAGATAAAAGAGCGGAGGAAATTATAGTGAAGAGAAAAGACATAATTGAATTTGAAGTAGGTTCTATGGAATTTGGAGGCGAGTCTTCAACTTTAATAGGAAAAAGAAAAGTAAAAATGAAGGGCGGAGTTACTGGTCAAAAGGTAAAAGCTGTTGTTAAAAAGGCAAGAAGTGAAAAAGCTGAAGTAAAACTACTTGAAGTAGTAAAAAATTCTCCAATAGAAACTGAAGAAGTATGTAAACATTTTGGTGCATGTGGCGGTTGTTCCATATTATCAGTACCTTATGAAAAGCAATTAGAAATAAAAGGAGAACAAGTTCTAAAATTATTTGAAGAACAAGAAATAGACGGATTTGAATTTTTAGGAATAGAAGGAAGTCCAGTTGAAAGATTATATAGAAATAAAATGGAGTATACTTTTGGAGATGAAGTAAAAGGTGGACCTCTTACTTTAGGAATGCACAAAAAAGGAAGACATTTAGATATTATAACAGTTGATGATTGTAGACTAGTAGATGAAGACTTTATAAAAGTACTAACTTCTACAGTTAAGTATTTTGGAGAAAAGAATCTTCCTTATTATAGAATAAATTCTCACCAAGGATTTTTAAGAAACTTAGTAGTAAGAAAAGGTGTTAATACTAATGAATTAATGGTTAACATTGTTACTACTACTCAAGTAGATTTTGATATGACTGAGTATAAAGATATGATATTAAATCTTGGAACAAAGTCAGAAGTAGTAAGTATACTACACACTATAAATGATGGACTTGCTGATGCGGTTAACTGTGATGAATTAAGAGTTTTACATGGAAGAGACTATATAGAAGAGGTAATCTTAGGGCTTAGATTTAAAATATCTCCATTCTCATTCTTCCAAACAAATACTAAAGGTGCTGAAAAATTATATAGCATAGCTAGAGAATTCGTGGGAAATCATGAAGGAAAAGTATTATTTGATTTATATAGTGGAACAGGAACTATAGGACAAGTTATGGCAAGTGCTGCGAAACAAGTTTATGGTATAGAAATAATAGAAGAAGCTGTTGTTGCAGCTAATGAAAATACTAAATTAAATGGACTTGATAACTGCGAATTTATAGCAGGAGATGTGGCTAAAGTAGTTAAGAATCTATCTGAAAAACCAGATTTAATAATAGTTGACCCACCAAGACCAGGAGTTCATAAAGATGCCATAAGAGATATAAGTGGATTTGGAGCGAATGAAATAGTATATATTTCATGTAACCCTAAGACTTTAGTTTTAGATATAAAAGGATTTGAAGCTTATGGATATAAAGTAGAAAAGATTAAGTGTATGGACATGTTCCCAAATACACCACACTGTGAAACGGTAGTAAAATTAAAAAAATAATAAAAGAGAGAACTAAGTAACATGATGCTTAGTTCTCTCTTTCTATATACTAGTCTACAAAAATAAAATTATATATATGCATAAAATTTTCATGACCGTATAGTAGTGAAAACCTTTTGCTTTCATGTTATACTAAATGTGACTGCTAAAGTTTTAACAGTATTACCTAGGAACTAATACTTGTTTCTAATGACAAATGGGGGGGAATTAAACATGAAAATAACTGAAGGATACATGCCTTTTAAAGGCTTTAAAACTTATTATCGTGTAGTAGGAGAAGCAACTGAGGGTAAGGCACCGTTAGTGCTACTTCATGGAGGACCAGGTTCTACGCACAACTATTTTGAAGTACTAGACCAAGTAGCTGAAAGTGGTAGACAAGTAATAATGTATGATCAAATAGGTTGTGGTAATTCATTTGTTGAAGGTCATCCAGAATTATTCAATGCTGATACTTGGATAGAAGAGCTTATGGCATTAAGAGAACACTTAGGACTTGATGAAATTCATTTATTAGGACAATCTTGGGGTGGGATGCAGGCTATCTGGTATGCACTTGAATATAAACCAAAAGGAATTAAGTCATATATTCTTTCATCTACTCTTTCTTCTGCAAGTCTTTGGGAGACAGAGCAAAAGAGAAGAATATCATATATGAACGAAGCTGATCAAAAAGCTTTACTTGATGCAGTAAATATTGGAGATTACTCTAGCAAAGAATATAGTGATGCATTAGATAAATTTATGAAAATGTACTGTGCAGGTGAAGTAACTGACAATGATCCAGAGTGCTTAAGAAGACCTAAAAAATCAGGAACTGAAGCATATGTTGTAGGATGGGGACATAATGAGTTCTCTCCATCAGGAACACTAGCTGGATATGAGTTTACAGATAGATTACATGAAATAGAAGAACCTTGTTTAATAACTAGTGGAGCAATAGATTTATGCTCACCATATATTGCGAAAACTATGTATGATAAAATTCCTAATAGTAAATGGGAATTATTCCAATATTCAAGACATATGCCTTTTGTGGAAGAACATGAAAGATATGTGGAAGTTTTAAATGAATGGTTAAATGCTAACGATTAATAGTTAAATTTAATAGAAAGAATATTAGTGAGAGCTATTTAAAGATTATATACTTAGAAGAAAAGAGATTAATTAATATTTATTTAATCTCTTTTTTATATTCGATTAATCAATTTATTTATAAAAATATTAGATTAAGAAATATATGAAAAAATTTAATGATATAATAACAGAAAAATTTTAGAGGGAGAATAGAATATGACAGTGAAATTAATTGCAGCAGATATGGATGGTACATTGCTAGATAGTAATAAGAACTTATCACCGTATTTATTTGATTTAGTAAAAAAATTAAAAGAAAAAGAGATTAAATTTGCTATTGCTAGTGGGAGACAATATTATAATTTACTTGAAAAGTTTGAAGACATAAAAGAAGACCTTGTTTATATTAGTGATAATGGATCTATTGTATATGATAATGGAAAATCTATTTATGTAGATGAAATAAACACAGAAGAAGTTAAAAAAGCTTTGAAGGATGCGAGACAAGGGGAAGGCATGTATCCTATTTTGTGTGGTGTTGAATCTGCATATGTGGAAAATGATAATGAAGTATTTTTAGAAAATGCAAGAATGTACTACGCAAAGCTTGAAATGGTAGAAGATTTAATGGATGTGTTAGATAAGGACAAAATATGCAAACTAGCTGTTTTTGATGAAGCTGATGCAGAAAATAATGCATTTAAATTACTGGAAAAGTATAATACAAATTTAATGGTTTGTTTATCAGGACATAATTGGGTAGATTTAATGAATCCAGGAGTAAATAAAGGCGAAGCCATAAAGATTATTCAAGAAAATTATAATATTTCTTATGATGAAACAATGGCTTTTGGTGATTATTTAAATGACTATGAAATGATGCAAAGTTGTAAATATAGTTATGCCATGGATAATGCCCACCCAAAACTAAAAGAAATATGTAACTATAGTGCTAAATCAAATGATGATGATGGAGTAGTGCATGCTATAAAAGAATACTTTGAATTTTAAATTCAGTAGAACTTAAAAAACTATAAGAGTAAATCTTATAGTTTTTTAATTGTAAGAAATTATAATGGTATGTAAAATATTGACATAATTATTAAAATTAAGTATATTAGTTATTGCTAATATACTTAATTTTAATAATGGGAATACTATAATAAACATACATAAGTAGAGAGGAAGCCTAATAGTGGAAGAAAAAACAAAAAGATTAGCAAGACAATTAAAAGTGTTAGCTAACGAAAATAGATTACTGATTTTATATTACTTACTAGAAAAGCCAATGACAGTAGGAGAATTAAATAAAAAGTTAGGTAATATAACTCAATCAGGACTATCTCAACATTTATCTATATTAAAAGCTCATGAGCTATTAGATAGTAATAAGGATGGTCTAAATATAACTTATTTTGTGAAAGATAAGAAAGTTCAAATCATATTACAAATGCTAAAAGATAATTACGTCAGATAATATAAAAAATAAAAAGACAGATAGGTGGTAAGTATGGTTACATTAGAAAGTGGATTGTTTCTATTGCTCCAAGCTTTTTCTAGTGGTGTAGCAGGTTATATTACAAATAAATATGCTGTTAATATGATCTTTAAAGAATATACACCATTGAATATTGGTGGAGCAGTAAAGAAAAATAAAGAGAAATTTATAGAAGAAATAAGTGATTTAGTAGAAAGAGATATAATAAATTCAGATACTTTAAGGGATAAGGTTCTAGGAGAAAATTTTAAACTTGCTATGCAAAATGTGGGTGAAGAATTTTTCAAAGAATCCTTATATGAAGTTTTTGAAAATAAAAAAATAGAAGAAATACCTGGCTTCAATGAAACATTAATAAGTGTAGAAGAGTTCTTAAGATGTAGTTTAAAAGAAGTATTACCTCAATTAATGACTAATATGGGGGAAAGTATAAAATTAGAAAAACTATTAAGTGAAAAACAAATATCTCATATAGTTGATAATACATATAAAGAAATTATTACTAATATTGGATCCGATGATGAATTAAAGCATTTATTAAGTGATTTATATGAAGAGCAAGGTGAAGTATACTTAAGCCAGTTAATAAGTAAGGACAGTGGAGAAAAAGTAACAAGAATTATTAGCTGTGAAATAATGAACTCTATTGATGAGTTATTAGACAATAAGAAGGAAACAAAATCACTGGTAGACAAATCTTTATCATTAATAGATATAAAGAGCTTATTAAAAGACCTTCAAAAAACTATAGGAACTAAAACCATAGATGATATTTTAAGTGAAGAAGAATTTAATAAACTAAGTTTAATCATATATGAAAAACTAGATGAACTAATAAAATCTGAAGAGGGTAAGGCAAAGTTAGGAGATATAGTTAAAGAAGTATTTGATTCAGCAAAGGATATAGATTTAACAGTATTTGAGATACTACCAATTCATTTTGGAAGAATTTCTAGTGAGTATGTAGTAGATCTAATTAAAAAAGCTATACCTTATTTATCATTATGGATAAGTGAAAATAAAGTCAAAATAGAAAACATGATAGATGATTCCATATTAGAAAGTATAGAGAATATTGATGATGAGTCAAGAAAATCAATAATTTCAAAAGTGAAGGATTCTATGCTTGTGGACTTTGCTTCTAAAAATCAAGTAGTAGACAAAATTGTGAACTTTTTAGAAGAATATAAAATAAGTGAAGAAGACTCTTATAAGTTATATTCTAAAATAATTAAGTTTTTAGAAGAAACTAAAATCAAAGATTTAATGGTTTTACTGGAAGAAAATAATTTAATTAATGAAGAAAAAGTAATAAATATTATTTTAGACAAATGGAATACTGAAGGAACAGAATTATCTAAGCTTTTCTTAAAAAGACAAACTTCAAAAACTTTAAATAAGTTAGTAGATCAAGATCTAAATAAATTATTTAATAAAAATATTAAGCCAAAACTTTATGATTTGATAATGAATAATAAAGTTAAAATAATTTCTTATTTAGATAAAGCTATATTTAATTTGGTTCACGATAAGATAGAATCTTTGCTAAATAGCAAAATAAAAAATTTATTTAATAAAGATAAGGTTGATGGATTTTCATATCTATTACCAAATAAAATAGTTAATGTCTTAAATAAAAATCATATTAATTATAAGAAAATCATCAATAAGGAAATCCGTGATTACATTAAAAGTATAAAAATACAAGATTTATTAAGTGAGAATGAGGAAAAAATAATAAACTTAATAACTGAAAAGACGGTAGATTTTACTAAAAAGGAAGCTGACAAATATAAATCTTATGAAGTTAAAAACTTACTTAATAAAATAAATAGTAAAGAAGATTTACCAGAAGAAATCAGTAATAAACTATATGACAATATAAAAAATAATTTACCAACCATAGTAGATGGGAGAGTAAAAAAGCTTATTTATGATAATCTTATAAAACTTGATGAAGAAGAAATATGTAATATAGCTCAAAGCTTTATGGGTAAACAATTAAAACCACTATCAATGTTTGGTGCCTTTCTAGGAACTATTGTAGGGTTAATATTTGGTATTACTATGACCAATATTAATGGAGCTTATGGTTTTTATAATAATATTACTAATACAATAATGGCATGTTTTCTTATGGGTGCAGTAGGTATTATGACAAATGTTATAGCTCTTTGGATGATATTCTGTCCTTATGAAAAAAATAAATTTGTTTCCAAAATACCTTTATTTAAAGTATTTTCCATAGGATATATACCATCCCATAAAAATAGTTTTGCATCAGGTATGGCATACTTTATTGATAATGAATTATTAAGCGGAAATAGAGTAGTAAATTCATTTGAGTACCAAAAGGATAATTTTAAGAAGCATATTATATTTAATATAAAAGACAGCAATTATATGGCTATTCTAGACTTTGTTAGAAACAAAAAACATAGTTTAGCTAAAAAAACATATGGTGCTATTTTAAAATTATTAAAGAAAAATAATAATAGAATATGTAGCAGTATAGGAAACAGACTTTTAGATATAGAATGTGGGAGATTTGTATCTATAGATTTTATAAATAACAAAGCAAATGATTTAATAGAGATAATAAATCAAAGAGAAGATAAAATAATAGGGTATTTAGAAGAAAAATTAAAAACAAATAAATCTTTGCAAGACGTATTACCAGAAGAATTAATTACAACTGTTAATAATAAAATAGAAAAACAAGTCAATGACTATATTAATAAAAACATGGAAAATTCCTATTTTGAAGATATCATAAAAAATATAATCTTTAGAAATGAAAAAACTTATAATTATATAATGGATAAGTCAATGAAAGATATAATAAGCGAAAAATCTCTTTTAAGTATACAAAATAGTGTTAAAAGCGATAAGTTTATAAATATTACACTTTTAAATTTAAAAGATCAATTAAATAGCTATTTGCAAAATTGCTTAGCAACAGAATTTCAAGAAGAAAAGAAATTTGAAGAGCTATTTGATGGCAAAATTAAAGAAAAACTAGATAACAATATATGTAATCTTACAGATATGGCTAGTGAAAAATTAATAAGTTATATAAAAGTTAATGATGAATTAATATCATCAACAGTAATAAAAACTGTAAGAAAAAATCTTAATTTCTTTGTTAAAATGGCATATGATTTTGCTGATGGTGATGGACTTGTTAAAGATGTTGTAAATATAGTAATAAATAATAAGATAGAGAATTTAATATTAGAAGATAAAGATAAGTTGTGTACAATCCTAAATAATTATTTTGAAAAAGAGATATACTCAAGTAAAGTTAAAGATTTAGGATTAAAATCTAAAGAAATTAACACAAGTTTATTGCTTGACAGATTAGTTTTTTCACTGAAACAAAATGAAGATTTTAAAAATAATATGCATAGTGCGTCAGATTTAGTTATAAATAATATTTGTGAAATAAAAGTTAAAAATATAAGTGAAGTAGTCGGAGTAAATAATTTAAAAGAAACTTATGATAAATATAAAGAAGTAATTAATATGATATCAAAGAATATCATTGACAACTTAAATAATAATAAAGAAGCGGTTAATGAATTCGTAAGAGAATTGTTAGAAGAAAAAGTTCTTAAACATTTTTATTCTATTAACTTGGTAGAAATATCATGGGAATTAAATAAGGATGATGTAACATATGTTGTAGATAATATTTTAGAGAAAATTAATAGTAGTGAAGTTGTAAATTATCATGTATTACAAATATGTAGAAGTACTTACATTTCATCAATAAGAAGCAGTAAATTAAGTTCTGTGATAGATAAAGATATTTTAGACAGTGATATTCATGACAATTTAAATTTAATTACAGAAGATAAAGACCTTAATCATAAAAACAGAGTAGTTGTTGAATCTATTATAGATTTATTATTAGATGATAAATTAAACTTTATTACAGAAGAATTTAAACTTTATATAACAAATAACATTATAGATTCAGGATTCAGCACAATAGAAAAAAATATAATACCAATATTAAGAAGTTTAGACCTTCAAAGTATAACTTTAGAAGAAGTAGATAAAATGCATCCTAAAGAAATTCATGAATTATTTAAATCTTTTGCTGGAGACTTTTTTATAAAACTTTATATCTATGGAGGTTTTGGTTTAATATTTGGTATAAATGTGTACCTATCAATAGTTCTATTTATAATAGATATAATATATACTAAAAAAATTGATTCAAGAGTGGTAGAATCTCAATATAAACTATTTAGAGAGTAAGGTAAAATACTTATAGGCTAATGTCTATAAGTATTTTTTTGTAAAATAAATGGATAAAATTTATAAAATTCCTAAATATAATAAGGAATTATATTTAGGAGGAACTTTAATGAAGGACTTAAAAAATTTTATAAAACCAATTATATTTTTAACTTTAGGATTGATGCTATTATCATTAGTACGAAATATTGATTTTACATCTATGATGACAAAAATACAAAATAACATTCAAGAGGGATTGAAAGTGGTAAAAGTTACAGATGAAAAGTCACAAATTAATGATGAAAACTTAGTTATTAAGTTTAAGGTACCTAGCATACATTATGATAATAAGGATGTAGAGAAGAGTATAAATTCTTATATCAAAAAAAATATAAAAGAGTATATTAATGTTCAAAGACAAATAAATAAAATGAATACATATGGTGATAAGAAAGCTATAAATATTACTTATAGTGTGGTATTTGAAGATGAGAATATAATAAATATAATTATAGAAAAAAGTACAACTTGGGGAGAAAAAGATTATAAGTTAGAAAAAGATAGTTATGTTTTTAATTTGAAAACAGGGGATAGAGTATATTTAGATGAGTTTTTAAAAGGAAATGACGACTACAGCATAGTAATAACTGAAACTATTCAAAAAGTAATAAATGAAAAACATCCTCTATATGGAAATTTGAATATTGATAAAAATACAAATTATTATATAGAAGATAGATATATTAATATTTATTTTAATCCATATAAACAAAGTCAAGAGGATATTCAATATGAGTTTAAAATACCTTATGATGTATTTAAAAATAAAATAGAAGCATGTAATAATTTTTTTTTTTAATTTCTGTTAACAGTGAAGTATTAAAAAAACAAAATAAATATTTAAAAAGTACTCTTGAAATACCTATTATAAATAGTGGAAATTCAAAAATAGATGAGAAAGTTAATGGAAAAATAAAAGAAGATATTTTGAATTTTTATGAACAGTCTCTTAAAGAAGCACAAAGCTTTTTAGAGGATTTTGAATTAGATGAAAGTAATTTTGTTGCTGACGCATCTTATGAAGTTAAAAAGAATACAGGGAACGCAATTAGTATTCTTATTAAATATTATAAATATAGTGGTGGGGCTCATGGATACTATGAATATGTGCCATATAATATTGATTTAAGAAGTGGAAATAACTTAACTCTTAAGGATATTTTCAAAAAAGACGTGGACTACAAAGAAATTATAAACAAAGAAATAAAAAATCAAATTAAAGAATTAGGTAAAAAAGAGAAGGACTTAGATAAGGTTTATGACTTTTATGGAATAAAGGAAAATCAAAAGTTTTATTTGGAAGATGGAAAAATAGTAATATATTTTGATTTATATGATATAGCACCTTATGCGGCAGGAATACCAGAATTCCCAATAATTATAGACAATATAAAAAAACAAATCAAAGAAGAATATTTAGAAGTGGTTAAATAAAAATACTATCAGTATTATTCTGATAGTATTTTTATTTGCTAAATTAGAGGATTTAAAGAAGCTATTTTTGTAGTTGCCACGTATATTCTAGAAATGGCATACCATGTTTTAAAATCAACAACACCTGTCTGAGGCAAGTTAAAAATTTGTTGGAATTTTTTTACCGATTTTTCTGTTTGTTCTCCAAATACACCATCTTCAGCAACTTTTTCTATAGCTGGATAAGAGTTGGAGATAGCATTTAATTGATTTTGTATGGTTTTAACATAAGAATTGTTAGAACCTAATTGTAATGTAAAACCAGGAAATGAAACAGGTACACCGCTGACTACCTTGGCTTCTGCAAAAGTTATATTATCACCATAAAAATATCTTAAAATTTCCTCGTAACTCTTGCCCTGATCACCTAAATCTTTACTTCCCCATTGTGTCATTTGGTCAGGACATTGAGATTTTTTACCATCACAATACTGTGCAAGTAGCGGTTGTCTCGCTGTAGGAGGTCTTCTGATAAATGTATTAAATATTTCATCTACAATTACGCTTATATTATCAAAAACATTTCTATTATGAACGTACTTGTGATCATAGGCTGTAGATGAAGTTATTGTAAATTGATACCCTTTATTTCTATACCATTCTGTAAAAACTCTATTTAGTGTGAATGAAATTATGGCTATTACGTTGGCATAGATAGTTTGCTCGGGCCATGTGGAATAAATTTCAGAAGATGCAACATTTTTTATATAATCTCTAAAAGGAACCCAATAATTTTGCGCACTAGTATTCTCAGGTAAACCATCATGAACAACAATAAACTCTGGAACTACTGGCTCATCTAAAACAACAAAACCTGTTGGAGGAGGCAGTGGTTTTAAACTACTTTCAGGTATTTTAGGTGGAAAGTTCCCCCAAAGTGTATGTTCTGGAATGTCATAAATTATTTCGTTTTGTCTTTTCATACTTTTTCTTGTTGGTGCACTTACAGGAACATTTTGTAATGCTTCTACAACCGGTAAGATTTGAGTACCCTTTATTAATACTGTTTCAAATCCATTGGCCACAACTTCTACCATATATTCGCTATAAGGTTTAACGTTTGATGGTTCAAGAGAATATTCGATGTTAGGTGCAGATAAGATTAAATCTCTTACTTGACCAGACTCATCAGTTTTTAAGTTCTCGAATATAGTACCTGTGTTATTTTGCTCATCATCCATGCCATATATATTTATAGTGGCATCTTTTATTGGCTTATTCGTAGAAGAATTTATAACACTAACAGTCAAAAAACCATCTTGCATATAATCACCCCTTTTAAATTAACTAGGCTGTAAATACTCTAGTTTATTCTATGAAATATATTTTATTTTGTTAAATAATAAAGTGTTAAAAAGTAAATATTAAAATTTTTTACTAATGGAGATAATAAGTATTAAATTTAAATATCTAAATACTAATATATATGCAAAGAAAGGTTATATTAAAATATGAAAATTTACATATTATCATTAGCTGTATTACCAGTAAGTTTTTTTGTGGGATGGATTTATTTTAAAGACAGATATGAAAAAGAACCACCACTTAAGTTAATAGAATATTTTTTGTTGGGGATTTTAGTAAGTATATTGGCTATATTCTTAGAGTTTTATTTTAGTAAATTGAATATATTTTCTGGTATAATGAGGGCTTTATATATAGCTTTTTTTGTAGCAGCATTTACAGAAGAGGGATTAAAGTCTATAATACTAATACCTGTTTTACTTAGAGATAAAAACTTCAATGAAAAATTAGATGGAATAATTTACTCTATTTTTTTATCTTTAGGATTTGCTACAATAGAAAATATTATATATTTAATGAGAGAAAGGTTAGACCTAACTTTTGAATTGGGAGTAACTAGAGGGTTAATTTCCATACCGTCACATATAATGTTTGCAATTACTATGGGATATTATATTTCAAAGTATAAATTTTCAAAAAAAAATGATGATGGAAGAAATAAATATTTAATTTATGCTGTAATTATTCCTGTGTTGCTTCATGGAGTTTTCGATTTTATCTTGATGATAGAATATAGATGGGCTATTATAGTCTTTATAGTGTATATAATATTCCTATGGAAAATTAATTTAGATAAGTTAGATAAATATGTGCTATATTCAAAAATAAGATTTTATAAGAGAAAAAATAAAAGTAGAAAGGGAGATAAATTTGACTAATCTACCAAAACAATTTTTAGATGAAATGAAAGAAATTTTAGGAAGTGAATTTGATGATTTTCTAAAAAGTTATGATGAACCTAAAACTACAGGACTAAGATTGAATACGATGAAAATGGATAAAGATAAATTATTAGATTTAGATTTATTTCAATTGACAAGTATTCCTTGGGCAGAGGAAGGGTTCTACTATGATGAAAAAATAAATAGGCCAGGGAAAAATCCTCTTCACGAAAGTGGAGCGTATTACCTACAAGAGCCTTCAGCCATGAGTGTTGTTCCAAAATTAGAAGTTAAAGAAGGAGACAAGGTTTTAGACCTTTGTGCGGCGCCAGGAGGAAAATCTACATATATATTATCGAAATTAAATAATACAGGTATTTTAGTTTCTAATGAAATCAATCCAACTAGAATAAAAGCATTAGGAGAAAACTTAGAAAGATTTGGTGCCAAAAACTGTATTATAACGAACACAGATTCTACAAATTTAAAAAAAGTATTTACGGGTTATTTTGACAAAGTAGTAATCGATGCTCCTTGCTCTGGTCAGGGAATGTTCAGAAAAGATCAAGTAGCAATAGATGATTGGAGTTATAGCAAGGTACTAGAATGCCAATCAATACAAAGGGACATAATAAAAGACGGATTTGAAATGTTAAATAAAGATGGAGTTTTAGTATATTCAACATGTACTTTTGCTAAAGAAGAAAATGAATATGTGATTAATGAATTTATAAATGAAAATAAAGGCGCTAATCTTGTGTTTATGGAAAGATTATGGCCTCACAAAGTAAAAGGTGAAGGACACTTTGTTGCTAAGATAAAGAAAGTGTCAGAAGAGACATGCTTTACTAAAAGAATAAAAGTAAAGCCTTTAGGAAAAGAATTGAGTGATTATAAAAATTTTGAAAAGAAGTTTTTAAATATAGAGATAAAAGGAGAATTCTATATAAAAGGAGAAAATTTATACTTATTACCTGAAAATTGTCCAGACACAAAAAAACTGAAGGTATTAAGAAACGGTCTACATTTAGGTTTACTTAAGAAGAATAGATTTGAGCCATCTCATGCTTTTTCTCATTATCTTACAGTAGACGATGTTCAAAACATTGAAGATTTAAGTATAAATGATGATAGAACGAAGGAATACTTAAGAGGAAATACAATAAAAACAGATAAGAGTAGAGGATGGGTATTAGTAACAATAGAAGGCATACCTTTGGGATGGGGAAAAGAAACTAATGGAATTTTAAAAAATCACTATCCAAAAGGTCTTAGAATTAATTATACTTAAATTGTTGTAAGTGTAACACATTATAAATAATTACATATTATTGAGGAGATGATATTTTGAGTGGAAAAGTAAAAAAAGAAATATTTGAGTGGGTTAAGGTATTTGCATTAGCAATAGTTTTTGCTTTTATCATAACACAATTTATAAAACCAACACTAGTAAGAGGAGACTCTATGTACTCTACTTTAGAAGAAGGAGATTACTTAATTATAAATAGGATGTCTTATAAATTTAAAGAGCCTAAACGTGGAGATATTATCGTATTTGAATCTGACTTACAACAAGAAGATGGAAGTAGCAAGGACTTGGTAAAAAGAGTTATAGGTGTAAGTGGAGATAAAGTTAAGATAGAAAATTCTAAAGTATATGTTAATGGAGAAGAATTAGTTGAACCTTATATTCATGATGAAATTACAGAAGGTGATATAGATACGGTTGTCCCAAAAAATTCTGTATTTGTATTGGGAGATAATAGAGAAATAAGTTTAGATAGTAGATATGAAAGCGTAGGTTTTATTAATGACTCAGATATATTAGGTAAAGTTTTTGTTAGGTTATATCCTTTTAATAAGATAGGTTTATTAGGATAATAATAATCGTAAAGGGGTAGTTAAAATGAAGCAATTAAATTTAACTATAGAAGATGAAAAAAAATCTTTTTTAATTGAAGATACTTCAACAGGCATAAAGTTAGAAGATATTGCTTGTGAAATTAAAAATAATTATTCTGGCTATATAACTTTAGCATCTGTAAATAATAAATTAAAAGAATTAACAACACAGGTATCAGATGATTGTAATATTAAATTTATAGATACTAATAATAGTGATGGATATAGAGTATACTCTAGATCTTTGACTCTTGTATTTATAATGGCTTGTGAAGAACTATATGAAAACTGTAAAGTAAGTATAGAACACTCTTTATCAAATGGTTTGTACTGTGAAGTCAGTACAGATAGAATATTGAATGAAAAAGATAGAGAAGCTATTAAATTAAAAATGCAAGAAATTATAGATGCAGATTATAAAATTGAAAAAACAATTGTAACTAAGAAGGAAGCGATAAATTTTTTCAATGAATATAATATGAAAAGTAAAGCAGAGTTATTAAAATATAAGGAACATGATGATATAAAAATTTATAAATGTAATAATCATGTGGATCATTTTTATGGACATATGTTACCATCTACAGGTTACTTAAAAATATTTGATGTTTTAAAGTATGAATGTGGATTTATATTGCTTGGACCTAGAGAAGGTGAAAAGTTTAAAGTTAGAGAGTTTATTCCTCAACCAAAACTATCAAATATTTATTTGGAAATGGAAAACTGGTCTAAACTAATGGGCGTAGATACAGTTTTATCTTTAAATAAGATAATAGAAAATGGAACATATGGAGAATTAATTAGAATAGTTGAAGCTTTACAAGAAAAAAAACTAGGACAAATAGCAGATATAATAAAGAAAGAAAACAAAAGAATAATATTAATTGCAGCACCATCATCTTCTGGAAAAACTAGTTTTGCTCACAGGCTATCAATACATTTAAAAGTAAATAACTTACAGCCTATCTCAATATCATTAGATGATTACTTCGTAGATAGAGATAAAACTCCGCTAGATGAATTTGGGAATTATGATTTTGAATCTATATATGCAATAAATTTAGATAGATTTAATAAAGACTTAAGTGATTTATTAGAAGGAAAAGAAGTAACTATTCCAAAATTTAATTTTAAAAAGGGAATAAGTGAAGAAGGCAAAAAACTTAAAATAGAAAAAAATCAACCAATAATACTAGAAGGTATTCATGGCTTAAATCCGACTTTAACATCATCAATACCTGACAAGGAAAAGTTTAAAATTTATCTTAGTGTATTAACACAGTTAAACTTAGATGATCATAATAGAATACCTACTACAGATTTAAGGTTAATAAGACGTATTGTAAGAGATAATCAATTTAGAGGTCATAACGCTACAAGAACAATATTAACTTGGAACTCTGTAAGAAGAGGAGAAAAGCAAAATATATTCCCTTATCAGGAAGAAGCGGATATGATTTTCAACTCGTCTTGTGTATATGAACTGGCAATTTTAAAAGCTTATGTTAAACCATTATTAGAAGAAATTGATTCAAGTAGCGAAGCTTTTAGTGAAGCTAACAGGCTATTAAAATTTCTTCAATACTTTGTGGAGCTTAAAGATATATCAGATTTACCACCTACATCAATAATTAGAGAATTTATAGGTGGAAGTAAAATAGTAGACTAAAACGAACTGTATAGTTCGTTTTTTTTGTTAAATTTTATTAACTATATATTTTAAAATATTATAATAAATTATTATATAATAAAAATAGTGTATATAAACTCTATATTTAATTAGCAATTTATATATAAATATAACAAAAAATAAGCGATATTATGACAAAAAGTATGTAATTTTATACATAAATAAAGTATGGAACTGAAAAATATAAAAAAAGTAAAAAAATAAGTTTAAATATGTATAAGCTTTTGACAATTATATACGCTTAATATATAATGGGATTATATTAAATAAAAATGTTTTAGGGGTGGAATATATGAAAGATGTATTAGTATTGAGAGATTTAGATTGTATAAAAGCAATTGCTCATCCTCGTAGGGTAGATATTTTGAAAACGTTTGATAAGGAACCCTTATCAGCGAAACAGTTATCAGAAATATTAGATGAGCCACATGCAAAAATTAACTACCATATCAAAACGCTTTATAATGTGGGGATTTTAGAATTAGTTGAAGAAAAGATTAAGTCAGGTATTGTAGAAAAATATTATTATCCAACTGCAAATAATATAGTTATTAGTAGAAAAATAATAGATTATACTTTAGAGCAAGAAATAGATACAGACTTTGTATCTATATCAGATTTTGAAGATACTGTAGAATCTTTCTATGATGCGGCTGAAGCAGGCGCTTTAAATGGGGACAGCATTTTAGAATATGATAATGTGTTATTAACAAAAGAAGAAATATCTGAATTAAGAAGTGCATTCAAAGTTAAAGTTAATGAAATAATTGCAAAAAGGGATAATAGTAATAGAGAAAATGAAAAGAAACATGATGTAGTGATGTTCGCAATTCCTTCACAAAATAAATAAGAAGATTATAAAAGTATCAATTGTATATTGATACTTTTTTTTGTTAAAAAAATGACACTTATGAATCTGCATAGAATAGTGACAGGTTATATGAAAATAATATAACATATATATTATATATAATAAGGAGGTTGAAGAGTTGAGAAGTCTTGGAAATACAAATATGATAATTAAAGAAGTTGGATTTGGGGGAATACCTATACAGAGAATCACCCAAGAGGAGACAAATAAAGTTATCGAAGAGTTAGTAAATCAAGGTGTTAATTTTATAGATACAGCAAGAGGATATACTGTAAGCGAAGAGTATATTGGAAATGCTATTGAAGGTAGAAGAGAAAAATTTTATATTGCAACTAAAAGTATGTCTAGAAATTATGATGACATGAAAAGGGATATAGATATAAGTTTGAAAAATTTAAAAACTGATTATATTGATTTATACCAAATACATAACCTTAAGGTAGAAGAATATAATAATATATTTGATAAGGACAAAGCATACAGAGCTTTATTAGAAGCAAAAGAAGAGGGAAAAATAAAGCATATAGGAATAACTAGTCATAGTTTGGAAATAATATCAAAAGCTGTAGAAGATGGCAAATTTGAGACTATACAATTTCCATACAATATTGTTGAAGATCAAGCAGATGAAGTTTTTAAAAAAGCTTATGAAAAGGGAATAGGAACTATTACTATGAAACCTCTAGCTGGAGGAGCTATTGATGATGGTTCTTTGGCTATAAAATATATATTATCAAAAGAATATATAGATGTAGCTATTCCAGGTATGAATACAATTGAACAAGTCAAGGAAAATGTTTCGGCAATAGGTAATAAAAAGCTTACTCATGAAGACCAGTTAAGGGTTGAAAAAATTAGAAAAGATTTAAATGGAAATTTTTGTAGAAGATGCGAATACTGTCTTCCATGTCCTAAAAACATAAATATACCGCAAAACTTTTTATTGGAAGGATACTATACCAGATATAATTTGAAAGAATGGGCATTAGAAAGATATGAATCACTGGGTGATGCTAAGGCTAGTAAGTGTATAGAATGTGGTATTTGTGAAGAAAAATGTCCTTATAATTTACCAATTAGAAGTATGCTTAAAAATGTATGTGATAGATTGGAAAATAAATAAATTAAAAAGCAGCAATTACATCTTAGATGTTTTAGCTGCTTTTCTTTTAGAAAATATTTAATTCTAATTTATTTGACAAATCTTCAAGCACGTTTAATCCGCCAATACTATTTCCTTTTTTGTCTAATGCAGGGCCAAATACGCCTATACCCATTTTTCTTGGAACAGATGCCATTATTCCTCCGCCTACACCAGATTTGGCTGGAATACCAACTTTAAGAGCAAACTCTCCAGAAGCATCGTACATTCCACAAGTAACCATAAATGTTTTTACCATTCTAGATATATTTTCACTTATTACACGTTCACCAGTTTCTATATCGATACCATAGTTTGAAAATAGTAAGCCAATTCTGGCTAAATCAACTACATCAATTTCAATAGAACATTGCTTAAAGTATAAATCAAGTGTTTCTTCCACATCTCCTTCTATAAATCCATCATTTTTTAATAAATAACCCATAGCTCTATTTCTATCACCAGTTAATTTCTCAGATTCATAAACAGATTTATTTATTTCAAGAGAATCATTCTTAGCAAGTTTTCTGAAGAATGATAACATACGTTCTTCTTTTTCTTGTAGGTTTTTTCCCTTTATTAGAGAAGTAGTTACTATTGCCCCAGCATTTATCATTGGATTGCAAGGCTTTTTAGTATCATTAGTTTCTAACTTCATTATAGAGTTAAAAGGATCTCCGCTTGGTTCCATACCCACCTTAGAAAAAACATAGTCCCACTCATTATCCATTAAAGCCATAGCTAAGATTATAGGTTTTGATATACTTTGGATAGTAAATTTTTTATTATAATCACCGGCGCAGTAAATGTTATTATATTTATCTATTACACATATACCCAAATCATCGCTATTTACATTTTTTAATTCGGGGATATAACTAGCAACTTTTCCGTTAGCTGTACACTTTTTATTTGATAGAATTATATCATTCAATATATTTTGCATATTAAGAGTCCTCCATATGTTCATATTTTAATAAAAAATTATTTTTAAAAATATAAAATAATATTAAATTTTAATCGTTTTGTTATAAAACAAATTATTTTGAAATAATATTGTATGTAACATTATACTTTGAAACTGGATAAAGTTCAATTTCAACTCTTGGATTTTCTTTATCAATATAATCAAATAATAAAACAGGCTTTAATTGTTTGTCATTTTTTATAATACCGCTTTTTTCTATTCCGTCACAAATACTTTTTGGGTAGTTATGTAAATCCCCCATTCTTTTATTAGGGAAATATAATTTCATAACGGTTATTAAATCTTCTTCTATAACTTCACCATCATACTGTGTGTTTATGTATCCAGCAATCATGTTCTCATACGCTACGTATTTAGAATATTTTCCTTTTGATGGCATCCAAGCTTGACCATGAACGTTATGCAGTTTAAAATTAGATTTACTGATAGGTCTTCCTGGGATTGTTAGTTTAATCAAATTATCACTTCCTTATCATTAGTTTATTATAAAACTAAAGAGGATTTAAAGAAAGGATATTTTATGAATAAAGATGAAATTAAAAAACTTTTTTATAATAAAGGACTAGATGTTGTGGGAGTCACCACTGTAGGCCCATATTATGAATTAAGAAAAACATTAGAAGAAAAAGTTAATGCAAATCTTGTAACAGGTATGGAAGAACCTGATATAGAAAAAAGAATAAATCCTAAATTAATTATGGAGGATGCATCATCAATTATAGTATGTGCATTTCCTTATTATATAGAACAAAATCAGAAATCAAATATATCAAAATATTGCTATGGACTAGATTATCATTTAGTAATAAAAGAGAGGCTTAATAACATATGTGAGGAGATAAAAAAAATAGATGAAAGTTTTGACTATAAAATTTTTGCTGATAATGGGCCTTTAGTAGATAGATATTTAGCCTATTTAGCAGGTATTGGTTACTATGGAATTAATAATAATATTATTACAGATAAATATGGTTCTTACGTGTTTATTGGGTATATAGTAAATAATTATGACCTTGAACCTGATAAACCTACAAATAAAACATGTATAAAGTGTAATAAATGTGTAAAATATTGTCCGGGAAATGCTTTAGAGGGAAATTATAAAATGGATCCTAAAAAATGTGTTTCATTTATAACTCAAAAAAAAGAAGAGCTTACTTCTGAAGAAATAGTAAAAATTAAAAAGAATAAATCAATATTTGGATGTGATATATGTCAGCAAGTTTGTCCTCACAATAAAGATATATGTGAAAGTAATATTGAAGAATTTACTGTTAATTTAATAACTAATTTAAATGAGGAAGAAATCAATAATATATCAAATAAAGAATTTAAGCGAAGATACAAGGATAGAGCCTTTAGTTGGAGAGGAAAAAATATTATAAAAAGAAATATGGATATATTAAAAGAAAAGTCTATGAAGTGATAAATCATAGGCTTTTTATTTTTTGAAAATTATTAAGTCAAATTAAAGAAGGCTAATACATATAATTAATTAAGTTTATAAGAGAGTATAATCTTAGTTCATATAAATAGGGGATGGAAAGGGGAATAATATGCAAAAATTTAACAATACGTCAGAAGTAGAACCTTTAAAAGATTTTTTGGGTCAAGACAGAGCAGTAACAGCTATGGAACTGGGTTTAAAAATAGATAACCCTACTTATAACATATATATAGCAGGTGACCCTGGAACAGGAAAAAGCACTTATACCATGAAAATATTAGATGAATATTCTAAAGACAAAAATAGTCATAAAGATTGGTGTTATGTATATAATTTCGATAATCCAAGAGAGCCTATTGTAATAAGTTTAGAAAGAGGAAAGGGAAAGATATTTAAAGATGATATAGAAGAAATGATAGATAAATTGTTTGAAGAAATAAAAGAAGCATTTGATAGTGAAGAATATGAGGTAAATAAAAATACATTATTGGAAGAATATGAAATGCAAAAGGAAGATTTGATTAAAAAGATAAAAACTTATGGAGAAGAAAAGGGATTTAAGCTTAAAAGTAGTAAGGTAGGTATGGTGTTTGTTCCTTTAAATGAAAATTTTGAAGATGAAGTATCTTCAGAAGAGTTTTTTAAGATAAAAAAAGAATTAGAAAATATGGCAATAAAAGTAGTTTATCAGATAAGAGAAATTGAGGAAAACATAAAAACTATAATGATTGAAATAGAAGATGAAGTTGGGAAATTAGTCGTTGATCCTCATATTGAAGAATTAAAAGAAAAATATGGGGACTGCGAAAAAATTATAGATTATATTAATAAAGTTAGAGAAGATATATTAAAAAATTTAGAACTATTTTACTTAGATGATGAGGAACTTAGAGAATATTACAATAAAGATTGCTTCTTAAAATACGCAGTGAATTTATTTGTAGACAATGAAAATAATGAAAAGGCGCCTGTTATTGTTGAAACTAATCCAAGTCCATCAAATCTATTCGGTAAGGTTGAGTATGATTATAATAGTGGCAATATAAAAACTGATTTTACGAAAGTTTTTTCTGGATCTTTGCAAAAAGCTAATGGAGGATATTTAGTCTTGTACGCTCAACAACTTTTATCCTACCCCTTATCATGGGAACTTTTGAAAAAGGCTATACAGTCACAAAAAATTCCGATGGAGACAAAGGTATCAATAGAACCTGAGGAAATACCACTAAATTTGAAAATTATATTAATTGGAAGTAACTATATTTATGATGTGCTTTATAGATATGATAGTGAATTTAGTAAGTGTTTTAAAATGTTTGTGGATTTTGATAATGAAATGGATAGAAGTGAAGTTACAGAATATGGAATGGCAAAATTTATAGCATTTCAATGTGAAAAAAATAAATTAAATCATTTTACTTATGAGGCTGTAGAAGATGTTATAAAACATAGTACTAGATTAGTGGGAAGTAAGAAAAAACTATCAACAGACTTTAATAAGTTACTTGAGATAATAACAGAATCAGATATTTTTGCAAAACTAGAGAATAAAGAATTTGTGGAAAAGAAACATGTGGAAATAGCTATATTAGAAAAACGTAAGCGTTTAAATAAAATAGAAAATAAGATTGATGAATTTATTGAAGATAATACAATAATGATTGATACGGAAGGTAGTAGAGTTGGTGTGATAAATGGATTATCAGTTCTTGGTATGGGAGAATATTCATTTGGAAGACCATCAAGAATTAGTGTAACTACTAGCATTGGGAATAGAGGTATAATAAATATAGAAAGAGAAGTAAAAATGAGTGGAGCAATACACAATAAAGGAGTGCTTATTTTGCAAGGTTATTTGGCAGAACAATTTGCGCAGGAATACCCGTTATCAGTAAATGCATACATTTGTTTTGAACAAAATTATGGAGGAATAGATGGTGATAGTGCTACTTTAGCAGAATTGTGTGCATTACTATCTTCTTTAAGTGAAATACCAATAAAACAAAATATAGCAATTACAGGATCTTTAAACCAAAAAGGAGAAATACAAGTTGTCGGTGGAATTACAGAAAAAATTGAGGGATTTTACAATGTATGCAAAAAAAGAGGATTTAAAGATAAAGTGTATGGTGTGATTTTGCCAAAAGATAATATGGATAATTTAATACTTTCAGATGAAATGGAAAAAACAATAAAAGATGGCTGTTTTAAAATTTATCCTGTGAGCAAAATAGAAGAAAGTGTAGAGATTTTGACGGATAAAATGTTTAAAGACATCAAAAATTTGGTAAAAGAAAAATTAGATACTTATAATAAATCAAGAGAATCAAAAAAGGAATAAATGAATTGATATAATAGAAAGCAAGAACTTAATAAGTTTTTGCTTTTTTAATACAAAAAATCAAAAAATTGAGAATTATTACTTTGTTATAGATTGACTAATTTGATAGATAATAAAAGTAAAAGATAAAATAAGGGGGAAAATAAATGAAAGATGTAAATGAAATATTAGACAAGTTAGAGGAAATTTATCCAGATGCTCATTGTGAATTAGAGCACACTACAGCTTTTGAATTATTAATAGCTACTATATTATCTGCGCAGTGTACTGATGTTAGAGTTAATATGGTAACAAGAAAACTTTTTAGGAAGTATAATACGCCAGAGGATTTTGCAAATTTGTCTGAAGAAAAAATAATGGAAGAAATAAAAACATGTGGTCTTTATAAAAGTAAAAGTAAAAAAATCAAGGCAACATCAGAAATGATATGTAGAGATTATAATGGTGAAGTTCCAGATACTTTAGAAGAATTAACAAAACTTCCTGGAGTAGGAAGAAAAACAGCAGATGTAGTATTGAGCAATGCATTCAACAAAGATGCAATAGCGGTAGATACACATGTTTTTAGGGTTTCAAATAGGATAGGTATAGTTCATACAAAAACTCCAGAAAAAACTGAGTTTGCTCTTATGGATGTTATACCAAAACACAGGTGGTCTCATTCTCATCATGTATTAATATTTCATGGTAGGAGAATGTGTAAGGCAAGAAAACCAGAATGTGAGTTATGTCCAATAAAAGATGATTGTGATTTTTATCAAGGAAGGGAATGATACTATTGAAAAGACTTAAGATTGCAATATTTTTATCATTATTAATTGTATCCTTAAGCGATGTAGTCTTAAGTAATGCAATTGAACTTGAAGGAAAAATACACAAAAATATTTATGTTAGAGATGTTGATTTATCTAATTTAACAAAAGAAGAAGCTGAGGTGAAAATCAATAAAATACTTGATGATAATAATTCTTTTGTGTTGAATTTTAATGGGAAAAAATATGTTTTTTCTAAAGAGAATATAGGAACAGATTATGATGTAAAAGAGGTAGTTGAGAAAGCATATAATATTGGCAGAGATAAAGGGATTATAACTAATATAAAGACTAAAAGTAGTTTGACTATGGGGAAAAAGATAATACTAGATTATAGTATTACTTATGATGAAAAAAAATTAGATAAATATTTAAAAGAGTTGAATAAAAAAATATATATAAAACCTAAAAGTGCAACTATAAGAATAGTAAATGGCAAAATTATTGTAACTAAAGAAAAAGATGGTTATGAATTAAATAAAGACCAATTAAAAAATACAATAATTAAAAAAATAAAAGACCTAGACAATAAAGATGAAATTATACCTACTTCATCAGTTAAGCCATTTTATTCTTATAATGATTTAAGTAAAATTAATACGTCTTTAGGAAGTTTTGAAACTTACTTTAATGCTAATAATTATAATAGATCAAATAATATTAAATTAGCAGCAAATGCCACGAGCAATATATTATTAGACAAAGGAGAACTATTTTCTTTTAATTCATATATACAAAAATCTCATATTAATAAGTATTTAAAGGAAGCTCCTGTAATAGTAAATGGAAAACAAGAAAAAGGAATAGGAGGAGGTATGTGTCAAGTATCGAGCACTATTTATAATGCAGCTTTATATTCTGGCATGAAGATTGTTAATGTGAGAAACCATTCCATACCAAGTCCTTATATTGAAAAGGGAAGAGATGCTACTGTATCAGGTGGAACTATAGACTTAAAATTTTCAAATAAATTTGATAGTCCTATTTTAATACACAATCAGATTATAGGTAATAAGATTGTTTGTACCATTTATGGAAATAAAAAAGATTATAAAGATATTGAAATTATAACAGAAACTACGGATATACTTCATAATAGAACAATTAGAAAAAATAGTGAAAAGTATGAGCTTGGTGTAAAAGCTATAGAACAAGAAGGTAGAAAAGGATATAAAGTTCAAACTTATAGGGTGTATAAAAGCACATTGGGAAGCAAAACAGAATATATAGGTGAAAGTTATTATCCTTCTCAAGACAGAATTATTGTATATGGAACAAGAGAGTTAAGAAAGTAAGGTCAAAAAAGCAACTTTAATTAAAAGCATTTTCTGTTATAATGTATTTAGGAAAATATTAAAGTTGCTTAAAATTAAGCCAAATTTATATACTAGTAATTTAAACGGAGGAGCGTTATGTCAATAAACGTAGTATTAGTAGAACCTGAAATACCTCAAAATACAGGTAATATAATAAGAACTTGCGCCAATACAGGTGCAACGTTGCATTTAATAAGACCTCTAGGTTTTTCATTGGAAGATAAATATTTAAAAAGAAGTGGATTAGATTATTGGGATATATCTGATATAAGATACTATGATAGCTTAGAGGAGTTATTTGAAAAATATCCTGAAGGAAAGTATTTCTATTCTACCACTAAAACAGATCAATCTCATTCAGATATGAAATTTGAGGACGGTTGCTTTTTAGTTTTTGGAAAAGAAACAAAGGGACTACCAGAAACTCTATTAGCAGAAAATAAAGAAACATGTATGAGAATACCTATGGTAAAGTTAGAAAAAGCAAGATCTTTAAATTTATCAAATTCAGTTGCTATAGTTGTTTATGAAGCTTTAAGACAAATTGGTTATCCGAATATGAGATAATTATAATGACAAAGAGAGGAGATTAACGAGATGAATGAGATTAAAATAATATGTGATAGTTTATCTGATGTTAACAAAGAATACTTAGAAAAGTATGACATAGATGTGGTACCACTAACGGTTATACTTAATGAAAAAGAATACAGAGACGGTATAGATATGCAACCAGAGGAATTTTATAGAATTTTAAGGGAGGAAAATGCATATCCAAAAACCTCTCAAGCCACTTATGCTCAATTTAAAGAAATTTTTGATAAATATACAAAAGATGGTAAAAAAATATTATATATATCAGGATCGGCAGCAGCTACAGGTACATGTCAAAGTGCTATAATGGCTAAAAATGATACTGAAGGAGAAATATATATATATGATAGTAATAATTTAACTTTTGGGGCAGGTTTCTTTGTCGTTAAAGCAGCTGAAATGATAAATGAAGGTAAAACAATAGAAGAAGTGTTTAAGGTATTAGATGAAATTAAAGAAAAATATGTTCTTATGTTCTCAGTAGATACTTTAGAATATCTAAAAAAAGGTGGAAGAATATCTTCTACTAAGGCAACTGTAGGTAGTTTATTAAATATAAAACCTATATTAGAGGTTAAGGACGGATTAGTTTCTCAAGTTGGCCAAGTAAGAGGTAAGAAAAACGTATTAAATAAAATGATTGAATGTATAAAGGAAAGATTAGGGGACGATTTGGAGCAAGAAGAAGTTTACATAGGATATAGTGATGATTTAAAAGAAAGAGAAAAGCTTACTGAAATAGCTAAAGAAGTTTTCAAACCTAAAAAAATAGGATATTTTATAATAGGAACTTGTGTTGGGGCGCATTCAGGTCCTGGTGTAGGTGGAATATTAGTATTTAAGAAATAGATAAATGAAGGAGGTATTAATGACCTCTTTTTT
This sequence comes from Terrisporobacter glycolicus ATCC 14880 = DSM 1288, assembly GCF_036812735.1. Classification (NCBI taxonomy): domain Bacteria; kingdom Bacillati; phylum Bacillota; class Clostridia; order Peptostreptococcales; family Peptostreptococcaceae; genus Terrisporobacter; species Terrisporobacter glycolicus. The sequence continues at coordinate 3,777,700 of NZ_CP117523.1, read as the reverse complement.
TTATGTAAAAATATTCAGGAAAATATGTATAAATATGTAATAAAATGTAAAAATATTCTGTAAATAAAACATTAATATGTAAATAAATTATAATATAGTATAGCATATTTAGAATAATAACCCATAATTTGATGAAAAATGTAAAAAAAATTCAAAATAGTATAGATAAAATATCAAAAATAGTATAAAATAAAAAACATAAGAGAAGAAATATTTATATTTTTGAGGAGGGACTTATGAAATTAAAAAAATTAGTAGCTTTATCACTAACAATGGTAATGTCTGTAGGATTATTAGTTGGATGTGGGTCTAATAAAGATGAAGCATCAAAGAAGGTAGTAAAAGTAGGTATGATAACTGATGTTGGTGGAGTTCATGATGAATCATTCAACCAATCTTCATGGGAAGGTTTACAAGCAGTTGAAAAAGAATTAGGAAAAGATAAAATTGAAGTCAAAGTTTTAGAATCAAAACAAGACTCAGATTATGATTCAAATATAGATCAATTTATAGATCAAGAAATGGACTTAATAATAGGTGTTGGATATAAATTAGATAAAGCTATAGAAAAGGCATCTAAGGCTTATCCAAAGCAACAATTTGCAATAATAGATTTCGCTTACGAAAAACAACCAGAAAATGTAACTTCTTTATTATTTGAAGATAACGCTTCTTCTTACTTAACAGGATTAATAGCTGGTAAGATGACAAAAACTAACAAAGTTGGTTTTATAGGTGGTATGAAGGGTGTAGTTATATCTAAATTCGAAAATGGATTTAAAGCTGGTGTTAAAGATGCTAACCCAAAAGCAAAAATATCAGTGCAATATGCAAATAGCTTCTCTGATCAAGCTTTAGGAAAATCTATAGCGAACTCAATGATTAAAAATGGTGTAGACGTAGTATTCCCAGCTGCAGGTGCTGTTGGAACTGGTGCTATAGAATCAGTTAAGGAAAATGGAAAAATGGCTATAGGTGTTGATAGAGACCAAAACTCATTAGCTCCAGATAACGTAATAACTTCAGCTATGAAAAATATAGATGTTGCTGTTGGTAACTTAGCAAAATCATTTGTTGATGGATCTTACAAATCAGGTGAAGTTATAATAGGTTCATTAGCAACAGGAGGCGTTGGTATAGCTCCAACTTCAGACAAAAATGTTCCGGCTGATGTATTAGAATATGTTAAAGATAAAACAAAAGAAATAGTTGACGGAAAAATAAAAGTTCCAGCAACTGATAAAGAATACAAAGAATTATACGAAAAATAAAAATCCTAGGGTATAAATTCTTAAAATACATATTCCACCAAAGAATATATATTCTCTGGTGGAATATTTTTTTGATATACTATTCAACTATAATAAATAATGTAATACATATAATAAAAATATGGTAAATTATTATAAATGTTGGCAAAAAGTATACAAAATGATATAATTATTTAGTTAAATGTTGTACACTAATTACAAAATAATATTTAAGTGATACACTAATTAACAATCAAAACGGTTAAAAATCATATAATATTTTATCTTATAAATGTGAAATCTAGAAAAATTAATTTGGCTTAACAAATAGATTATATGATTTATGGATAATATATAGATATATTATCCGTTTTTTATTATGAAAAATATGGTCAGACAAGGAGGGCAAAGAAAGCTATGAATAACAATAGCATCGACTACAGTCAAAAAGTTGTTGAAATGAAAAATATAACTAAGAAATTCGGCGACTTCATAGCAAATGACAACATTAATTTGACTGTGCATAAAGGAGAAGTGCATGCGCTTTTAGGAGAAAATGGAGCAGGTAAGTCTACTCTTATGAATATATTATATGGACTTTATAATCCTACATCAGGAGAGATTTATATTAATGGCGAATTAGTAGATATAAGCAACCCAAATGTAGCAATATCAAAAGGTATAGGTATGGTTCATCAACATTTTATGCTTGTTCAACCATTTACAGTAGCTGAAAATATAGTATTAGGGACAGAACCAACAAAAAATGCAGGTGCTATAGATATGAAAAAAGCCATAGAGGATGTTAAAGAAATATCGACAAAATATGGATTATTCGTTGATCCTGTGGCTAGGATTGAAGATATAACAGTAGGTATGCAACAAAGAGTTGAAATATTAAAGGCATTATATAGAGGTGCAGAAACCTTAATTCTTGATGAACCTACAGCAGTTTTAACTCCGCAAGAAATAACAGAACTTATTAATATTATAAGAAATTTAACAAAAGAAGGAAAATCAGTAATAATAATTACTCATAAACTTAAAGAAATAAAATCTATAGCCGATCACTGTACTGTAATTAGAAGAGGTAGATACATAGACACTGTAAAAGTATCAGACGTAACGGAAAATGACTTGGCAGAAAAAATGGTAGGTAGGGAAGTTAACTTCAAGGTTGACAAAAAAGAAGCAAGGTCAACTAAAACAGTTTTATCGATTAGAGACTTAGTAGTAAAAGACAATAGAAGAATAAGAGTTGTTGATGGGTTATCTTTAGAAGTAAAAGCAGGAGAAATACTTGGGATAGCTGGAATAGATGGAAATGGTCAATCAGAATTAGTTGAAGCGCTTACTGGTCTTAGGAAAGTTGAATCTGGTCTTATAGAAATAAATGGGCAAACAGTAGTAAACAACAAACCAAAGCAAATATTCAAAAAAGGTATAAAGAATATTCCTGAAGATAGACAAAAAAGAGGTCTTGTTTTAGATTATACAGTTGCGGAAAATATTGTTTTACAAAACTACAAAGAAAAGAAGTATTCTAAAAATGGAATATTAAATACTGAAGCAATTAATAAAAAAGCTGAAGAAATAATTAAAAGATTTGATGTTAGACCAAATGACCTTAATGCTAAGGCAAGAGGATTATCTGGTGGTAACCAACAAAAAGTAATTATAGGTAGAGAAGTAACGAATATAGAAGCTTCTAGAGAAAATAGTCATGAACCACAACTATTGATAGCAACACAACCAACTAGAGGATTGGACGTAGGAGCTATTGAATTCGTTCATAAATCATTAGTTGCTCAAAGAGATGCAGGAAATGGAGTTCTTTTAGTATCATTAGAACTTGATGAAGTAATGAATGTTTCTGACAGAATAGCAGTTATATACGAAGGGCAAATAGTGGGTATATTAGATGCAAAAGATGCAGATGAAAATACACTTGGAATGATGATGGCAGGAGGTGACTGTAATGGAAAATAGCTTAAAAAGTAAGAAAAAATCTTTTATAGATGATGCTGTTAAGTTTTCATTCTTATCAATCCTTCTAGGTTTACTTGTTGGAGCAATAGTTCTTATTATTTCAGGAAACAGTCCTATAGAAGCTTATGGAGCTATGATTGAAGGTATAATTGGAAAGCCCAAATATATAGCATGGACTATAATAAAGGCTACACCATATATTCTTACAGGTCTTTCTATAGCCTTTGCTTTTAAAACAGGATTATTTAATATAGGTGCAGAGGGTCAATTTATAATAGGCGCACTAGTTGCAACAGTAGTGGGCTATAGTATTAACTTACCAGCTATAATTCATATTCCATTAACAATAATTTTAGCAGGGCTTGCAGGAGGACTTTGGGGTTCTATAGCAGGCTTCCTAAAATCTAAGTTTGGGATAAATGAAGTTATAGCAACAATAATGTTAAACTGGATTGCTTTTTACTTAAGTAACTTCATGGTATCAAGTTCGTTTATATCAGTACCCAATAGTGAAGCTTCAGTGAACATACAAGATAGTGCAAGTATAGGTATAGATTGGTTAAAAAGTTTAGTTGGACCAGCTACTAGTGTTAACTGGGGTATAATTATATCAATAGTACTAGTATTTGCAATATGGTTTATATTAACAAAAACTACTTTAGGTTTTGAACTTAGAGCAGTTGGTCACAATAAAGATGCAGCAGAATATGCTGGAATAGATGTTGGAAAATCAATATTAAAATCTATGGCTATAGCAGGTTTATTAGCGGGGGTTGCAGGAGCAATACAAGTTATGGGTGTAACTCATAATATAACAGTTCTTGCAGCACAAGAAGGATATGGATTTGATGGTATAGCTGTTGCATTAATAGCAAACAGTAATCCAATAGGAGTAATATTCTCAGGCTTATTATTTGGTGCATTTAAATATGGTGGAATAAAAATGCAATCTGTTGGAGCACCATCAGAAGTAATAAATATAGTTATAGGATCAATAGTATTCTTCATCGCATTAAGTAATGGATTAAGAATGTTATATATAAAAATGAAACAAAAGAAAACAAAAGGGGGTAATGTATAATGCAAGATTTAGCGATTATAATTAGTACAACGTTAATGTATTCAACTCCCCTTATATATACAGCATTAGGCGGAGTATTTTCTGAAAACTCAGGTATAGTTAATATAGGTTTAGAAGGTATGATGACAATAGGTGCATTTTCAGGTGCAGCAACTGGTTTTATAACAGGTAATCCTTGGTTAGCGTTTTTAGCAGGAGGATTAGCAGGAGCATTCTTTGCATTAATACACGCTTTTGCAACTATTAGTTTTAATGCAGACCACACAATATCAGGTGTTGCAATAAACTTATTGGCGCCAGGTTTTGCTTTATTTGTATCTAAAATAATGTTTGCTGGAGCAACTACAACACCGACAATACCAATGGAAAATAAAATACCAAGAATATTTAATGGTACATTCCCAGCTGGTAGTATATTAGACACAATTTTTAATAATTATGCAACTGTATATCTTGCATTTGTATTAGTAATAGTAGCATACTATGTTTTATATAAAACTAAATTTGGTCTTAGAATAAGATCTGTTGGTGAGCACCCAGGTGCTGCAGATACATTAGGAATAAATGTCTCTAGAGTAAGATATAGTTCAGTTTTAATATCAGGATTTTTAGCAGGGCTTGGTGGAGCTTCAATGTCACTTGCATTAGTTTCTTCATTTAGACCTACATTAGTATCTGGACAAGGATACATAGCTATGGCGGCTGTTATATTCGGAAAGTGGAGACCTCAATGGGCAGCACTTGCTTGTTTATTATTTGGTTTCTCTACAGCGTTATCTGTATACTTTGGAAGTCCAACACTACCATTCACAATAAATGAAAACTTATTATCTATGATACCTTATGTTGTAACATTAATAATATTAGTGTTATTTGTTAAGAGCTCTAAAGCTCCGTCGGCTTTAGGTAACCCTTACAAAAAAGGTGAAAGATAATCAATTAAAAGCTATGGAAATTAAATTTTCATAGCTTTTTTGTGTATTTTTATGTATAGAAAAATATATTTAATTTCAACTTATAAAATTTTAAAAAATGTTTAATAATATAACTATCGGTAAAATTATAAATAATTTATCGGGGTAAAGTGTATTAAAACCATGACAATATATAAAAAACGATGTATTAAACTAGAATAAGTTTCTTTTAATTATTTGGAAGGGGCGATACAATGACAGACAAAATGATGCAAATAAGTTTTTTACCCCAAGATATAGGACTAATTAAAGAATATTTCCATGGAAAGAATTACTCTAAATTGATTAGTTATGATAAAACTTTAGACAGTATATATGTAAATATGTCTAAAATGAAAAGTTGTGACACACTTTGCTCTGGTATTTCAGATTTAATAATAGGCTTAATAAAAGAAAGAGATTTAAAAGAGTACATATGGAAAACTTACACTAATATAAGTGAAGAGGATAAAAAAAGTGTATATAGAGAAGCTGTAAATTTATTTGACAAAAAAGAAGATTTTATAAAAGAAACTATATATAGTAAAGTAAATGAATTTATCATAGAAAATAACGACCTAAATTTAGAAGGATTTGTTAAATTTAGAATGAAAGATTTTATTAGTTATATTTCTATACTAAGTGATATTGCAATGGAAGAACATTTAATAAAAAGAGATAAAAAAGAATTTCTAGATTCTTTAAAATATTTTATCGATATACAAGAAGAAAAGATGGAATTACTTAGAATTACAATTATGAAAGATGGTAACTTTGTCCTGAGTGATGAAAATGGAAGAGAGGTTGAAAATCTTAATAATGAAGAAATTATGAATCTTGCTAGATCAGAAGATTTAAATAACGAAGATATTTTAATAAGTGCAATAATGACATTATGTCCTAAGAAAATAGAAATACTTGATAATTCAAATAATAATAAATCAAAAGATATTATAGAAATGGTAAATCTATTATTTGAAGGGAAGGTAACAGTAATATATAGTAATTAATTATTATATTATGGTTGAATGATAAATATCTATCTGATATAATTAAAGTTAATTAAAAATAATGTGATGAAGAGACAAAGTAAAATAGATAAATTGTTTTACAGAGAAGATGAGCCTTGGCTGTGAGCTTATCAAAAATAATCCTATTTGAAAACTAACTTGGAGCAGAATTTAGTAACATGTATATGTGAAAGTATTCGGTTGACTACCTTATAGTCATCAAGAGGATATGTATATTATATATATCAACTTGGGTGGAACCACGAGATATAGCTCGTCCCAATTTTTATGGGACGAGTTTTTTTATTGTTAAAATAATATATTTTAGGAGGTAAAATTATGATAAAAGTTACATTAAAAGACGGATCAGTAAAAGAATTTGAAAATGAACTTTCTGTTTTAGAAATTGCGAAATCAATAAGTGAAGGTTTAGCAAGAGTAGTCGTTGCAGCATCTGTTAATGATGAAGTAGTAGGACTTGACTATGTGGTTAAGAAAGACTGTACATTAAACTTATTTAAGTTTGATGATGCAGAAGGAAAAGATGTTTTTAGACATACTTCTGCACATATGTTAGCACAAGCTATAAAAAGATTATACCCTAATGCTAAATTTGCTATAGGACCAAGCATAGAAAATGGATTCTACTATGATATAGATTTAGAAGAAAGATTAACTATGGAAGATCTTGCAAAACTTGAAGCTGAAATGAAAAAAATAGCTAAAGAAGATCAAAAACTTGAAAGATTTGAATTACCAAAAGAAGAAGCTTTATCTTGGGCTAAAGAAAATGGTGAAATATATAAAGAAGAGTTAATAAATGATTTACCAGAAGGTGAAATCATATCATTCTACAAACAAGGTGATTTCACTGACTTATGTAGAGGACCGCACTTATTATCTACTAAAAAAGTAAAAGCTGTTAAATTACTTAGTGTAGCAGGTGCTTACTGGCGTGGAGATGAAAAGAACAAAATGCTTCAAAGAATCTATGGTATATCTTTTGAAAAAAATAAAGATTTAGAAGAATACCTACATTTATTAGAAGAAGCTAAGAAAAGAGATCATAGAAAATTAGGTAAAGAATTAGATTTATTCTTTATACCAGAAGAAGGACCTGGATTCCCTCTATTCTTACCAAAAGGTATGGAATTAAAAAATGCTTTATTAAAATATTGGAGAGAAATACATAGACAAGATGGATATGTGGAAATAGAAACTCCTATTATATTAAATAGACACTTATGGGAGACTTCAGGGCACTGGTACCACTATAAAGAAAATATGTACACAGTTCAAATAGATGAACAAGATTTTGCTATAAAACCAATGAACTGCCCAGGTGGTATGTTATTCTATCAAGCAAAACCACATTCTTATAGAGATTTCCCTATGAGAGTTGCTGAACTTGGTAGAGTTCATAGACATGAGTTATCAGGAGCTTTACATGGTCTTATGAGAGTTAGAGCTTTCACTCAAGATGATGCACATATATTCATGTTACCAGAACAAATAAAAGATGAAATAAAAGGTGTTGTAAAACTAATAGACAGTGTATATAAAACATTTGGATTTGAATATCATTTAGAATTATCTACTAGACCAGAAGATTCTATGGGTACTGATGAAGAGTGGGAAACTGCTGAAAATGGTTTAAGAGAAGCTTTAGAAGAATTAAACTTACCTTATGTACTAAATGAAGGTGACGGAGCATTCTATGGACCAAAAATCGACTTCCACTTAAAAGACTGTTTAGGAAGAACATGGCAATGTGGTACTATTCAATTAGATATGCAATTACCTCAAAGATTTGATATATCTTATATTGGACAAGATGGTGAAAAACATAGACCTGTTATGATACACAGAGTTGCTCTTGGAAGTATAGAAAGATTTATAGGAATATTAATAGAGCAATATGCTGGTAAATTCCCAGTATGGTTAGCTCCAACTCAAGTTAAGATACTACCTATATCAGACAAATATATGGACTATGCGAATGAAGTTAAAAAAGCTTTATTTGATGCAGGTGTAAGAGTTGAAATGGATGATAGAGCAGAAAAAATAGGATTTAAAATAAGAGAAGCACAACTTCAAAAAGTACCTTACATGTTAGTTGTAGGAGAAAAAGAAGCTACAGAAAATCAAGTAGCTGTTAGATCGAGAGATAAAGGCGAAATGGGAAGTATGAACTTAAGTGATTTCGTATCTATGGTAGTAAAAGAAGATGAGGAAAGAGTTAATATAGTTGAACAATAATTAATAAAAATAACCTAGGATTTAAATCCTAGGTTATTTTTATTTCTAGCAAGGTTCTTTTTGAATTAATGATTGCAATTCTTCTAAAGTCATAGTTTCCTTGTCGTATAAGTGATTAGCAACAAGGTGTAAATCATTTATATTTTCTTTTAATAATTTTAAAGTTTCCTTATAGCATTGTTCAACAATTTGATTTGCTTCTTTTTGAACTTGTTGTGACATAAAAGATTTTGAGTTGCCTTCTATTGTCATAAAGCCTAATTTGCTCATACCATATTCGCAAACCATTTGATCTGCAATGTCAGTAACTTTCTTTAAGTCATCTTTGGCTCCTGTAGATAAATGATTAAAAATAATTTCCTCTGCAGCTTTTCCTGCTAGTAATATTTTGATTTTTCCTATTAATTCTTCTTTTGTGTAAATATATCTATCTTCATCTGGAAGTTGAAGCACATATCCTAGAGCTTCCCCACGTGGAACGATAGATATTTTTTGTATAGGACAAATATTTACAATGTTGCTGACTAAGGCATGTCCAGCTTCATGGTAAGAAACAATTTTCTTTTCTTTTTCAATTAATACAGAGTTTTTTTGCTCTATACCAGCAATTACTCTTTCTATAGCTTTGTCGAAGTGATAATTTGTTACTTCATTACTATTGTCTCTTACTGCAAATATTGCGGCTTCGTTAGCTATATTCGCTAAATGTGCACCATTAAAACCATGAGTTTTACGAGCTAATAGTTTTAAATCAACATCTTTATGTAATGGTTTATTCTTTGTATGAACTTTTAAAATTTCATATCTACTATTATAGTTAGGTGAATTGATGCGTATATGTCTATCAAATCGTCCGGGTCTTAATAAAGCTTCGTCTAATAAATCTAGTCTGTTTGTTGCACCAACTATTATAATATTGTCATCCTTATTAAAACCATCCATTTCTACAAGTAGTTGATTTAGTGTTTGATCTTTTTCGTTGTTGCTTTCAGAATGTCTTCTAGCTCCTATGGCATCAATTTCATCAATAAATATAATACTTGGAGCTTCTTTTCTAGCTTTTTCGAAAAGAGTTCTTACTCTTTTAGCACCTACACCAACGTATTTTTCAACAAATTCAGAACCTGTTACATTAAAGAAAGATGAATCTGTTTCTCCGGCAACAGCAGATGCTAGAAGTGTTTTTCCTGTACCAGGAGGACCATAAAATAATATTCCTTTTGGTATTTTGGCACCCATTTTTATATATTTGTCAGGAGACTTCATAAAGTCTACAACTTCGAATAATTCTTCTTTTACTTCATCAAGTCCTGCCACATCTCTAAATGTGGTTTTGGGTTTACTGCTACTATGATCTTCAGAGCAGTTTTCTTTTTCCAGTTTTGTTTGAGCAAATACAGGGACTGGATTATTGATTTTTTTTAAAAAATTATTTATAATATTCATGTTAAACCACCTTTGAGGGATATAATTATTACTTACTTTATATTTTCCAAAGATGTAAAAATTTATTATAAAAATTTCAAAAAATAAACTTTTACATTAAGAGTATTGTCATAAAAGAGATCTTAGAAACAGAAAAATTATAAATTTAATATATAGAAAAAAATTATAAGAAAATAGTTGACAAATAACTCAAATAAGCGTATATTATATGGAGTAGTGATTAAAACTACAAAATAATTAGTAAAACAAGAAGAAGTCCGTTCTCGCCTTACGCCACAGGTTAGTAAGGTTAATATAAGTTTAGTTTATGTGTATTTCATAAACTAAGAGTAATTTTGACTTATATAGCGGATGATATTCAATCATTCGCTTTTTATTTTTATATAAAACAATTTGGAGGTGTCCTACAATTAGCAAAGAATTATCAATCAATGATCAAATAAGAGATAAGGAATTAAGAGTTATTTCAGAAACTGGTGAGCAGTTAGGGATTATGTCTTCTAGAGAAGCTCAAGCTATGGCAAATAGTAAAAACTTAGATTTAGTGAAAATATCACCAAATGCTAAGCCACCTGTTTGTAAAATAATGGACTATGGTAAGCATAAGTATGAACAATCTAGAAAAGAAAAAGAAGCTAGAAAAAATCAAAAAACTATAACAGTTAAAGAAATAAGACTTAGACCAGGTATAGAAGCTAATGATTTAAACACAAAAGCTAATAATGCTATAAAATTCCTTAAAAAAGGAGATAAAGTAAAAGTTGAACTTCGCTTTAGAGGAAGAGAACTTGGACATAAAGATATTGGTAAAGAAGTTATGCTTAAATTTATCGATATAGTTAAAGAGTTTGGAGAACCAACAAAAGCCCCAGCATTTGAAGGGAATAACATGGTTGTAATTATAGATCCAAAAAAATAGATGATTAACTGAGAGGAGGAATTTATCATGCCAAAAATGAAAACTCATAGAGGAGCAGCTAAAAGATTCAAGAAAACTGGAAGCGGAAAATTAAAGAGAGCTAAAGCTTTCAAAAGCCATATATTAACTAAGAAATCAGCTAAAACTAAAATGAACTTAAGACAATCTGCTATTGTTACAAAAGGTGATGCTGAAAGAATAGCACAATTATTACCATACTAAGAAGTAATTAATTCAATTTAAGTGATAGAATCGAAAATAAAAGACAATACACATAAGAATAAAGGAGGTCATGAACATGGCAAGAGTAAAAAAAGCGATGAACGCTCGTAAGAAGCATAAAAAAGTGTTAAAACTTGCAAAAGGATTCAGAGGATCTAGAAGCAAATTATATAGACCAGCTAATAATTTCGTAATGAAAGCATTAAAAAATGCTTATATAGGTAGAAAGTTAAAGAAGAGAGACTTCAGAAAACTTTGGATACAAAGAATAAACGCAGCTGCTAGAATGAATGGAATATCTTATTCAAGATTAATGAATGGATTAAAATTAGCAGGTGTTGAGGTTAACAGAAAAATGTTATCTGAAATGGCAATAAATGATCCACAAGGATTTGCTAAATTAGTAGAAGTTGCTAAAGCTAAATTAGCTTAATAGCTTCATATTATAATGAATACTAAGCATCTATAAGAGACAATAGTCGTTTATAGGTGCTTTTTTGCATAGATATCTTAAATTGCTAGAATAATAATATAAAAGGTTAAAAATAATTAATATAGTATAATGTTGTTATTAACTAGTAATTGTTTTATAATATTGTGATAGTTAAAATTCTTATAAATGAAGGAGGGGTAGACAGAATTGAAAACCATGTTGAAAAAGCTACTTATAAAAGCAAATACTATGAAGCCAGCACAAGTAATGGTTATAGGATTTGGGGTAGTAATATTATTTGGTGGACTTATATTAAATTTACCCATAGCTGCAAAAAGTGGTAAAAGTGTCGGACTTTTGAATGCACTATTTACATCCACTTCTGCCGTATGTGTTACAGGATTGATTGTAGTAGATACGAGCACTTACTGGAATGAATTTGGTCAACTTGTTATTATAAGCTTAATTCAGATTGGTGGATTAGGATTTATGACTATGGCAACCATGTTTTCTTTATTAACAGGAAAGAAAATAAATTTAAGAGAAAGATTACTAATACAAGAATCACTAAATCAAAGAGACTTGTCAGGTCTTGTAAAACTTACGCGATACATAATTATGATGACCGTTACTATTGAAGGTATAGGAGCCTTATTGCTATCTATTGTATTCATTCCTAAGCTGGGATTAATAAAGGGTATATGGTACAGCGTATTTCATTCCATATCAGCATTTTGTAATGCTGGGTTTGACTTAATGGGACCAATATCAGGGGAGTACTCATCTTTAATGTATTTTGTTGATAACTCATTAATAAATCTTGTGATCTGTGGGTTAATTGTACTTGGAGGGATAGGTTTCCCTGTCTTATTAGATGTAATAAATAATAAAAAATACTCTAAACTAAATGTACATTCTAAAATAGTTATAAACACTACTGCAATACTTATTGCTATAGGATTTTTATTCATATTTATTGTAGAGTTTAATAATAAAGGAACTCTAGGTGAACTTAGTATGAAGGAAAAATTATTATCCTCATTATTCCAATCAGTAACACTTAGAACAGCTGGATATAGTACTATAGATTTAACTTTACTAAAAGAGAGTACACTATTCTTAATGATAATTTTAATGCTTATAGGTGCGTCTCCAGCATCAACAGGTGGAGGTCTTAAGACAACTACAGTTGCTACTTTATTTTTAACAGTAAAATCATTTATTTTAGGCAAAGAAGATATAGAAGTTTATCAGAGAAGAATAAGTAGTACAACGGTTAGAAAATCACTAGGTATTTTCTTTATAGGTGTATTTGTAGCACTATTTGGTACATTAATGCTTACTATAGTGAGTCCAGGATTTTCACTACTTGAATCTGCTTTTGAAGTAGTATCGGCATTTGCTACTGTAGGATTAAGCCTAGGAGGATCGCCTACACTAACATCATTTGGAAAAATAATAATAATGATATTAATGTTCTTAGGAAGAGTAGGATCTCTTACTATTTTCATAGCATTACTTTCTAGAAGCAATAAAATAAAATCAAAAGTTAGATATGCAGAAGGAAAGATAATAGTAGGATAATAATTATAAGCTTGAAAGGATGAAAATTTATGAAACAATATATAGTTATAGGGTGTGGAAGATTTGGTTCATCTCTAGCCACAACTATGAATTTATTAGGTCATCAAGTTATGGCTATAGATAAAAGTGAAGAAATAATTCAAAATTTATCAGATAAGGTTACTCATGTGGCAGCAGTAGACGTTACAGATGAATATGCTTTAAGGTCATTAGGATTAGGTAATTTTGACGTGGCTATAATAGCAATAGGATCAGACATAAGAGCATCCATAATGGCTACTCTTATAGCAAAAGAAATGGGTGTAGAGCAAGTAGTATGTAAGGCTAAGGATGAATTGCAAGCAAAAGTCTTATACAAAATAGGAGCAGACAGAGTTGTATTCCCAGAACGAGATATGGGTATAAGAGTTGCTCATAACTTAGTATCAGATAATATATTGGACCATATAGAATTAGATCCAGAATACTCTATAATGGAAATTGTAACACCTAATAAATGGATAGGTAAAACATTAATAGAGCTTGACTTGAGAGCCAAATATGAAATCACAATTTTAGCTATTAAAGATGGAGACAACATAAATGTTATACCTTCACCACAAGAACAACTACAAGAAAATAGCATTTTAGTAGTAATAGGAAAAAATAGTAATATAAGTGCTATTGTTGCCAAAGATAAAAATTCAAAATAGGAGAATATATAATGCCTATAAACATAAGTAGTAAAGATAATGAAAAAGTTAAGTATACGAAATCATTATTAAAAAGTAAAAATAGACAAAAGGAATCAAAGTATATAATAGAAGGATATAGAATTTTAACTTTAGCCATAGAATGCAATGCAGACTTAGATTATGTATTTATAAATGAAACTTTTGAAGAAAGAGAAGAATATAAAAACTTTTTAAATATATTAGAAGAAAAGAATATTAAAATATTTAAAACTAGCAATAAAATATTTAAAGAGTTGGTAGACACAGAAAATACACAAGGTATCTTAGGTGTAATTAGGTTTAAAGAGAAAAAAATTGAACATAATATTAATTATGAAGATAAATTTGTATTAATACTAGATAGAATACAAGATCCTGGTAATATGGGAACTATAATAAGGACAGCAGATGCAGCAGGCGTAGATGCAATAATTACATTAAAAGGTTGCGTAGATATATACAATCCAAAAGTGATTAGATCAACAATGGGTTCCATTTTTGACATGAAAATCATACATTGTACTCAAGAAGAATGTTTACAAGAATTAAGATTAAAGGATTTTAAAATGGTTTCTAGCTACCTTAATACTGACAATTACTATCACGAGACAAAATATTATGAGAGAACAGCTTTAGTAATAGGCAATGAGGCTAATGGAGTTAATGATGAATTAGTAAATCAATCAGATATATTAGTTAAAATACCTATTTATGGGAATGCAGAATCATTAAATGCAGCTATTTCATCAGCTATATTAATGTATGAAATTAAAAAAAGTTTAGATTAATATGTTGAAAATGCAATATTAAGTATGTTATAATTGTACAAAAACTATATACAAAAAAGCTATGATAGAGAAAAGTATTATAATTTAACTTAGGAAAGAGAAAAATACATTTGCTGTGAGTATTTACTAGGTATTTATAAGAAGTTCACTCTGGAGCATTAAAGCTGAACAGAAATCAGTAGGCTTTAACGTTGAACGCGTTAAGTTTTGTTGAGTGGTTTATTAATATTTTTATATTATTAAACTACTAGGGTGGTACCGCGAATAACAGTCTTTCGTCCCTAGATAGGGATGAAGGGCTTTTTTTATTGTGAATTATTAATTATATGAAAGGGTGAAGAAAAGTGAAAGAACAATTAATAAGCTTAAAAGAAAGAGCTTTAAGTGAAATTAAGGCAGCTTCTTCAATGGAAGAGTTAGATAGCCTTAGAGTAAAGTACTCTGGTAAAAAAGGTGAACTTACTGCAATTTTAAAAGGCATGGGTAAATTATCAGCTGAAGAAAGACCGGAAATAGGTAAAATAGCCAATGAAGTAAGAGAAGCTATAGAAAATGAAATAAACCTAATAAAAGAAGAAATTAAGAAAATTGAGTTAAACAAAAAATTAGCGGAGGAAGTAATAGATGTTACTATGCCTGGAAAAATTTTAAAAGTTGGTAAAAGACACCCAATAACTCAAATAATAGATGAAGTAACTGAAATATTTATGGGAATAGGATTCTCTGTGGCAGAAGGTCCAGAGGTTGAAACTGTAGGAAATAACTTCGATGCATTAAATGCACCTAAGAACCATCCGTCAAGAGATATGACAGATACATTCTACTTCAATGATGAATTACTACTTAGAACTCAAACGTCTCCAGTTCAAGTTAGAACAATGAGAAATGAAGAGTTACCAATAAAAATAATATCTCCAGGTAGATGTTTCAGAAATGACTCATTAGATGCAACACATTCACCAATGTTCCACCAAATAGAGGGATTAGTAGTTGGTAAAGATATAACGATGGCTCAATTTAAAGGAACTTTGGAATTATTTGTTAAAAAGTTATTTGGAGATAACACAAGAACAAAATTCAGACCACATAACTTCCCATTCACAGAACCAAGTGCAGAAATAGATGTTACTTGCTTTAAATGTGGTGGCAAGGGATGCCAAATGTGTAAAGGTGAAGGTTGGATAGAAATACTAGGAGCAGGTATGGTTCATCCAAATGTACTTAGAAACTGTGAAATAGATCCAGAAATTTATAGTGGATTTGCTTTCGGTATGGGAGTTGAAAGACTTGCAATGCTTAAATACGAAATTGATGATATAAGATTACTAGTTGAAAATGATATGAGATTTTTAGATCAATTCTAATAAAAGGAGGAAAATAAAATGTTAGTACCTGTAAAATGGATAAGAGATTATGTTAATATAGATATGGATACAGTTGAGTTTGCTGATAAAATGACTATGACTGGAACAAAGGTTGAGACAGTAGAATTTTTAGGCGAAGAAATAAGTAATGTTGTAGTAGGTCAAATAAAAGAAATAACACAACATCCAAATGCTGATAAACTTGTAGTTTGTCAAGTCAATGTGGGAGAAGAAGAGCTTGTACAAATATGTACAGGGGCCAAAAATGTTTTAGAAGGAGACTTTGTACCAGTCGCTAAAGTTAACTCTACATTACCTGGAGGAATAAAAATAAAAAAAGGTAAATTAAGAGGAGAAGCATCTCACGGAATGTTATGTGGAGCTGAAGAATTAGGAATAGATGAGAACCTTGTTAACGAAAGAAGTAAAAATGGAATATATATTTTAAATGACATGGAAAATCTAGTAATAGGTCAAGATATAAAAGAATTCTTAGGATTAAACGATGCAATAATAGATTTCGAATTAACAGCAAATAGACCTGACTGTAGATCTATTATAGGTATAGCTAGAGAAGCAGCGGTTACTATAGGAGAAAAAATAAAATATCCTAAAATAGAAGTAAAAGCTTGTGATGAAGACATAGACTTTGAAGTAAAAGTTGAAAGTCCTAAGCTTTGTCCTAGATATGGAGCAAGAATAGTTAAAGATGTTAAAATAGAGCCATCTCCATACTGGATGCAAAGAAGACTTATAGAAGCTGGTGTCAGACCAATAAACAATATAGTTGATATAACAAATTTTGTAATGTTAGAGCAAGGACAACCATTACATGCATTTGATTTAAATGAGCTTCCAACTGGAAAAATAGTTGTAAGAAATGCAGTAGAAGGCGAAAAATTTACTACATTAGATGAAGTTGAAAGAACTTTAGACAAAGATATGCTTGTTATAACTGATGGTGAAAAGCCAGTTGCTATAGCAGGAATAATGGGTGGATTAAACTCAGGTATAACTGATAATACTACAGCAGTATTATTTGAAGGTGCAGCATTCAATGCTGATAGCATAAGATTAACTTCTAAAAAACTAGGTCTTAGAACTGAAGCATCTGGAAGATATGAAAAAGGTGTTTGTACACAACTTTCAATAACAGGTGTGGAAAGAGCTTGTCAATTAGTAGAAATACTTGGTGCGGGTAGAGTTTTAAGAGGTACAGTTGAAGATTATCAAATTAAACAAGAAGCACAAACTTTAACTGTAAATCCATCAAGAATAATAAAAAATATAGGAATAGATTTATCATTAGATGGATTTGTAAAAATATTAGAAGATTTAGAATTCAAATGTGATTTAAAATCTGATGATGAAGTAGTTATAGAAGTTCCAACATTTAGGTTAGATATAGAACAAGAAGCTGATATATATGAAGAAATAGCTAGAATATATGGATTTGAAAATATACCTTCAGAACAATTAGAAGGTAATGCAACAGCTGGTGTTAAAACACCTCAACAAAAATTCATGGATAAAGTAAAAAATACAGCTACAAGCATAGGATTATATGAAATATTAACTTATTCATTTGTAAGTCCAAAATCATTAGATAAAATAAAATTACCTGAAGATGATAAAAAAAGAGATTATATTAAATTAATCAACCCACTTGGAGAAGATACATCAGTTATGAGAACTACAATGATGCCAAGTATGTTAAATGTATTATATACAAATATATCTCGTAAAGTTGAAAGTGGATTAGCCTTTGAATGTGGTCATACATTTACTCCACAAGAAGGATTACCAATAGAAACTAATCACTTATGTGTAGGTATGTACGGTAAAGATGTAAACTTCTTTGTATTAAAAGGTGCATTAGAAACAATACTAGATGCAGTAGGATTTGAAAACTATGAGATAATACCAGAAACTAATAATACTACATTCCATCCAGGAAGATGTGCTACAATAATGTATAATAATATATATATAGGTACTTTCGGAGAAGTTCATCCAGAAGTTATAGATAACTATAACTTAGGACAAAGAGTTTATCTTGCTGAATTAGATTTAGATTTAATATTTGAAAACTCAGATAGAACTATAATATACAATCCATTGCCAAAATATCCATCAACTTCTAGAGATATAGCTCTTTTAGTTAAAGATGATGTTATAGTAAAACAAATAGAAGATATAATAAAAGCCAATGGAGAAGATTTATTAGAAAGTTATAAATTATTCGATGTATATAAAGGTTCACAAATAGCTGACGGATATAAATCAATAGCATACTCTATCATATATAGAAGTAAAGATAAAACTCTAACAGATGAGGATGTAAACAAAGTACACCAGAATATAATAAGAGAGTTAGAAGAAAAGCTAGATGCGAAATTAAGATCAAACTAACTCATCTTTGATAGGGGGATTAGTGAGATGAATAAGGTAGTTGTGAGGATTTTAGGTTCTGAATACAACATTGTTGGTAAAAATCCAGAACAGATGAAGAATGTGGCAAGGTATGTAGACGGAGAAATGAATAAAGTTAGAGAGGGTAACCCTAAACTAAGTTCCCTTACTACAACTATAGTTGCATGTTTAAATATTGCTGATGAGTTATTTGATTGTTGTCATGAAAATGAAGAACTGCACAATGAGTTAGAATCATTAAAAGAAGGTATGAGTAAACCAAATGAAGAAGTTCAAAGTGAAGTTAACAAAATTACCGGCGAATTAGACCAAAAAGAGCTAGAGATAATGGAAAAAGATTATCGAATAGAGGAGCTCGATGAACAAATAAAAGAAAAAAATAAAAAAATAGAAAATCTAAGCAAAACTACTGAAGAAATGAAGTTAGAATTAGAAAAATATAAGGCTGAAATTAAAAGTTTAAAAGAAGAAAATGAGGAATCTAAACAAAGAGCCGAAGCGGCAGAAAGTATAGCATCTCAGTGGCAAAATAAAACTTATGATTATCAGTTAAAATATGCAGAGCTAGAAAATCAGTTGAAAAATAGAGAAGGTGCTCTATAAAGAAAATAAAGGGGGTGTTTCAAAGGATTATTAACTTTTGAAACACCCTTTTGATATAAGAGCGGAGGTATAATATGAAAGATGTTGAATTATTAGCTCCTGTTGGCTCATTTGAATCGCTAAAGGCAGCTGTACAAAATGGAGCTAATGCAGTTTATCTTGGAGGTAAAGATTTTAGTGCCAGAGCATCTGCAAATAACTTTGACAGAGAAGAGTTAAAAGAAGCTGTAAAATATGCACATATTAGGGATGTAAGAGTGTTTGTTACAACAAATACCCTTATAAAACAAAATGAGCTTGAAGGTTTTATTGAATATGTAAAATTTTTATATGACATAAATATAGATGCATTAATATTACAAGATATAGGCGCAGCAATGACAATTAAAAAGATTCTTCCAGATTTTGAACTTCATGCTAGTACACAGATGGTTGCTCACTCATTAGAAGATGTAAAATACTTAGAGGGTGTAGGTTTTGACAGAGTAGTACTTGCAAGAGAATTAAATGTGGAAGAAATCAAGCATATTTGTGACAATACTAATGTTGATATAGAAGTATTTGTTCATGGAGCTTTATGCGTTTGTTATTCTGGTCAGTGTTTAATGAGTAGTATGATAGGAAATAGGTCAGGCAACAGAGGAAGATGTGCTCAGCCTTGTAGACAAAGATATACAATGATTGATATTAATACAGGAGAAGAAGTATCCTCAGAAGGCGACTATTTACTTAGTACAAGAGATTTAAATGCTATAGAAGAAGTAAATCAAATTATTGATGCAGGAGTACATTCTCTTAAGATTGAAGGAAGAATGAAAAAGCCAGAGTATGTGGCAACTGTCATAGGAAGTTACAGAGATGCAGTTGACGATTATTTAAGAAGTAAAAGAGTAAATGTATCTCATGATATAATGGCTGACTTATACACTATATTTAATAGAAAGTTCACAAAAGGTCTTTTACTTGGAGATGTGGGAAAAGATGTTATGAATTCGCAGGTACCTAATAACCAAGGTTTGTATATAGGAAAAGTAGTGGATTATAACAAAAAAGCAAAGAGATTAAAAATAACTTTAGAAGAGAACCTAAAAAAAGGTGATGGAATTAATTTAGGTGGAGGAGTTATTGGAAGGATCATAAAAGGTAAGGAAATTACTGATATTGGCTACAAGGGTGAAACTATAGAGATAGACTTTATAGGAGAAGCTAGAAGAAACCAAATGATATTTAAAACTTCTGATACTCAATTAATGGATAGAGTTCAAAGCACTTTTAAACAAGATAAAGAGCTTGTAAAAAGTTATATTGATGGAGAGATAAGTTTAAAATTAGGACAAAATCCTATAATTAAATTTAAAGATTTAAAAGGTAATAAAGTTGAAATTATTGGTGATTTTGTTATAGAAAAAGCTTTAAAAGTACCAATGAGTGAAGAAAAAATAGAAACTCAATTAAGAAAACTAGGTAATACTCCTTATGAGTTAAGAAATTTAAAAATAGATTTAGATGAAGGCATAAGCTTACCAATTAGTGTAATTAATCAAATTAGAAGAGCGTGTATTGATAAGTTAAGTGAAGAAAGAATAGAGATAAAAGATAGAAAATGCAAAAATGAAAAAGTAAGTTACAATCCACAAAGATCTATTAGAGTAAAAGATAAAAGATTAAGAGTAAAAGTTAAAAACTTAGAACAATTAAGAGAAGTTATAAATTTTGAAATAGATGCTATTTATTATGAAGATGTATCAACTTTTGAAGATGCTATAACAATAGGAAAAGAAAACAACAAAAAAGTAATTTACTCAGCACCTAGAATTATTAGAAATAAAGAATATAATAGATTAAATAAAATTAAAGGTTTAAATGAAGAAAGTATTCAAATAGGAACTCTAGGTTCAATAGGTTTCTTTAAAAATAAAAATTTCTGTATAGATTATTATTTAAATTCCTTTAATAGTGAAACAATAAATCATTTCAAAGAAGAGGGAGCTACAGCTGTTTGTATCTCGCAAGAACTAAATATGAATGAGATTGAAGAAACATTGACTTATACTGATTTAGATGTTGAAAGTGTGGTTTATGGATTTGCGCCAATGATGATAAGTGAGTATTGTCCTATGGGAGTTGTAGTCAGAAATTGCAAAAAAGAAAAAAGGTGTAAAGAATGCAGTGAAAGTAGATATGCACTTAAAGATTTTAAAGGCGAAGAGTATAGATTATCACAAGACATATTCTGCAGAACTACAATATATAATTCTAAACCAACTTGTGTCCTAGACAATTTAGAAGAATTAAACAACATTGGTGTAAATATATTTAGGCTAGATTTTACGGGAGAAAGTAGAAGTGAAATAAGAGAAGTATTAGAGGCTTATATTGAGGTTATTAATAACAATTTTAGATTAGGAGATAAATCTAATAGATTATATAAAAAATTAGACGAAGAAGGAATAACAACAGCACATTTCTACAAAGGAGTAGAATAATTTATAAACTAAAAAGTACTAAAGGATTATTAACCCTTTAGTACTTTTTCTATTTCAATAAAGAAAATTTTAGTATTGATTCATTGATTTTAATACTGCAAGTAAGAATTCGTAAACATTTTTAACAGAAGGTATACTTAAATGCTCGTTTGGAGTATGAACTTCAAACATATCTGGTCCCATAGAGATTGCTTCACAACCAGGCATTTTGTCAAGTAATAAACCACACTCAAGACCTGCATGTATAGCAGTTATAACAGGTTTTTTACCAACTAATTTTTCGTAAACGTCTACACATAATCCTTCTAATTTAGAATCTTTTGCATATTCCCAAGCAGGATATCCATCAGTATTTTCAAAATTAGCATTTACAGTATCACAAAGCATTTTAGTTTTGTTATTTAAGTTTTCTCTTAATGTTGCAACTGAACTTCTTACAGCACTTTCAAATGACATAACATCATTTTCAGTTTTTACAATACCTAAGTTTGAAGAACTTTCTACTAATCCCTCTATATCTTTACTAACTGTTTGTATTCCATTTGGAATAAAGTTAAGTAATAACATAGCTTTTGCTTTACATTCATCAGTTATAGCTTTGTCAGCAGTAGCTTCTTTTACTACAACCTCTAAACCTGGATCTGTAGTTTTAAATTCATTTTTTAATATTTCTTCTATTTTAGCAACATTAGCTTTTAGAGTTTCAGCTTGATCTTTGTTTACAGCAACTATAGCTTCGCATTCACGAGGGATAGCGTTATTTTTAGAACCACCGTTAACTTCAACTAAATCAAAATCAACATCAAGTAGATTTAATATTCTACCCATAGTTACATTTGAGTTAGCTCTTTGTTTAACTATATCCATACCAGAATGTCCACCAAGTAAACCTTTTACTTCGATCATAAATGCTTGCTTATTATCTTCTATGTTTTTATATGTAAGTGGTAATGTAACATAAGATCTGTTTCCACCAGCACAACTTACTAATAAAAATCCTTCTTCTTCTGAATCTAAGTTTATTATATATTTACCTTTTAATAAACTACCATCTAGTCCGTTAGCTCCAGTCATACCAGCTTCCTCATTTGAAGTAACTAATACTTCTAAAGCTGGGTGAGCTAAATCATTAGATGCAAGAACAGCCATACTCATAGCAACAGCTATACCATTATCTGCTCCAAGTGTAGTACCGTTTGCATAAATCATATCATCTACTATTCTAAGATCTATTGGATCTTTTTCAAAATCATGGTCAACATCTTTATTTTTTTCACAAACCATGTCCATATGTCCTTGTAATATCACTCCTGGACAATTTTCATATCCTGCAGTAGCTGGCTTTCTAATAATTACATTAAGATGCTCATCTTGAATTACCTCTAAATTTAGTTCTTTTGCGAAGTTTACTAAGAATTCACTTATTCTTTCTTCATCTCCAGAACCTCTAGGTACTTGAGATATTTCCTCAAAGTATTTAAAAACTAATGTTGGATTTAAATCTTTTAATACATTTGTCATAATAAAAATTCCTTTCTTGTTAAATAGATTAAAATTAATTTTTAAGTTAATAATTTAAATAACTTAGATATACTAAATAAAAAATGTATAATATGTTAAAATATAAAATATTAATGTATAATATTATTTAGCCTATTAGTAGTATAATACATTTTCGAAAAAAAAAAACTACATAAAAAGAAATTATATGATAAATTTACATAAAAAAATAAAAAAGAGGAGGAAGTATGGATCAAAAATCATTGAAAGTATTGGAATACAATAAAATTATTGATTTATTAGCAACAAAAGCCTCATCTTCTTTAGGTTTAAAATATATTGAACAATTAATACCAAAACCTAATTATAAAGAAGTAAAAGATATGCTAGAAGAAACTAGTGAAGCACAGGGAATTCTGATAAAAAGAGGTCATGTAAACTTAGGTGGTATACAAAATATATCAGACAGTGTTAGAAGAGCTGAGATAGGAGCAGTATTAGACCCAGGAAGTTTATTAAAAATAAGCGATAATCTAAGGGCAGCTAGAAATTTAAAAAGAAGTTTAACTCCAGGGGAAGAGGAGGATTTTAATTATCCAATAATACAGTCTTTGTCAAATGCTTTATATGTATATAGAGATATAGAAGAAGAAATTAATAATGCAATAATTAGTGAAATTGAAATATCAGATAATGCCTCTCCTACTTTAAGAAGTATAAGAAGGGGAATATTACAAAAAAATCAATCTATTAGATCTAAATTAAATTCAATAATTTCATCAACTACATATCAAAAATATTTACAAGATGCAATTATTTCTGTCAGAGGAGATAGATTTGTTGTACCTGTAAAGGCTGAGTATAGATCGCAAGTTTCAGGTATAATACACGACCAAAGTTCATCTGGAGCTACATTGTTTATTGAGCCAATGAGTATTGTTGAAATGAACAATGAACTTAGAAAATTAAAATTAGATGAACAAGAAGAAATAGAAAGAATTTTAGCAGAGTTAACAAAATTAGTGGGTGAAGTTGCAGGAGATATCTTATCTAATCAAGTTATACTTGGGAAACTTGACTTTGCTTTTGCAAAAGGGAAATTATCTCTATCGATGAAAGCAATAGAACCTATATTAAATGAAGAAAAAAATATTAATATAAAGAATGGACGTCATCCATTGTTAGATGCAGATAAAGTTGTACCTAATAATATTTATTTAGGAGAAGACTTTGATACATTAGTAATAACAGGACCAAATACAGGTGGTAAAACAGTTACAATAAAAACTATTGGACTATTTGCATTAATGACTCAAAGTGGTCTACACATACCAGCGGATTATGGAAGTAGTATGTGTGTATATGATAATATTTTTGCTGACATTGGAGATGAACAAAGTATAGAACAAAGTTTATCTACATTTTCATCTCATATGACTAAAATAGTAGGGATATTAAATGAAGTAACATCTGACTCTCTAGTAATATTTGATGAACTTGGAGCAGGAACAGATCCTGTAGAAGGTGCAGCTCTGGCAATAGCCATACTAGAAGATGTAAATATGGCAGGGGCGAAATGTATAGCTACTACTCACTACAGTGAACTTAAAAACTATGCCCTTACAAAGTATAGAGTAGAAAATGCAGCTGTTGAGTTTGATGTTAATACCTTAAGTCCTACTTATAAATTATTAATTGGAGTACCAGGTAAATCGAATGCTTTTGAAATATCAAGAAAATTAGGTCTAAGAGACGATATTATTGATAGAGCAAAAGAATTTATAAATACAGATAATATAGAACTTGAAGACGTACTTCAAAATGTGGAGAAGAACAGAATAAAGGCTGAACAAGAAAAAGAAGAGGCTGAAAAACTTAAAAAAGAAATAGAAGAAGTTAAAGCTGAATATGATAGAAAACTTGAAAAATTATCTATTTCTAAAGAAAAAATGATGGAAAAAGCTAAGGCAGAAGCTTTTAGTATAACAAGACAAGCTAAAGAAGAAGCAGATAACATTCTAAAAGAACTTAGAAATATGGAAATGGAAATGGCTTCTAAAGAAAAAAATAAGAAAATAGAAGCTTTAAGAAAAGAGCTTGCTGATTCTATGGGCAACTTACAACCTTCTGTAAAAAGCATGATAGTTCCAAAAGTTTCTAATAAAGAAATAAGGGATTTAAAAGCAGGAGATGAAGTAAAAGTTATTACTTTAAATCAAGAAGGTACAGTAGTATCAGTTGATAAGAAGAAAAAAGAAGCTGTAGTACAAATGGGTATAATGAAAATGACTCTTCCATTTAAGGCACTACAAATAGCTCAGAAAGAGAAAAAATCAATAGTAACTAAATCAACAAGAAGAATTATAAGTTCTAAGTCGGGTAGTGTTAAGAGTGAAGTTGACTTAAGAGGAATGAACTTGGAAGAAGCTATTGTTGAAGTAGATAAATACTTAGACGATGCTTGTGTTGCAGGTCTTGAAATAGTTACAATAATACACGGAGTTGGTACAGGGGTACTTAAAAAAGGTCTTCAAGATGTACTTAAGAAAAACAAACATGTTAAATCTCAAAGACCTGGACAATATGGTGAAGGTGGAATGGGAGTAACTATTGTTGAAATAAGATAATAATTAATTGAGGAGATGGTTGAATTGATGATAGTGTCAGCATGCTTGGTTGGAGTAAATTGTAAATATAATGGTGGAAATAATGATAATAATAAAGTAAAAAAATTTTTAAAAGATAAACCATATGTTATTATTTGCCCAGAACAACTAGGAGGATTAGCTACACCAAGAAAACCATCGGAGATAGATAAGATAGGTGGAAAAGAAGTTTTAAGTGGAAATAGTAAGGTAATAAGCTGTGAATATAAGGATGTAACAGAAAATTTTATTAAGGGAGCAGAGGAAAGTTTAAAAATTGCTAAAATGTTCGATTGCAAACAGGCTCTTCTTAAAGAAGGTAGCCCCTCATGTGGATGTAACTTAATTTATGATGGAACTTTTACAGGCAATAAAATTTCTGGTACTGGTGTTACAGCAGCCTTATTTAAAGAAAATAATATAGAAGTTTTTAGCGAAAAAGAATTATAATATATATTTGAAAATATAACAATAGGAATAACTTGAAAAAATGTAGAAATTAATTTAACATAGAAGAATAATGATGTAGAGAGGAGAAAATAATGCAAGATTTTAAAATAGCAATAGCTAATTGCCTTAAGGAAAAAATTGAAGATTTAACACTGGAAGAAATAATAGCGCTAATTGAGGTTCCACCAAATAAAGATATGGGGGATTATGCATTTCCATGCTTTAAATTAGCTAAAGTATTTAGAAAAGCTCCTAACATGATAGCTACTGAACTAGCAGAAAAGATAGAAGCTAAGGGTGAAATATCGAAAGTAATGCCACTTGGTGGATATGTAAACTTCTTTGTAAATAAATCTCAATTAGCTGAGAGTGTTATAAAAGACGTTTTAACTAAAAAAGAAAATTACGGTCATAGTGACTTAGGCGGAGAAAAAGCTGTAGTAATAGATTTTTCATCTCCTAATATAGCTAAACCTTTCCATATAGGACATATAAGAACTACTGTTATAGGCAATGCTCTATATAAAATATACAATTCTCAAGGATATAATGTGGTAAGAGTGAATCACTTAGGAGATTACGGAACTCAATTTGGGAAACTTATAGTTGCTTTCAAACTTTGGGGTAATAAAGAAGCTGTAGAAGCTAATCCAATACCAGAGTTATTAAAATTGTACATACAATTCCATGATGAAGCTGAAAAGAAACCAGAAATGGAAGATGAAGCTAGAGCTTGGTTTACAAAATTAGAAAATGGTGACGAAGAGGCTAAAGCATTATGGCAATGGTTTAGAGATGAAAGTTTAAAAGAATTTGCTAGAGTTTACGATTTGTTAGATATAGAATTTGATTCTTATGCAGGTGAATCTTTCTATTCAGATAAAATGGATGCGGTTATAGATCAAATAAAATCAAAAGGATTATTAAAAGAATCTCAAGGTACAAATATTGTTGATTTAGAAGAACACAATATGCCGCCAGCTCTTATAACTAAGAATGATGGTTCAACTTTATATATGACAAGGGATTTAGCAGCAGCAATATATAGAAAAAATACTTATGATTTTGAAAAATGTATATATGTAGTTGGTTCTCAACAGGCTCTACATTTCCAACAGTTATTTAAAGTATTAGAACTTATGGGATTTGAATGGTCAAAAGATTTAATTCACGTACCATTTGGTATGGTTGCTTTAGAAGAAGGAACTATGTCTACAAGAAAAGGTAGAGTAGTATTCTTAGAGGACGTTTTAAAACAAGCTGTAGAAAAAACAAAGGAAACTGTTCTTGCTAAAAATCCAGATGCTAAGAATGTAGATGAAATAGCTAAACAAGTTGGTGTTGGAGCTGTTGTATTCCAAGAATTATCAAACAGTAGAATAAAAGACTATACATTCTCATGGGAAAGAACTTTAAGTTTCGAAGGAGAAACTGGACCTTATGTTCAATATACGCATGCTAGATGTTGTGCAGTTTTAAGAAAAGCCAACGAAGAAGTAACTTCAGATGTAAATTATGAATTATTATCAGATGGAGATGCTGCAGAGGTATTAAAAGTAATTGGATCATTTAATAAGGCAATAGTGTCTGCAATGAGAAGAAATGAGCCACATATAGTAACAAGATTTGTACTAGATTTAGCTCAAGCCTTCAATAAATTCTATCATGATAATCCAATAATAGTTGAAAATGCAGAAATAAGAAAAGCAAGACTTGCTTTAGTTGCTGCAACAAGACAAACATTAGAAAATGGATTAGCAATATTAGGAATGCATGCACCAGAAAGAATGTAAAAACTCACTTTGTTCGTGTGGTCAACCATATATCTTTGCTTCATTGAATATATATCGTTGTTCAATAGAAGAAGTAAGAATTAAAAATGGCAGCTTTTAGCTGCTATTTTTAATTCTTAAAAAATCATGATTATGGGTATATGAATACAAGGTAATAAAATTGATAAAAATATTAGGTAAAAGACTTATAAGGGAGTTAATTTATGAAGGAAAATTTAATAAGAAATTCTTATCTAAATTCTTTTAACATTAATGATGAGGAAAAAGGGTTAACGGATTTAATTATCCTTAATACTAAGTGTTTAATTGACGATAAAATTCAAAGATATGTATACATAGATAATAATAGATTAAAAGATGAACTAAGATATTATAATTTTTATGGTATAAAACCATCTTATGATGATATACTAAACATTCTACTACCATTAATACTTGCAAATACTAATATTCAAAAGTCAGAAGATGAAGTGATAAGTTTAATTCAAAAGTATGTTAAATATTTTAAAAAAGATGATAATTTATTTGAATATATCATAGGTGCTCTTATGTACAATGCATCAATACATTATATTTTAGACAACAAAAATATAGAGTATGGTGCATTATTGCAATTATTAAAGGAAAGAATTATAGGATTTTCCATTGAATTAGAAAAACTAAATATGGTAAAATTTCAAATGGCTAGAATTAATGCTATACAATTAATTGATAACTATATAGATTTAAAAGTAGACGGTTACGATGACGGAAAAATAATTAAAAATTTATTAAATGTTATATATGATATTTATATAGAAGAAAGAAATGTAAACAATATAGGAATTTTAAGCATAAAAAAATCTATATTATCAATACTGGGAGAAGAATCAAATTTAAATATGGATAATATAGATTTTATTGAGCAAATGTCTCATTACATAATAAAATTAAGGAAGTATGTAATTAACAAAAAAACTTATGATTTAAATTCAGACCCGAGAAATTTAATTAAATACAATGAAGGAGAGATTGTCTCAGATGCTATATTAAACAAGATAAATATTGCATCAAAAGAATTAAGAGACAATGTTCTTCACGTAAAAGTCAAATCAAAATCAGGTGAATATAATTTTAAATTTAAAAAAGCATAAGAATTAACTATTTTTTTCTAAATAGCTAATAAATTCTTGTTCAGTAGTTTCAGTTAAAAAACATAATTCTTTAACAATATTGTTTTTGAGATTTATGAATTCATCAAGTTTAGTATTCTCCCCAGTAAACTCAAGAGCTTTGATCAATAATAATAAATCCCTTTTTGATAAATCATTTATAGATACTTGATCAATAGATTCCATAATAAATACATCCTTTCTAAATTGTTGATTTTAGTATATTTTTGTAAAAATTACCTTACTATATTATTTTAACTTAAAAACCATATAAAAACATAGTATAAATTTAAAAAGGAGTGAAATATTTGAAAATATTATTAACTACGCTAAATTCTAAGTTTATTCATACGAATTTGGCAATAAGATACTTAAAAGAAAGTGTAAAAGATTTAGTTGATGTGGATATTAGAGAATATACAATTAACAATCAACTAGACTATATTTTAAAAGATATATACAAGAATAATTATGATGTAGTATTCTTTTCAACATATATATGGAATATTTATGACATAGTAAAATTATGTGACAACTTGAAGAAAGTTAAACCAGAGATTAAAATAGGTTTAGGTGGGCCAGAAGTTACTTATGATAGTGAAAATGCTATGGAAGAATATAAGTTTTTAGATTATATATTATGTGGTGAGGGTGAGTTAGTATTTAGAGATTTAGTTCAACATTTTTTAGGTAAGAAAAATATAGAAGATGTAAAAGGTATTGTATATAGAAAAGACGGAAACATTGTAGTAAGTGAAGAAATGGAATTGCTACAAAACTTAGATGAAATACCAAGTCCTTATGATAATTTGGATATAAAAGAATATGAAAATAGAATAGTTTATTATGAGACATCTAGGGGATGTCCATTCAACTGCCAGTACTGTTTATCATCAGCAATAAAAGGTCTTAGATATTTTAGTATTGATAGAGTAAAAAGAGATTTAAAAAATCTTATAGATGCAAAAGTATCTCAAATAAAATTTATAGATAGAACTTTTAATGCAAATAAGAAATTTGCTAAGGAGATAATGAATTTTCTAATGGAAAATGATAATGGTTATACAACATATCATTTTGAGGTTACAGCACATTTACTAGATGATGATATGCTTAACTTTCTAAAAAATTGTAAAGAAGGTCTATTCCAATTTGAAATAGGCGTACAAAGTACTAATCAAAAAACTTTAGATGCAGTAGGAAGAAGAGATGATTTTGAAAAATTATCTTATGTTGTAAAGACCATAAAATCATTTAGAAATATACATCAACATTTAGATTTAATAGCGGGTCTTCCTTATGAAGGTTATGAAAGATTTCAAGAGTCTTTCAATGATGTATTTAATTTAGAAATAGAACAATTACAACTTGGTTTCTTAAAGATGATTAAAGGAACAGGTATGAGATATAATTCAGTGAAATATGGATACAAATTTAAAGATTATGCTCCATACGAAGTTTTATACAATGATTTTATAAGTTATGATGAAATATTAAAAATAAAAGATATAGAAGAAATATTAGAAACTTATTATAATTCTAATAACTTCCCATTGTCTTTAGAATATATAATTAAAAATTATTATAGTGAAAGTCCATTTAAATTCTTTGAAGAATTTTCAACATATTTTGAAGAAATGGGATACTTCCATATGGCCCAAGGAAAAAATCAGTTATATAAAATATTGTTAGATTTCTATAATGAGAAAATAAATAAAGATAATGATTTATTTAGTGAGGTATTAAAATATGACTATTTATCCTTAGGTAAAATATCAACAGTTCCACCTATTTTCAACAAAATAGAAATAAATAATTTTAAAAGTAAGTGTCATGATTTCCTGCATAATGTAGATAATCTTAAAGAATACTTACCACAATTTGCAAATACACCAACAAAATATATTTTAAAATATATTCATTTTGAACCATTTAAATATGATATTTTAAGATTAAAAGAAGATATTAGTGTAAAATTAAAAAGGGAAGAAACTGTAATATTATTTGACTATAATACTAATAAAGTATTTGATAAGTCAAAAACTTATACTGTAAAGATAGGAGAAGAAGATGAAGTTTAAAATAGATAAATATTTACTTAGAAAAACTGAAGAACTTGCATTTATAACTGTAAAAAAAGATGGAGATTTTCATTTAGATGGATATGAAATACCAAAAGAAGGCTTAAATGTACCTATAAAAAATGATGTTCTTGTTAAAGGAATAAAAGAAAAGACAGCACAAGAGGGACTAAATTCAATGTCTATAGCAGATGCAATGATATATATAATAGGCATTGATCCAGAGTTTAAATATAATTCAGAGTATAAAAAATTCTTAAGCGCCCTTGAGAAGAAAGTAAACTTTGAAGTAAGGCCTTATGCTGGATATATGTCTAGAAAATACTTTGAACTTGGCGAATATACAGATGCATTAATTTATATCAAAGGATTAATTACATTATATCCTAATGATATAGAAGGTCTTTATAATTATGCTATTGTTTGTCAAGAGGTTGCAACGACTTATCAAAAAGACGGTGACGCAAATGCAATGAATGCATTTTTATTAGAGGCTGGAGAAAAACTTGAAGAAATAATTAAAATGGATGAAAACTTTGCCTTAGCATATTATCACTTAGGATATCATTATTATAATCAAAGCCAATATATTAAATCTAAAGTAATATGGGAAGAAGCAATGACGCTAGGTTTAGATGAAGACATAATAGCAGAAATACAAGAAAACCTAGGGAAGATGGATTATAAAGTTCAATATGAAGAAGGATATTCTTTAGTATTCCAAGGAAAATTTGAAGAAGGTCTTGAAAAATTATTACCATTGGAAGAAGAATACAATGACTGGTGGAACTTATTATTTATAATTGGTATAGCTTATAAAAATATGGGCGAAATAGATAAAGCCATGCTTTATTTTGAAAAAATATTAATGATAAGACCTAAACAAGTAGATACTTTAGTTGAACTTGCTTTGTGTGAAGCTTCATCATTAAATATGGATAGAGCTGTTGAACTATTAGAGCAAGCAGCAAAAATAAAAGAAGATCCTGAAATTCTTTGTAATTTAGGAATGGCATATTTAAATACAGGAGATATTGATGATGCCATTTATTATATAGAAAGAGCTTATGAATTGAATCCTGAAGATGAAATAACAATTTCTTGTATGAGAGAGCTAGAGAATTACAGAGTTAATTAAAAAATTATAAATTTTACAATGAAAACCATAGTTAGAGGTTAATTATCTCATACTATGGTTTTTTGTAGACAAATGATATTTATGAAAGAAAAAAATCATTATTCTATAAAGGAAATTAAAAAAAGAATGATTATAAATGCTATTTTTAAAATGCAAATCGGTATACAATTCAAGTAAATTAATATATAATCTAATTAAAGCGACTAAATGAAAAAAATGGAAAATAAATTGTGACAAATCTAATATTATATTCTAATCTAAATTTCCATCGACAAAATAATTTCCAATAATTAATATAGAAGGAACGATCTTTTTAAAATTGCATAAAAGCAGTAGATAGTTGTGCGTTTAATGTTATGTGAATATAACAAATTATATCTATGCTTGTGAAAAAATTAATTTTTTTAAATCAATAGGATAGTTCCCTAATGATTTTGTTTATCATATATTTTTTAAAATATATTGAAATATATACTTAAGGCATCTTTTTGTTGTTTCAAAAAATAGGGTTAAAAAATTACAAAGAGGGGAAAAAGAATATGGAAAAAAAAGATATTAACGTTCTTGAGCAAATGCAAAACATGACAATAGACTTAAACAGTAAGGTAATGTTAGAGAAGGCAGAAAAAGATGGCGTTGAAACTATGTATAAAAGAAAGTTAGGATACAAAGTTCAATGTGGTTTTGGTCTTCAAGGTGTATGTTGTAGAAACTGTGGTATGGGACCATGTAGAATAAGTGCAAAAACTCCAAGGGGGCTTTGTGGAGCTGACGAGCATACTATAGTTGGTAGAAACTTTGCTAGAATGGTTGCTGCTGGTACTGCTGCCCATTCAGATCATGCTAGAGATATAACTCATACATTAGCATTGACTTGCCCTGGTGGAGACTATCAAGTTAAAGAACCTCAAAAATTAATAGAGTTCGCTAAATTTATGGATGTTGATCCTGAAGGTAAAGATATATATGAATTGGCTCATGAAGTAGCTGAAGTATGTTTAATGGAATTTGGTAAACCATTTGGTGTATCAAAATTATTAAAAAGAGCTCCAAAAGTAAGACAAGAATTATGGAATAAATTAGGAATAGAGCCAAGGGCTATAGATAGAGAAATAGCTACAGTGATGCATTCAACTCATATAGGATGTACAGCTGACTTAGATTCCCTAATACATATGTCAATGAGATGTTCAATGGCAGATGGTTGGGCAGGATCTATGATAGGTACAATGATTTCCGATATATTATTTGGAACTCCAAAGCCAGTTCATACTGAAGCTAACTTAAATGTATTAGCAGGAAACAATGTAAACATAATATTACATGGACATGAGCCAACATTATCAGAAATGATAGTTGCAGCTTCTGAATTACCAGAAATGCAAGAATTAGCTAAAGAAGTTGGAGCTGATGGAATAACATTATCTGGAATATGTTGTACAGGTAATGAATTAACAATGAGACATGGTGTTAAAATAGCTGGTGACTTCCATCAGCAAGAATTAGCTATAATAACTGGTGCTGTTGAAGCTATGATAGTTGACGTTCAGTGTATATTCCCAGCTTTACCTGAATTATCTAGCCATTATCATACTAAATTTATAACTACATCTCCAAAAGCTAGAATAACTGGTGCTACACATATGGAATTCCATGAAGATACAGCTATGGAAGATGCTAAAACAATAGTAAGAGAAGCTATAATGAACTTTAAAAATAGAGATGCATCTAAAGTTTTAGTTCCAGATTTAAAATCAGAAGGTATGGTTGGATATGCTGAAGAAGCTATAGTAGGACAATTAAATAATGTTGTTAATACACAAATAGATGAAATGGATACATTAAAACCATTAGTAGATGTTCTTGCATCTGG
Organism: Terrisporobacter glycolicus ATCC 14880 = DSM 1288; assembly: GCF_036812735.1. Classification (NCBI taxonomy): domain Bacteria; kingdom Bacillati; phylum Bacillota; class Clostridia; order Peptostreptococcales; family Peptostreptococcaceae; genus Terrisporobacter; species Terrisporobacter glycolicus. The sequence continues at coordinate 3,743,536 of NZ_CP117523.1, read as the reverse complement.
AGTAATAAGAGGGGTTGTAGGTGTTGTTGGATGTAACAATGCTAAAACTCCATCTAACTATAACCATTTAACTATAATAAAAGAATTAATTAAAAATGATTTCTTAGTAGTAACTACAGGATGTGGAGCTTCTGCAGCTTGTAAGAATGGTTTAATGCTAAAAGAAAATGCTCCTAAATATGCAGGAAAAGGTTTAGCAACGGTTTGTGAATTAGTTGATATACCTCCTGTAATACATTTAGGATCTTGTGTTGATAACTCTCGTATACTGAATGTTTGTTCATTAGTAGCTAATGCTTGTGATATGGATATATCTGACTTACCAGTTGCTGGATGTGCTCCAGAGTGGATGTCAGAAAAAGCTGTAGCAATAGGTACTTATGTTGTATCTTCTGGTATAGATACTTTCTTAGGTGTTATGCCACCAGTTACAGGTTCTTCTAGAGCTGTTGAATTATTATGTGGAGGATTAAAAGATCAAGTAGGAGCTTGCTTCTATGTTAACGAAGATCCAGTAGAATTAGCTAAAATGATAATGGATGATATAGAATCTAAGCGTCCAGCATTTGAAACTTTATATCAAGAAAGAATTTTAAATAAAAGATTAGCAGAAGTGACTGCTGAATAATAAATAATCTAGAAAATTAAGTTAATAAAAGTTAGTTTATTGTTAATATTAAATTAACAATAAACTAACTGTATATATATTTACATAAAAATTAGCTTTTTATTAAATTTAAGACAATACACTAAGGACGGGAGATGAGGGAGAATATGAAAATAGCAATAACAGGAAAAGGTGGAGTAGGTAAAACAACTTTCTCCTCAATGATAGCAAGAATGTTTGCAGATGAAGGTTTTAGAGTTGTAGCTGTTGATGCAGATCCAGATGCCAATCTAGCTTTAGCATTAGGTTTTCCAAAGGATGTTTATGAATCAATTGTACCAATATCTGAAATGAAAAACTTAGTATCAGAAAGAACTGCTACTAGCCAAGGTACTTTTAATAAAATGTTTAAACTAAATCCAAAAGTAGATGATATTCCAGAAAAGTATTGTAAAGAACATAATGGAGTAGGACTGTTAACATTAGGTACTGTTGATACAGGAGGATCTGGATGTGTATGTCCAGAGCATGTCCTATTAAAAAGATTATGCTCACATCTAATATTACAAAACAATGATGTTGTTGTAATGGATATGGAGGCAGGAATTGAGCATTTAGGAAGAGGTACTGCTCAAGGTGTTGATGCATTTATAGTGGTAGTTGAACCTGGTGAAAGAAGCTTACAAACCTATAGAAAAGTTAAAAAACTTGGTAATGATATAGGTGTTAAAAAAGTATATGTAGTTGGAAATAAAATGAGAGATAATCAAGATATTGAGTTTATAAAGGGTAATCTTGAAGATGGAGAAGCTTTAGGATTTATTCATTATAATCAACAAGTAATTGATTCAGATAGAGCAAACCAATCTCCTTACGATATAAGTGAAGCAACTAGAAATGAGATAAAAGCTATTAAAAATAGACTAGTTGAGATAAAAAATCAGAACAGTTAAAAATTAATAAAGTGAGATTAAAACAGTAATAGTACATAAAAAAATACTTTTACTGCTTATTATAAAAACTGTGGGAGGAATAGTTATGGGATTCAAATCAGATATTGAAATTGCTCAAGAGGCAAAACCTCTAGATATTAGAGAAATAGGTAAAAAATTAGGTTTAACAGAGGATGACTTGGAGTTATATGGCAAGTACAAAGCTAAAGTAGATTACAATCTATTAAAACAAGACAATGGTGGTAAAAAAGCTAAGTTAATATTAACTACAGCTATAAACCCTACTCCAGCGGGGGAAGGAAAAACAACTACTACTATAGGTGTTGCTGATGGATTAAACAAATTAGGAAAAAATGTACTTGTTGCATTAAGAGAACCTTCTTTAGGGCCAGTATTTGGTATTAAAGGTGGGGCAGCAGGTGGTGGATACGCTCAAGTTGTTCCAATGGAAGACATAAACTTACACTTTACTGGTGATTTCCATGCTATAGGTGCAGCTAACAACTTATTAGCTGCAATATTAGATAACCATATTCATCAAGGAAATGAACTAGGAATTGATTCTAGAACTATTACTTGGAGAAGATGCGTAGACATGAATGATAGACAATTAAGAAACGTAGTTGATGGATTAGGATCTAGAGCTGATGGTGTTGCAAGAGAAGACGGATTTGATATAACAGTTGCTTCAGAAGTAATGGCAGCTTTCTGTTTGGCAAGTGATATTATGGACTTAAAAGCTAGATTAGGTAGAATAGTTGTTGGTTATAACTTTGAAGGTCAACCAGTAACTGCTGAACAATTAAAAGCTAATGGAGCTATGGCTGCATTATTAAAAGATGCTTTGAAACCAAACTTAGTTCAAACTTTAGAGGGAACGCCTGCTTTTGTACATGGTGGACCATTTGCTAATATAGCTCATGGATGTAACTCTGTTATAGCTACTAGAATGGCTATGCACTTTGCAGACTACGTTGTTACTGAGGGAGGATTCGGTGCTGACCTTGGAGCTGAAAAATTCTTAGATATAAAATGTAGAATGGCTAACTTAAAACCAAGTGCTGTTATAATAGTTGCTACAGTTAGAGCGCTTAAATATAATGGTGGAGTTCCAAAAGATCAATTAAATAATGAAAACTTAGAAGCTCTAGAAGCTGGTCTTCCAAACTTATTAAAACATGTTGAAAATATAACTCAAGTTTATAAATTACCAGCAGTTGTTGCTATAAACGAATTCCCAACTGATACTCAAGCTGAAGTTGAATTAGTTAGAACTAAATGTAAAGAATTAGGCGTTAACGTTGCTTTATCTCAAGTATGGGCTAAAGGTGGAGAAGGTGGAGTTGAACTTGCAGAGGAAGTATTAAGACTTTGCGAACAAGAAAATGACTTCCAATTCTGCTACGAAGATGATTTAACATTAGTAGAAAAAATAGAAGCAATAGCTACTAAGATATATGGTGCTGATGGAGTTAACTTTACTCCTCAAGCTAAAAAAGAATTAACTAGATTAGAAGGTTTAGGATTTGGGAATATGCCAGTATGCATGGCTAAAACTCAATATTCTTTAACTGATGATCTTAATGTATTAGGCAGACCTACTGGATTTAAAATTACAGTTAGACAAGTAACTGTTTCTGCTGGAGCAGGATTCGTTGTTGCTCTTACTGGAGAAATAATGAAGATGCCAGGACTTCCAAAACGTCCAGCTGCTGAAAGAATAGATGTTGATGAAAATGGAGTAATTTCAGGATTATTCTAGAACTTTAAAATTAAAAAATTAATCTTTAAATATATAAACACTAAAGAAGTAGTGCACAATACTATTTTGTGCACTACCCTACAATTAACCTTGAATAATTTAAGGAGGCATAAATCTTTATGGAAAAAATAGCACAAAAAAGTTGTGTAGATTTTATTGAAGTATTAGCTTCGAAATCTGCTGTACCAGGAGGCGGAGGAGCTGCTGCACTTGCTGGAGCAATAGGTATGGCTTTAGGAAGTATGGTTTGCAATTTAACTACTGGAAAGAAAAAGTATGCTCAGTATGAAGAAACTATTCAAGAGATACTAGCTAAAGCAGCAAAATTAGAAGAAGAGCTTTTATCTATGATAGATAAAGATGCAGAAGGATTTTACCCATTATCAAAAGCATATGGTCTTCCAACTTCTACTGAAGAAGAAAAGCAATATAAATCTGAAACAATGGAAAAATGTTTAAAAGTTGCATGTGAAGTACCTATGAATATAGTAAGATTATGCTTCGATTCTATAAAACTGCATGAAGAACTTGTTGATAAAGGTTCTAAACTTGCCATAAGCGATGTTGGATGCGGAGTTCAATGCTTAAGAGCTGCCATATTATCAGGCCAATTGAATGTAATAATTAATGTTAATTCAATGAAGGACAGGGAATATGCAGGGAAAATAGAAAAAGAATGTAATCAATTAGTTCAAGATGGAGTTAAAATTTGTGATGAAGTATATGAAAAAGTATTAGTTGCTTTAGGATAAGGATTTTGAAGTTAAACTAATAATATAAAAATATATTATAACTTTAAAATTATAATATATTTTTATACAAAATTATTTATATAAAAGCGAAGATAATAAGATAAATATATAATTTAATTAATGACAATACGGAAAATAATCTTTAAAAATGTGGGAGGAAAAGTAGAGTGGGAGAAATAATTAAAGGTAAACCAGTTGGAGATGCACTTAGCGGAGTATTAAAAGGTGAATGTGAAGCTTTAGTTAAAGATGGTATACAACCTAAATTAGCTATTTTAAGAGTTGGTGCTAAGCCTAACGACCTTTCATATGAAAAGGGTGCTCTTAAAAAATGTGAAACAATAGGAATTACAGCAGAGGTTACTGAGTTACCAGATGGAACAACTCAAGAAAAATATATAGAAACATTAGAAAAGTTAAATAAGGATACTTCAGTACATGGAATATTAACTTTTAGACCATTACCAGAAGGTATAGATGAAGAAGTAATAAAAAATGTTATAGCACCAGAAAAAGACGTTGATTGCTTTAGTCCAATGAATACTGCAAAACTTATGGAAGGAGACAAAACTGGATTCCCTCCATGTACTCCAACAGCAGTGGTTGAAATATTAAAACATTATAATGTACCACTAAAAGGGGCTAATGTGGTTGTACTAGGGAGATCAATGGTAGTTGGTAAACCAGTATCGATGTTACTACTAGGTGAAAACGCTACAGTTACAATTTGCCATTCAAAAACTAAAGATTTGCCAAAGGTTTGTGCTAATGCAGATGTATTAGTTGCAGGTGTTGGTAGAGCGAGAATGGTTAAATCTGATTATGTTAAAGAAGGTGCAGTTGTAATAGATGTTGGTATAAATGCTAAACCTGAAGGTGGAGGAATTTGCGGAGATGTTGATACTGATGATGTTGTGGAAAAAGCATCAATGGTAACTCCAGTTCCAGCAGGTGTTGGCTCAGTAACAACTTCTATACTTGCTAAACATGTGATAAAAGCATGTAAACAACAAAACAACAAGTAATTAGACACAAATGTATTTGAAATAGAAAACTTTGGGGGGAAAATATCTATGGTAATATCTGATAGAAAACCAATGGCTGAAATACTAGGATTTTTAAAAGACGCTAAAAAGGTTATATTAGTAGGATGTAACCAATGTGCAGCTGCTAGTAAAACTGGTGGTGAACCTGAAATACAAGAAATGAAAGCTTTATTAGAAGCTGAAGGAAAAGAAGTATTAGGATATCTTCTTCCAGATACGGCTTGTAACTTGTTACTAGGTAAAAAAGAATTCAAATTATTAAAAAATGAGTTAAAAGATGCTGATGCAATATTATCGTTAGCATGTGGAGATGGAACTCAAACTATTGTAAAAAATACTAAAAAACAAAATATTCCTGTTTACCCAGCTAATAATACTTTATTTATAGGTGAAGTTGAGAGAGTTGGTCAATTTGAAGAAGCATGTAAAGCATGTGGAGAATGTGAACTTGGTTGGACTGGAGGAATTTGTCCAGTTACTATGTGTGCCAAAGGCTTAATAAATGGTGCGTGTGGTGGAGCTAAAAATGGTAAATGTGAAGTTGATCCAGACAATGATTGTGCATGGGTAAAAATCTATGAAAGACTTAGAGATTTAAATCAACTAGACAATTTATTAGAAGTAAGAGCTCCAAAAGATTATTCTAAACAATTAAATCCAAGAAGACACAACGCAAATAGAAAAGCTGAAGCTGAAGCTTAAAAGTTAGGTAAATAAAGGGGGATTATTTTCATGAGTAAGTTACAAGAAGCATTTGAAAGAGGAGAATTCGCTGTAACTGCAGAAATGGCACCACCAAAAGGTACAGACCTTTCTCACTTAATAGAATGTGCTAAATTATGTGTAGGAAGAGTTCATGCTGCAAACGTAACAGATTTCCAATCTGCTGTAATGAGAGCAACTTCTCTAGCTACATGTAAATTATTAAAGGATATAGGATTAGAGCCAGTAATACAAATGACTGGTAGAGATAGAAATAGAATCGCAATAGAGGGTGAAATGCTTTCTGCTGGTGTATTCGGTATAAACAACTTATTAGCTTTAACAGGTGACCATACAAGTGTAGGTGACCATCCACAGGCTAAACCAGTATTTGATTTAGATTCTGTAAGTATATTAAAAACAGCTTCTACTTTAAATGCAGGTACAGATAGTGTGGGACTTGAATTACAAGGTAAAACAGACTTCTATTTAGGAGCTTGTGTTACACCTGAATATACTCCAATAGAAGTACAATTATTAAAAATGCAGAAGAAAATAAATGCTGGAGCTAAATTTTTCCAAACTCAAGCAGTTTATGATATAGAACACATGAGAAAATTTAGAGAACTTACTAAGGATATGGATTGTAAAATCATGGCTGGTATAGTTCCGTTAAAATCACCTGGAATGGCTAGGTTTATGACAGCAAATGTTCCTGGGATATTTGTTCCAGATGATCAAATAGAAAGATTAAAGGCAGCTGGTAAAGGCAATTATGTACAAGAAGGTATTAAGATGGCCGGTGAATTCATTAGACAACTTAAAGAAGAAAACCTATGTGATGGTGTACATATAATGGCAATTGGTGCAGAAGAAAATGTTCCAAAAATATTAGATGAAGCAGGGTTATAAAAATTTTGTTTTAGGTTAAATGGGGGATTGAACATGAAAGTTGCAGTAGTTGGTGGTGGCCCAGGAGGATATGTAGCAGCTTTAAAAGCAGCTATGCTTGGTGCTGAAGTAACAGTAATAGAAAAAAATAGACTAGGAGGAACTTGCTTAAACGTAGGATGTATACCTACTAAAGCATTATTAGCTTCTAGTGATGTATTAAGAACAGTTCAAGAAGCAAAATCTTTTGGAATAAATGTTGAAGGAGAAGTTAAACCTGATTTTCAAGCTATAGTAGCTAGAAAACAAAAAATAACTGATGAATTAGTTGCAGGAATCCAATTCCTTTTCGATAAAAGAGGAGTAAAAAAGATAGATGGATTTGGAAAACTAATTGATAAAAATACTATAGAAGTTACTAAGGATGATGGAAGTGTAGAAAAAGTTAAAGCTGATAAAATAATATTAGCTAACGGTTCTATACCTACAGTATTCCCATTCATGCCATATAATGGTAAAAATGTTATAACTTCTGATGAGGTATTAAGTTTAGAAAAACTACCAAAATCTATGGTTATAATAGGTGGTGGAGTTATAGGATCTGAAATAGGTCAGTTCTATTCTTCACTAGGAACAAAAGTTACTATAGTAGAGGTTCTTCCACAAATATTAGGAAGAATGGATTCTGATGGTGCTAAAGCTCTTGCAAGACAATTCAAGAAAGACAAAATAAAAGTTATGTGTAACGTTGCAACTGACAGTTTTGAAGTTAGTGATGACATAGTTAAACTTAACTTAAATAACGGCAAATCTTTAGAAGCAGAAGTAGTATTGCTTTGTACAGGAAGAAAACCAAACTTAGCTAACTCTGGTGTAGCTGAAGCTGGTGTTAAAATGACTGACAGAGGATTCATTGAAGTAAATGAATATATGGAAACAAATCTTGAAGGTGTTTATGCTATAGGTGATATTATACCAGGAGCAATGCTTGCACACGTTGCATCTGCTGAAGGTATGGTAGCTGCAGAAAATGCAGTAAAAGGAAATGGCGAAACAGTTAACTATAAATCTATCCCAAGTTGTGTATATACAGAGCCTGAAGTAGCAGGTGTAGGAAAAACTGAAGATGAATTAAAAGCTGAAGGCATAGAATATCATGTTGGTAAATTTGATTTTAGAGGTTTAGGTAAAGCTAAAGCTATAGGAAAAATACAAGGATTTATCAAAATATTAGTTGATAAAGACGATGTAATAATAGGGGCAACTTTAGTAGGACCTCACTGTACAGACTTATTAACTGAATTATCTCTAGCAGTAGGTTTAGGTTTAAAAGCTAAGGATGTAGGAAAAGTAATACATGCACATCCAAGCTTATCAGAAGGTATTATGGAAGCATTACATGATGTTCATGGAGAATGCGTTCACTCAGTACCATCATCTTTATAAGCTAAGCAACAGAGTAAAAGCTCTGTTTAGGCGTATTAAGGGGGAAATCCTAAAATGAGTTATAACATAGCAGTAGCAGGAAAAGGTGGAACTGGTAAAACAAGTCTTACAGGGCTTTTAATAGATATATTATTAAAAGAAAATAAAAAACCAATTTTAGTAGTTGATGCTGATGCCAATGCTAATATCAATGAAGTATTAGGTGTTGAAGTTGAGGAAACCATAGGTCAAATTAGAGAAGAAGCTAATATGACTGAAAAAAAAGGATATTCATTTCCTGGAGGTATGACAAAAGCTCAGTTTTTACAATGGAAGTTAAATTCTATATTAGTAGAAGGAAACGGATATGACTTGTTAGTAATGGGTAGATCCGAAGGCGAGGGTTGCTATTGCTTCGTAAATGGAATACTAAGAGAACAAGTTAAGCAGATTTCTGGCCAGTACAATTATGTTATTACTGATAATGAAGCAGGGATGGAACATTTAAGTAGGAAAACAACTAAACATATAGACACTTTATTATTAGTTAGTGATTGTTCAAGAAGAAGTATCCAAGCTGTTGCAAGAATTAGAGATTTAGCTATAGAATTAAATTTAAGTGTTGGAAAGGTTTATCTTATAGTAAATAAAGCACCAAATGGCATATTAAATGATGGTGTAAAAGAAGAAATTAATAAGCATAATTTAAACCTTCTAGGTGTTATACCTTTAGATGAATTAATATATAAATATGATTCAGATGGAATTCCATTAGTGAAATTACCAAAAGAATCAAAATCTAGATTAGCCATGGAAGAAATAGTGGCAAAATTAGAATTAAAATAGGCTTAAGGGGGAAAAAGATATGGCATTTAAAATGTCTGTTCAAAAAAGTTCTGGAAAAGTAAGTGAAGTAATAATAGGAACAGGAGAAAAAGCTATAAAACTAGGTGGAGAGAATGTATTACCATTCTATAGCTTTGATGGTGATACAGGTAATGTTCAAAAAGTGGGGATAGAAATAAATGATGTATATCCAGAAACTTGGATTGATAGTTACAAAGAAATGTACAAAGATGTAGCAAATGACCCTGCTGCTTGGGCAAAATATGTTCAAGATAATACAGAAGCAGATTTTATATGCTTAAGATTTGTAGGAGCTGATCCTAATACCGATGATAAATCTCCTGAAGAATGTGCAGAAGTAGCTAAAAAGGTTGCTGATGCAATAGATTTACCTTTAGTAGTTGCAGGATGTGGAGTTGCTGAGAAAGATGGTAAATTATTTGCTAAAGTTGCAGAATCTTTAGAAGGTAAAAATGTTTTAATATTATCTGCAGTTGAAGATAACTACAAAGAAGTAGGTGCTGCTGCAGGATTAGCTTATGGTCAAAAAGTTGGAGCAGAATCAGCTGTTGATATAAACTTAGCTAAACAAATGAATGTTTTGCTAACTCAATTAGGTGTTAAACCTGAAAATATAGTTATGAACGTTGGATGTTCAGCTGTTGGATATGGATATGAGTATGTTGCATCTACAATGGATAGAATAAGACTTGCTGCTTTCAATCAAAATGATAAGCAATTACAAATACCAATAGTTACACCAGTTTCTTTTGAAGTTGGTCATGTTAAAGAAGCTATAGCTGATGAAACAGATCAACCAGAATGGGGATGCAGTGAAAAAAGAAGTATAGCAATGGAAGTTTCTACTGCAACAGCTGTTTTAGTAGGCGGATCTGACGCTGTAATACTTCGTCATCCAGAATCAGTAAAAACTATAAAATCATTTATAAGCGAGTTAGCTTAATAATATTTGTAAGGTTAGGGGGATAAAAAAATGGCACTTAAAGCTTTAGATATATTTAAATTAACACCAAAGAAAAACTGTAAAGAATGTGGATTTCCAACTTGTATGGCTTTCTCTATGAAGGTTGCTTCAGGAGCGGTTGAAGTTGAAAAATGTCCACATATGTCTGATGAATCAATACAAAAATTATCAGAGGCAACTGCACCTCCAATGAAAACTTTAAAAGTTGGAGCTGGAGAAAGTGAATATACTTTAGGTGGAGAAACTGTATTATTCAGACATGAAAAAACTTTAGTAAGTAAAAATAGATATGCTATAGCATTCTGTGATTGTATGACTGAAGAGCAAGTAGATGCTAAGATAGCTAATATAAAAGCTGTAGAGTATGAAAGAATCGGCGAAATAATGAAAGCTGAATTTGCTTGTGTTACTTACAGTGATAATAAAGAAAACTTCTTAAATATAATAAATAAATTAAAAGCAGAAACTAGTGTAGCTTTCATCTTAAATGTAGATGATGCTGAAGTAGCTAAAGAAGCTGTTGCAGCACTTGCTGGATTAAAACCAGTAGTAGTTGGAGCAACTAAAGATAACTACAAAGATATGATAGATGTAGTTAAAGGTGATAACTTAGCGCTAGGTTTAAAAGCTGCTAGTTTAGAAGAGTTATATGAAACAACAGAATTAGTTCAAAAAGCTGGATATAAAGAATTAATACTTGATGTAACAGGAGAAACTGTAAAAGATACTTATGTTAATGCAGTTCAAGTAAGAAGAACAGCATTAAAAGAACAAGATAGAACTTTTGGATATCCATCTATAGTATTCGTAAGTAAATTAGCTAATGGAGATGAAATGATGGAAGTTGCATTGTCATCTGCATTTACAGTTAAATATGGTTCTATAATAGTAATAGATGATATAAACTATGCAAAAGCATTACCACTATATGCTTTAAGACAAAACTTATTCACTGACCCTCAAAAACCAATGAGAGTTGAAACTAAAGTTTATCCAATAAATAACCCAGATGAAAACTCTCCAGTTTTAGTAACTGTTGACTTTGCATTAACTTACTTTGTTGTAACTGGTGAACTTGAAAGATCTAAAATTCCTTGCTGGTTAGTAATACCAGACGCTGGTGGATATTCAGTTCTTACTTCTTGGGCTGCTGGTAAATTTGGTGGTAGTGTAATAGGAAACTTTGTTAAAGAGTGTGGTATAGCTGATATGACTAAGAGCAGAGACTTAATCATACCAGGTAAAGTTGCTGTTATACAAGCAGATATACAAGATAACTTACCAGATTGGAATGTTATAGTTGGTACTCCAGAAGCTATGGAACTTCCAAAATTCTTAAAAGAGAGATATGGAAAATAGATAAAGTTTTATTTTATTAATAAAATTATATAAACATATAAAATCTAAGGGGGATAAATTAATATGGAAAAATTTATGATTATAGGTGAAAGAATTCACTGTATAGCACCACCAATAAGAAAAGCTATAGCTGAAAGAAATCCAGAACCGATAATAAAAAGAGCGATAGAGCAATTAGATGCAGGAGCTCATGTTATAGATTTTAACATAGGACCAGCTGAAAGAGATGGAGCAGAAATAATGGAGTGGGGAGTTAAATTACTTCAAAATGAATTAAACAATGTTCCATTAGCTTTAGATACAGCAAACGTTGCAGCTTTAGAAGCTGGATTAAAAGTATATGATAGAACTCATGGAAAACCAATCATAAACTCTGCTGATGCTGGAGATAGAATGCATTTAATGGAAGTAGCTGGAGAATATGATGCAGCTATAATAGCATTATGTGCTAAAGAAGGTATACCATCAGACAATGAGCAACGTATGGGATATTGTACTGAGTTAATAGAAGCAGCTGCTATGGCTGGAATAGATCCAGAAACAGATGTATACTTCGACCCACTTTGCCTAGTTATAAAAGGAATGCAAGATAAACAAATGGATGTATTAGAAGCTATAAGACAAATGACTGAAATGGGACTAAAAACTACTGGTGGATTATCAAACGTTTCTAATGGTTGTCCAAAACACATAAGACCAATATTAGATAGTAACTGGTTAGCAATGGCTATGGCTAACGGATTCTCTTCTGCAATAGTTAATCCATTAGATGAGATATTAATACAAACTATAAAATCTTGTGATATAATCAGAAACTCAAACTTATATGCCGACTCTTTCTTAGAAGTAAAAGATTTAGCTTTTGATTATAAAGGATAATAAATATTAGAATTTTAAATTAGAATTAGGTTTAAATGGCTAGGCACTACAGACTAATGCTTAGCCTAAATATAAACATATAATTCATAAAAGGGGGAAGTAAAAAGTGAATTTATATAACATAATCTATACAGGTGCAAATCAAGCATATGATGCAGCAAACGGATCGCTTACAGCTGCAATAGCAGAAAAAGGTAAAGAATGTCCGGTGGCATTCCCAGATACAGCATATTCTCTTCCATGTATATATGCTGCAACAGGTAAAAAAATGGCTACTTTAGCAGATTTAGAAGGTGCTTTAGAAATAGTAAAATCTTTAATAGTAGAAAAACCATTACTAGAAACAGCTTTAAATGCTGGTTTAGCTACCGCTTTAGCTGCTGAAATAGTTGAAGCAGTTAAATATGCTTTAAACGAGGCTCCATATGAAGCTCCATGTGCAGGACACGTAGTTGACCCTATAATAAGATCTCTAGGTGTACCACTAGTTACTGGGGATATACCTGGTGTTGCAGTTGTTCTTGGTGAATGCCCAGATGCTGAAACATTAGCAAAAGTAGTTAAAGATTACCAATCTAAGGGTATAATGACTTTCTTAGTGGGAAAAGTTATAGATCAAGCTATAGAAGCTGGAGTAAAAATGAGTGTAGAACTTCGTGTTATACCTCTAGGATATGATGTAACATCAGTTATCCATGTTGTTTCTGTTGCTATAAGAGCTGCGTTAATATTCGGTGCTGTTCCTCCAGGAGATTTAAACCAATTATTAGAATATACAGCTAAGAGAGTTCCTGCATTTGTTAATGCATTTGGACCACTTAGTGAATTAATAGTTGCTTGTGGTGCTGGAGCTATAGCTCTTGGATTCCCAGTTATAACTGACCAAGTTGTTACTGAAGTTCCTTGTAACTTATTAACTCAAAGAGATTATGATAAATTTGTTGCTACTTCATTAGAAGCTAGAAATATAAAAATAAAAGTTACTGAAATACCTATACCAGTTGGGTTTGCTGCAGCTTTTGAAGGTGAAAGAATAAGAAAAGCTGAAATGGCTTACGAGTTTGGTGGAAATAAAACTCCTGCTTGGGAATTAGTTATAGCTAAATCTATGGCAGAAATAGAAGACCACAAAATAGAAGTTATAGGTGAAAATATAGATGTAGCTAAATTAGCAGATGGAATTACTAGATTGCCGCTTGCTATAGTAGTTAATGTTGCTGGTAAAGCAATGCAAGAAGACTTCGAACCAGTTCTTGAAAGAAGATTCCACTATTTCATGAACTACATAGAAGGATTAATGCATGTAGGTCAAAGAGATATGTCTTGGGTAAGAATATCTAAAGACGCTGTTGAAAAAGGATTCACTCTTGAGCATATAGGTGAAGTTATGTATGCTATGATGAAAGATGAATTCGAAGCTGTTGTTGATAAATGCGAAGTTACTATAATAACTGATGAAGCAATAGTTAATGAAAGAAAAGCTGAAGCTTTAGCTAAATATGAATCTAGAGATGATAGATTGGCGTCACTTGTTGATGAAAGTGTTGAAGATTTCTATTCTTGTAACATGTGTCAATCATTCGCTCCAGCTCACGTTTGTGTAGTTACTCCTGAAAGATTAGGACTTTGTGGAGCAGTTTCTTGGTTAGATGCAAAAGCTACTAAAGAACTTAACCCAACAGGCCCTTGTCAACCAATAGCTAAAGGTGATTGTATAGATGATAAGAAAGGTATTTGGGAATCAGTTAATGAAACTGTAAATGAAATATCTCAAGGTGCAGTTGAAAAAGTTACTCTTTACTCTATAATGGAAGATCCTATGACTTCTTGTGGATGCTTCGAATGTATATGTGGTATCATGCCAGAAGCTAATGGATTAGTTATAGTAAATAGAGAGTTCCCAGGAATAACTCCTGTTGGTATGACTTTCGGTGAACTTGCATCTATGACTGGTGGTGGGGTTCAAACTCCAGGATTCATGGGTCATGGTAGACATTTCATATCTTCTAAGAAATTTGCTTATACTGAAGGTGGACCAGAAAGAATAGTTTGGATGCCAAAAGAATTAAAAGAATTCGTAGCGGATAAATTAAATCAAACAGTTAAAGAAATGGCTGGAATAGAAAACTTCAGCGAAATGATTTGTGATGAAACAATAGCTGATGATTCTGAAGGAGTTTGTGCATTCCTTGAAGAAAAAGGACATCCAGCATTATCTATGGATCCAATAATGTAATTTAAATAAAGATATTAGGGGAGAAAAATATATGAGTACAGTAGCAGGATTAAAATATTCTCCAAAACATACTTGGGTAAAAGTTGAAGGAGAATTTGCATTTGTTGGAGTAAGTGACTTTGCTCAAGAACAATTAGGAGAAGTTTTATTTGTTGAAATGCCAGAAATAGATGATGAATTAACAAAAGATGAGTCTTTTGGTGTTATAGAATCATCAAAAGTGGCTTCTGATTTAATAGCTCCTGTTTCAGGAGTAGTAGTTGAAATAAATGAAGATAAATTAGAAGATGAACCTGAATATGTAAACGAAGCTCCTTACGATGCTTGGATATGTAAAGTAAAAATGTCAGATACATCTGAATTAGATACTTTATTAAGTGGAGAAGAATACGAAAAAGGTTTAGAATAAGAAGTAGATAGATAATTTGAACTAAAAAGAAAGCATAGTAAATTTAATAGAATTAAGTTTACTATGCTTTTTTAAGTATATTGAATTAAAATAATAATAAAAGGGTATTTTATACATATTT